>CAZOXD010000021.1:0-39705 GCA_964583525.1 uncultured Pseudomonadota bacterium
AACACCGGGAAGCGCACTGGGCGCTCCCCGGGTTTTCACCGGATGCCATCAAGCGCGCCTTACTTTTGCCAGCGTTTGACAAGCTCGTCGTAATCAATGGTCTCGCCCCGGGGCTTCTCATTGACCTTGGCCTTGGGCGATCCGGGCTTGTTGAGCCAGTAGGAAGCGGACCGTTCCTTGTTGAGGCGAGGGCCGCAACCACCATAGACATTGGCTTTTTCGTCAGCCGCCTGCATCCGCGCCATCACCTGATCCATTTCCGCCGCGAGGCGGTCCATGGCCTGCTGGGGTGTGAAGGCGCCGGAGTTGACATCCCCGATCTGCTGCCACCAGATCTGGGCCAGCTTGGGATAATCCGGCACGTTGATCCCGGTGGGCGACCAGCGCACCCGGTCGGGCGAACGGTAGAATTCCACCAGGCCGCCCAGCTTCGGCGCGCGCTTGGTGAAGGATTCATGACGGATATCGCTATCCCGGATTGGGGTCAGGCCGACGTGGGTTTTTTTCAGCGATACGGTTTTCGACACTGCGAACTGGGCAAACAGCCAAGCCGCCTTGCGCCGCTTGACGGGAGTGGACTTGAACAGGGTCCACGAACCGGCGTCCTGGTAGCCCAGCTTTTGCCCTTCTACCCAGTAAGGCCCGTGGGGCGAGGGAGCCATCCGCCACAACAGGTTGCCTTTGTCATCCACGGTATTGTTGCCCGCGCTTCTCGGGGCCACCATGGAGGAGGTGAAGGCGGTGTACCAGAAAATCTGCTGCGCCACGTTGCCCTGGGACAGCGCCGGCAGGGACTGGTAGAAGTCATAGCTGGCGGCGCCCGGGGGGGCATACTTGCGCAGCCACTCGTCCCATTTGCGGATGGCATAAACCGCGGCCGGGCCATTGGCCGCGCCGCCGCGGGTCACGGAAGAACCCGCCGGATTGCAGCTTCCTGCTTCCATGCGGATGCCCCACTCGTCCACGGGGACGCCGTTGGGCAGGCCCTTGCTTCCGGCGCCGGCCATGGAAAGCCAGGCATCGGTCATGCGCCAGCCGAGATCGGGGGCGCGCTTCCCGTAATCCATGTGGCCATAGATCCGCACGCCGTCGATATTCTTGACGTAAATGCTGAAAAATTCGGCGATGTCCTCGTAGGCGGACCAGTTGACGGGCACGCCCAGGTTATAGCCGTAGCGCTTTTTGAACCTGCGCTTCAGATCGGGGCGTTGGAACCAGTCGTAGCGGAACCAGTACAGGTTCGCGAATTGCTGGTCGGGGAGTTGGTAGACCTTTCCGTCCGGGCCGGTGGTGAAGGATATGCCCATGAAGTCATCCAAATCGAGCATGGGATTGGTGACATCCTTCCCCGTTCCCGCCATCCAGTCGGTCAGGTTGACGGCGAGTTGCAGCCGGGAATGAGTTCCGATCAGGTCGGAATCGTTGATGTAGGCATCGTACAGGTTGCGTCTGGTCTGCATCTGCGTTTGCACGGCCTGCACCACTTCCCCTTCGCCCAGCAACTGGTGATTCACCTTGATGCCGGTGATTTCCAGGAAGGCCTTGGTGAGGATTTTGGATTCGTACTCGTGGGTGGGAATGGTTTCCGACAGCACATTGATTTCCATCCCTTTGAAGGGTTTGGCGGCTTTGATGAACCACCGCATTTCCTTCATCTGTTGGGATTTGGACAGGGTCGACGGCTGAAACTCCTTGTCGATCCACTTTTTGGCTTCCCGCTCTCCGGCAAAAGCCACACTGACCATCACGGCCAGGGCCAGACCGGCGCAGGACAAAATTCTTGCTTTCATCATGGAGCCCCTCGCTGGATGAGATTTGAAGAATTCGCAGAAATAGGAATTCGTTGTGACTATTATCCGAAAAAAATCGAAGGTCAATAAAAATCAAACGAATGCGAACTCATCCCTGGAAATTTGATTCCGGTTGGGATATTTGGAAGAGGATATTTGCAAGAAAAAGGAAACCTGGCACGGAATTTTCCGACATGAATCCAATCACTCCCCGCCAATCGGACATCATCGAATTGGCCCGCCAGTCCGGGCGCGTCGTGGTGGAAACGCTGGCCGAGCATTTTCAGGTCACTCCTCAGACAATCCGTAAGGATTTGAATGAGTTATGCGACCGTAGCTTCCTGCAACGCGTGCACGGGGGGGCGGTTCTGTCCTCAGGAGTGACCAACTACGAATACGAAGCCCGCCGCGAGTTGGCCTCGGAAGGAAAACGGAGAATCGGCATCAAGGCCGCTTCGCTGATCAGCAATCACAGCTCGCTCGTGATCAATATCGGCACCACCACCGAACAAGTGGCCCTCTCCCTCCGGGATAAGCGAGGATTGCTCGTGATCACGAATAATATCAATGTTGTCAACATTCTGCGGGGAAATCCGGAGATCGAGGTCATCGTTGCGGGGGGGTTGGTGCGGCGGACGGACGGAGGCGTCGTGGGGGAGGCGACCGCCGATTTCATCCGCCAGTTCAAGGCCGATTTCGCCATCCTGGGTACTTCGGCCATCGATTCCGATGGATCGCTGCTGGATTTCGATTACCGCGAGGTAAAAGTCGCCCAGGCCATTATGGAAAACGCCCGGCATTCCATCCTGGTGGCGGACAGCATGAAGTACGAACGCTCCGCCCCGGTTCGAATTGGCCATATTTCGCAGATGGAAAGCTTCGTGACGGACAAGCCGCCCCCCGTCTCCCTGGCGCGGATTTGCCGCGAACACGATGTGCGGGTCGAAATCGCGGGGGCGGAGTAAAAGTTCATTTCAGGCGCGAAATTTTCATTGAAGGTTCATATTCGCTCGTTTATAATTTCCATCCGATGGCATCCCTGCCAAGATATAAGGAGCGGGTGGAAACAAATGAGTGAGCAAAAAATGTATGATATTGCGGTCATCGGCGGAGGAATCAACGGGTGCGGAATCGCGCGGGATGCCGCCGGGCGGGGGTTGTCCGTTCTATTGGCCGAGCAAAACGATCTTTCCAGCGGAACGTCCTCGGCTTCCACCAAACTGATCCACGGAGGACTCCGCTATCTGGAGCATTTCGAATTCCGGCTGGTTCGCGAATCGCTCCAGGAGCGCGAAGTGCTGATGGGCATGGCGCCCCACATCATCCATCCCCTGCGGTTCGTGTTGCCTCACCACAAGGATTTGAGGCCCGCCTGGCTTATTCGGCTGGGCATGTTCCTCTACGACCATTTGGGAAAACGCACCATCCTCCCGCCCTCGCGCCAGGTTTCCCTGAAACGGACCGAGGTGGGGTCTCCGCTCAAACCGGGATTTACCAAGGGCTTCGAATATTCCGACTGCCGGGTGGACGATGCCAGGCTGGTGGTGGTCACCGCCATGGACGCGGCCGCCCGGGGCGCCGACATCCGTGTCCGCACGGAAATGCGCTCCGCCAGGAGGGAGGGAGACTGTTGGAAGGTGGAGTTGCTGGACAGGCGGACGGGAAAAACGCAAGTCGTCGAGGCGAAGGTACTCGTCAATGCGGCAGGACCCTGGATATCCGAGGTGATCTACCAGCGCTTCAGCATGGAATCGGCTCTGAAAACCCGGCTGGTGCGGGGAAGCCATATCGTCGTGCCCCGCATATTCAGCCATGACCGGGCCTATATTTTTCAAAACGCGGACCTGCGCATCATCTTTGCCATTCCCTACGAGGAGGACTTCACCCTCATCGGCACGACGGACGTGGATTACCTGGGAGACCCTGGCGCGGCAGCGATTTCCAAAGACGAAATCCAGTATCTCTGCGAGGCGGCGAGCGAATATTTTTCCGTGCCCATCCGCCCCGGGGATGTCACCTGGACCTTCTCCGGCGTTCGCCCCCTGTACGGGGAGGCCGGGACGGCGGCCCAGGAAGCGACCCGCGACTATGTCCTCGACTTCCAGGGCGGTGTGGATTCCGCCAAAGGCGGTGCGGAGGAGCCGCCCCTGATCAATGTCTTCGGCGGCAAGCTCACCACCTACCGCCGTCTCGCCGAGGAAGCGTTGAAGCTGCTCAAGGGACGGATTCCCGGACTGGGCCCGGCGTGGACCCGAGGGGTGCCTCTTCCCGGGGGGGATTTTCCCGCAGACGGAATGGGCGGCCTGGTCGATGGGCTGGCCTCGGAATTCCCGGCGCTCCCCCCTGCCCTGATCGACCGGATGGCCCACGCCTACGGCACGCGCACCCGTGAACTTCTGGCCGGGGTGGAAAATCCGGAACAAATGGGCCATCACTTCGGGACAGGGCTTTATGAGCGGGAAGTGGTATACCTCATCGAGCACGAGTGGGCGGCAAGCGCCGCGGACATTCTGTGGCGGAGATCGAAGCTGGGCCTGCGGATGTCCTCGGAGGAGGTGCGCGGCCTGGACAAATGGCTTAAGGAACACTATCCGGCCCTCACGGTCCCCGGGGATTCCGCAGATTCCGCAAATTCCGTGGCCATCGCGGCCTCAGCGGATTCAGTGGCCGGATAACCCCGGCCCGGCCGACATGCGGGGAAGCGCAAGAAGGAGAACCCGATGACTTCCTACATCCTTGCGATCGACCAGGGCACCACATCCTCCCGGGCGATTCTCTTCGACGGAAATTATTCCGCGGTTGCCTCGGCGCAACAGGAATTCGAGCAGCACTTCCCGCAATCGGGCTGGGTGGAGCACGATCCCGAGGACATCTGGAATTCCACCCTGGAGACCTGCCGCGATGCCATGCGGAAAGCCGGCGCCCAACCCGGCGACGTGGCGGGGATCGGCATCACCAATCAACGGGAAACGGCGATCGTCTGGGAGCGGGATACCGGCAAGCCCATCCATCGCGCCATCGTCTGGCAGGACCGCCGCACGGCGGACACCTGCGCCGCCCTGAAGGCCGAGGGCCACGAACCCCTTTTCTCCGAAAAGACGGGGCTCCTGCTGGACCCCTATTTCTCCGGCAGCAAAATCGCCTGGATCCTGGATCACGTGGACGGCGCGCGCGAGGCGGCGGAACAAGGCCGGCTCGCCTTCGGCACCGTGGACTGCTTTCTGCTCTGGCGGTTGACGGGGGGAAAGGTTCACGCCACCGACGCCACCAACGCCAGCCGCACCCTGCTCTACGATATTCACCAGGGCCGCTGGGACCCCGAATTGCTGCGGATATTGCGTGTGCCCGCAACGCTGCTTCCCGAAGTGCGGGACAGCGCGGCGGACTTTGGGGATACGGACCCGGAAATCTTCGGTGCCCCCTTGCCGGTGCGGGGCATCGCGGGGGATCAGCAGGCGGCGACGGTGGGTCAGGCCTGCTTCGAAAAAGGGATGGTGAAATCCACCTACGGCACCGGCTGCTTCGCCGTGCTCAATACCGGGGCCGAGGCCGTGCGCTCGCAGAACCGGCTCCTGACCACCATCGCCTATCAGTTGAACGGCCAGCCGGTGTACGCGCTGGAAGGCTCCATCTTCATCGCCGGCGCGGCGGTGCAGTGGCTTAGGGACGGTCTGGGCATCCTCGACGACGCGGCGCAATCGGGAGACCTGGCGGCCCAGGCCGATCCCGGTCAGCACGTCTACCTGGTGCCCGCCTTCGTGGGGCTGGGGGCGCCCTATTGGGATGCGGATTGCCGGGGCGCGATCTATGGCCTCACCCGGGCCACCGGCCCCAAGGAGTTCGCGAAGGCCGCGCTGGAAAGCGTCTGCTACCAGACCCGCGACCTGCTGGAGGCCATGCGGGGGGATTGGGAAGGCGCCCGGGATACGGTGCTCCGGGTTGACGGGGGGATGGTGGCCTCCGATTGGACCATGCAGCGCCTTTCCGACGTGCTGGGCGCCCCCGTGGACCGCCCGCGGGTGCTGGAAACCACCGCGCTGGGCGCCGCCTATCTGGCCGGGCTGCAAATGGGCTTCTATCCGGCGCCCGATGAGTTCTCCAAGAGCTGGGCGCTCGAGCGGCGCTTCACGCCGCAACTGGAGCCGGCCCAGGTGGAGAAGATGTACGCCGGCTGGCAACAGGCCGTCCGCCGCACGCTTTCCAGTTGAGTTGGACACGGATCCATGGAATCCTATCCCGGGCTTTGTCTTCTAACTGCCAGAGTCTCCATTCAGCCAGGGCTCTTCCATGATGTGATTCCCTAAATTTTTTCAGATTATTGGCAAAGGTACTGACACGCCGGAATCCCGGCTTCACCGCGCGAGAAAACGCCGAATTGAATTTCCCGCTTCGACTGAAAGGGGCGATTCTTATTCCATTGTGATTGGAAGCGGTTTCAAACAAAGTGGTTTTTTCCATTACATCCGGGGAATTCCGGAACACCGAATCTTGTTTTATTCCCCAAATAAACACCTAGTCTCCATATGCTCAGCAAAAAATTTCCAATCCATATTAAAAAATCATTTTTCGCTTTATTGGCCGCTATAACGCTGACAACGGTGCTACTCCTGGCAGGCTCATGGTTTTTTATCGATGAAATTCAATCTCCGGAGGAATACAAGGCGGAAGTATTCTTGAAATTGCGCGAGATGAGACTGCGAAAGAAAGCAACAGCACTTGCTTTTTTACGGAGCCAATATGCCGTTGCGAATGCTGTGCAACGCGATCGCCGATACATCAACGATTTTCGTGAAATGCTATCCCTCTTTGTATCCAAGAAATACGGAACTCCCCAATTTTGGGATCTTAACCGTAAGTGGGAGGAAATATATGTAAATGATTTCGGGATGTTCTACGATATTTTATTGTTGGATCGTCAGGGTAATATATTCTACACGGTCAAAATGGAAGAAGACTTTCTGTTAAATATTAATAATCCGATATTTCAAAATTTAATGTTACAGGAAGCTATTGAACAATCAGGTCGTAATATTACATTCGTTGATTATGAGTATTATGCAATCTCTGGAGAACCGGCCTCATTCTATATAGTACCTGTTTTTGTTGAATTCAAAAGAATTGGGACCATGGTATTTCAGTTAGCCCTCAACGAGGTAAACCGAATCCTGGCAAACTATCCCAAGCGTGGTGAAACCGAAGAAGTTTATCTGGTCAATCAGAAAGGACTGATGTTAACAGAATCCCGCTTCTTGAATGATGACATTATACTTAATAAAAAAATAAATACAAAGGCGGTTTTAAATGCATCGAAGGAAGGTGAAGGAGAAGGTTTAATTTTAGACTACCGGGGAAAAAAAGTATTCAGCTCTTATGAGAAATTCAATTTCAAGGGTACAGCATGGACTATTATTGCCGAAATCGATGAAGATGAAGTAATAACCGATCTATATAAAATTTGGCAAAATAAGATATTCGATAAGATTCTTTACATATTGAATGAATATTCCATCCCATCCGGTGAGAATAACCGAACAAGGAACCGTAGTGGATTCAATGGCAAACGGATCAAAGTGGATGTGAAGGAGTATGTGAGCACGAAAGGGAGAGATCAGCTTTATACTGTTGGAGTCGCAACATGCACCGCCATTTCCATCCATTTTCCGGAGAAATTCGGTTACTTGTTACATATAACACCAACCGATGACATCTATGAGATAAATTGGAACGAGCAATTACTGTTGGGGCGGGCCTATACGAATATGATCGACGAAGTTATGAGCAGGATACTATGGTTCGATATCTATCCTTACGAACGGTCTCTGTTGAAATTTACAATTTTCTCCACGCAACCCCGGAGTCTGAAAAGGGCTGTTCAGAAGCTTTTACAAAATGGGGCGATGTTGGCTCAAATTAAAATTGCCTACAATTCGTCGTATAAGACAGTTTCCGTTGAGGTGGACCCTGGGGAGGATATTGTATGGAGTTTCTGGGATGGGTATGAGGGCCAGAAGAACGGGGTTCTGGAACTGGCGAGTGTTCCCAATCTGGAGACGATATTTAAAAAGGCGATATCATATTGAAGTTTTCTAAGGTGTCGGAACAAGAACTGAATTCCGCGTGTATCCCGGCCCGGAAAACGAGTCGTTGACCGAATGCCTGTTGTTTTTCCTGAACGGTATCCCAGCTGCTACTTACCGGACTGCAGGTATGAGGGTCTAAAGAAATATTGTTTAGATATACCGATTTTTTTTTAATCTCTTTGGGTCTAATTCCCAGAAGCTTGCTTCGCATGGAAACAACAGTTTTTCAATTTGATATCCCATAGCTTGCTGCGGGATAGTTCATTGATTTGATTTGAGTAAATAATTTACGTTTTTAATGGGACACCGCACCAGAGGCTCCTATTCGACCATCCACCCCCCATCGTGATCCCTTGAACTCCCTCGACCCCATCACACCAGACCCTGGCCGCGCGCAGCGCCGGCTGGAGGAAAAGAACCGGCCCTACCTGACCCTGAAGGCGGCGGCCACCCTGGATGGCCGCATCGCGACGCGCAGCGGGGAATCGCAATGGATCACGGGAACGGAAGCCCGCCGGCATGCGCACCGGCTGCGGGCCGGGCACGATGGAATCGTAGTGGGCATCGGCACCGTCCTCGCCGACGACCCCCGCCTGACTGTCCGCCTGGAGGAGAATGAGGATGCGGGGAGCAGGGCGTATGCTCCCGCCCGGATCGTGCTGGACTCCCAGGCCCGCATAGGCACGGAGCCCCGCACCGACACGGGGGCCCCCATCGGCTCTGGGGCGCGAATGCTGGCGGACGACGGCGCGCGGCGCATCGTCATCGCCGGACGGGAGGCGGAGGCCGTCCGTCTGCGCCGCCTGGAAGCGCTGGGCGTGGAAACGATTCTCTGCGCCACCCCCCGGCCGGAAGGGCGCGAGTTCCTCCCCAAACTGCGCGCTGCGGGACTTTCCACCCTGTTGGTGGAAGGCGGGGGCAGCGTTCACGGCTCCCTCATTGCAAATGGGGATGCGGATGAATTATTCTTATATCTTGCGGGCCGCCTGATCGGCGAACCCGATGCCCCTGCCTGGTGCAAGGGGTTGGGGGTGGAACGGTTGGAAGATACGCCACTACTTTCGCTTTCCCCCCCCGTCTTGATTGGAGACGACGTGCTGGTACACGGGTATTTCGATCCATAAGGAAATCCGGAATTGCCGGAGTACCGCGCCTCGAAGCGGGTTCGGCAGCCGGAACCTGCCGGAAACAGGGCCCGAATCAAACCAACTCCATTCCGCCGGCGGGATGCCGGCTCACCACAGGCCATTCATGAAATCCGATACGCCCACACCCCCACCCGATTCCCGTGGATCCGCACCCGGCCAGGAGAATCCCCCGGACGACCGCCGCTTCGACCGGATCGAAGACGCCATCGAGGATATCCGGCAGGGGAAAATGGTGATCCTGGCCGACGACGAGGACCGGGAAAACGAGGGTGACCTGGTGTTGGCGGCGGAACTGGCATCCCCCGCGGTCATCAACTTCATGGCCACCCATGGGCGCGGATTGATCTGCCTGGCCCTGCACCCCACCATCGTGGACCAACTGGAAATACCGCTGATGGTGGAGAACAACACCTCCACCTACGGCACCAATTTCACTATCAGCATCGAGGCAGCCAGCGGAATCACCACTGGAATTTCCGCAGCGGACCGATCGCATACCATCCAGACGGCGGTCAACCCCGATGTTCGCCCGGAGCATATCCGTTCCCCCGGGCATATCTTTCCCCTGCGGGCCAAGCGGGGGGGCGTGCTGGTGCGGGCCGGCCAAACCGAAGGCTCGGTGGATCTGGCCAAACTGGCGGGACTTCGCCCCGCCGGCGTGATTTGCGAAGTGATGGACGAGGACGGCAACATGGCCCGCTATCCCCGCCTGCGTCAACTGGCGGATCAGCACGGTATCAAATACATCACCATTGCCGACCTGATCGCCTATCGCAAACGCACGGAAACCCTGGTCAAGCGCATGGCGGAAGCCTCTCTGCCCACCTCCTTCGGGAAGAACTTCCGGGTGATCGGCTTTCAGAACGTGAACACCGACGACGATTACATTGCCCTGGCCGTGGGTGAATGGGAGAAGGACGATCCGGTGCTGGTGCGGGTACACTCCCAGTGTCTCACAGGCGACGTGTTTCACTCCCTGCGCTGCGATTGCGGGGAGCAGTTGCACGCCGCCATGGCCATCGTCGCCGAAGAAGGCCGGGGGGTGATCCTCTACCTGCCCCAGGAAGGCCGGGGGATCGGGATCATCAATAAAATCAAAGCCTACGCGCTCCAGGACGGAGGCGCGGACACCGTGGAGGCCAACCACCGTCTCGGCTTCGGGGAGGACCTGCGGGACTACGGGATTGGCGCGCAGATTCTCCACGATCTGGGCATCCGCAAAATGCGCTTGATTACCAACAATCCCCGCAAAATCGTGGGGCTGGTGGGGCACGATCTGGAAGTAGTGGACCGGGTGCCGCTGCAAATGCCGCACTCCGTGGAAAACAAGGATTACCTGCTCACGAAGAAAAACAAACTGGGCCATTTGCTGAAAATCGAGAACTGACCGGCGGGCCGGTTCCGCTTTACCCTGGGCCGCCGGAAACTTGAAGGGAGCGCCGAACGGTTGGCGGCACGGAAATGAGGCCGGGAGAGGCGTGCATCTTGCTTTTCCTTGCAAGGAATCTCTGAAACCCTCCACTGCGCGGCCCCTCGAGATTTTCTGCGGGATTTCCTGTGGGAATTTTCGGTGCGCCGGGCGATGCTTCACCTCCATGGCCGGAGCCGGTTTGGGCTGCGTTGACAATGGACCCGATTGAGAAAGTTCGTCCCATGGCTATCAAGGAAGGAACCCTCAACGCGAGCGGACTGAAAATCGCGATATTGTCCGCGCGCTTCAATCAATTCGTGACCGAACGCCTGACGGAAGGGGCCATTGAGGCCTTCCGCCGGCATGGTGGAAATCCCGATGACGTGGATGTGATCCGCGTTCCCGGCGCGTTCGAAATGCCGCTGGCCGCCAAGAAGCTGACCGCACGGGGAGGTTACGACGCCCTGGTGGCCGTGGCGGCGGTCATCCGCGGGGATACCTCCCATTCCGAATACGTATCCGGGTGGGCCACCACCGGTCTGGCGCAGGTGGCGCAGGAATCGGGAATCCCCCTCGGATTCGGCGTCCTGACCACGGAGACCGTGGAACAGGCCATCGACCGGGCCGGCGCCAAGTCCGGGAACAAGGGCGCGGAGGCCATGATCACCGCCATTGAAATGGCCAACCTTCTCAAAGAACTGGGTTGATCCTCACATGACATCCTTCCAATGTCCGCGGTTCCTATCGTTCCTCGAGCGATGGTCCAGACGGATTCCGTTGCTCCTCCTGCTGCTGGTTTCCCTGGGAATCGTTTCGGGGTGCGTATCCCTCGGAAACGGGAACAAGCCTGAATTCCGGGAAATCCTGCTCCAGGGCGAGGGAGAGAACAAGATTCTCCTCATCGATATCAACGGCCCCATCATGAACACCCCGATCCTGGTTCCCGGGCTGGGCGTATTGCCGGGCATGACCGCCCGTGTGAGGCAGGAACTGGAAATCGCCTTTTCCGATCCCAGGGTGCGGGGGATTCTGCTGCGCATCAACTCCCCGGGCGGCACCCTGACAGACAGCGACATCATCTACCACTCCCTGATGGAGTTCAAAAAGAGCAAGAAGGTGAAGATCGTAGCCTCCATGGGGGATATCGCTGCTTCGGGCGCGGTTTACATCGCCATGGCCGCGGATGAGATCTTTGCCCATCCCACCACCATCACCGGGAGTATCGGCGTGATTCTGCCCCACCTCAATTACTCCGGGTTGATGAAAAAGCTGGGGTTGGAATCCGACCCGATCACGTCCGGGAAGTTCAAGGACCTCGACAGCCCCTACAAGCCCAGACAACCCAAGGAGCGTAAGCTGCTCCAGGCCCTGATCGATGAGCAGCACAAGAAATTCGTTCAGGTCGTGAAAACCGGGCGGCCTAAAATGACCACCCGCCAAATCGACGACATCGCGGACGGACGCATCTTTTCCTCGCAGGACGCCAAAAAACGGGGGTTGATCGATGCGGTAGGGTACCTGGACGATGCCTACAACCGGTTAACGGAAATCAGCGGATTTCCCCGCAACCGGCTGGTGCGCTACGCCAATGCCTGGCGCACCGGGAATAATATCTATTCCAATACCTTTCCCGTCGAATTGTTCCCCGACTAGATGCGCCGAATGGTTGAAACAAGGGTTTGCTAGGGAGTTCCATCTTCCCGGGCTCCGCCCGTTATCGATTGCGCCCTTTTCCCCGTCCCCGTTCCGGCGGGCCCGGTCTGACCCGGCCTGGAATGTGGGGTGGCGGGCCTCTCCCCACGAAGTGCCCGGGGCCCCCGGATTCTACGGAGGAGTCCCGGGAGCTTGGCGGGCGGCCTCTCGCGGCCGGTGGAGGGCCGCGCAGCCCATCCTTCCCGCGCATCCGGGAGAGGGCCTCCAGCGCTGCTTTGCGCCCCCGCTTCGACACCCTGATCGCCTTCAGGATGGCCGGGCGGGCAGCCTCCGGTACCTTGAACAACAACCCTTCCAGTACCTCGGTGTGTTTCGCCGTGTGCTTCTCGACGGAAGCCAGGGCTTTGGCGGCCACGGGGCGGTCGATGCCCTTTCCTTCCCCCGCCGAAGCGCTCCGCAGGGCAGCCAGGTCCGCCTCGCTTTCCCGAATGGCGGTGTCCAGGGCGGAACCCGCCTCCCCGGGAACCTGGCCGCGAATTTTCCTGAGAGCCGCGAGATGGCGTTGGGTGGCCCGGTGGGCTCTCCCCACTCCGCGCTCCCGCTCCCCGTTTCCGTCCTCGTCCCCCAGCGCCAGCGTCGAAAACAACCCCGCCGACAACAGGAGCCCCGTCCCCACCAGGAGCAGGCGCAGCCACGGCCCTTGGTTTAGAGTGGATTGATGGATTGATTTCATGGGATGGAATTCCTCTGGAATACACGGGAGTGCAGGATCGCTTGAGCTGAATTTACTTCCGCATATCTACCACACTTTTCAGGCCGGGAAATGGGGATTCACGGCAACCGTCGGGAAGGAGGGGACATCAGGCCCCTGCCACCAACTCGCCCACCATCCTGGAAGGTCCGGCCTCCAACAGGCGCACGGGGAGGATGCGGTTGTGCAGCCCTGCGGCATCGGAGCCATCGGCGCCGTGGTCGCCGGAATCGTGGGAAGCATGCACTTCCACGCGGATGTAGTTGGCGGTATACCCCTCCGCCCGTTCCGGCGCCCGGGGGCGTTCGAAGAGCACATCCATCGTCTGCCCGAGAAAACGGCGGTGGAAGGATTCCCGCTTGCGCTCGCTGAGAGCACGCAGCAGCGCGGCGCGGCGGGTGCGGACGGATTCCCGCACCTTCCCCTCCATGCGGAAAGCGGCCGTCCCTGGCCGGGGGGAGTAGGGGAATACGTGAAAATAGGCAAAGTCCAGACTCTCCAGGAAGGCTTGTGTTTCCGCGAAGGCCTCGTCATCCTCTCCCGGAAATCCGGTCATCACGTCCGCGCCCAGACAGAGCGCGGGTACCAGCTCCAGGGCCGAGGCGGCAAAAGCCCGGTATTCCTCCGGGCCATAGCGGCGCCGCATTCCTTCCAGCACCCGGGCCGATCCGGATTGCAGGGGCAGATGGAGGAAGGGCGTCAGCAAATGATCGCGGGCGGCCATCCGCTCCAGCAGCCCTTCGGGAACCGTGGTGGGCTCGATGGAGCCGATCCGCAGCCGTTCCAGGCCGGGGATGGCGTCCAGGGCATCCATCACGGCCATGAGGCCCTGGCCGAAGGAGGCGTCCTCCCGCCCGGGGGCGGCTGAACGGTTGCCCTCGCCGTAGGCGCCGACGTTAACCCCCGTTACCACGATTTCCTTTACGCCCCCTTCGGCCAGGGCTTCCGCTTCGGCCACCAGATCGGGGAGGGTGCGCGGACGGGAGCGTCCACGGGCGCGGGGAATGACGCAGAAGGCGCACATGAAGTCGCATCCGTCCTGGATCTTCAGATGGGCGCGGGTGCCCTCTCCGCTGGTCACCAGAGAGCGCGCATCGAATCCCCCGGCCGAAGCGGCGCCGCTTCCGGCGTCTGGAAAACCGGAGGCGGCGGCCGCTGGGAAACCGGTTCCCCCGATGGAAAAGGGGGCGCTGGAAAGAGGCGGAATCACCACACGCACGGCCCGCGGCGTGCCTTCGGTGGATGGCGAAGGTTCTCCCAAATAGCCGGCCAGGTTGAGCTTCTCCGCGTTTCCCACCACGGTATCCGCCAGGCCCGCTTGCGCCAGGGACTCCCCATGGAGTTGGGCATGGCATCCGGTCACCGCCAGGGTGGCTTCGGGATGCTCCCGCCGGGCCGTGCGCAGGATCTTGCGGGTTTTCGCTCCGGCCTGGGAAGTCACCGTGCAGGAATTGAGCACCAGCACGTCCGCCGCCTCGCCCCAAGGCACGATCTGATATCCGGCGGACTCCAACCGGGCCCGGATCAGGTTGGACTCGGCCAGATTCAGCCGGCAACCAAGAGTCTGGATGGCGGCGCGGGCCCGTGGGGGGCCGGGGGAGTTATCCTGGGATATAGGGCCCGGTTGTAATCCGCCGAGGCTCCGGAGGCGTTCGTCCATGGCACCAGGATACGCCCGGGGCTGGCGTTCGGCAACCGGAGGCAGCGACTCAATTTGTATATGTCACCCTGAACGCAGGGCAGGATCTTCCGCGTAAAACAGGGAGATGCTTCGCCCGGCATGACATGTGTGTTTTTTCCATGGGAGATCCAGACTGAGTCGCTACCCAACCGCACACCCTGCGCAGGATTTTGATTATTCCTCTTTACAGGGTGAAAATTTCAAGATATAATGTCCTAATTAATATATTATTATTAAATTATCCATTGATACCATTTCCATCAATACTGATTCCGTCAAATGGAGAAAAGTGAGATGGTGACCCCAATGATGCATCCCCCGTCCGGAAAATCCCGAAGCAAGCCGAATCCGGGGCCGAAAAAAGGCTCCCGCATCAAATCCAAGGCGGGGAAGAAAAACCGGGAACCCGATCATGTGGAGTCGGACCTGCGGGACATGCCGCTTTTCCCGACACCCGAAGATTCCCTTCCATCCTGGACTCCTCTCCACCCCCCGAAAGGGAGCGGCGGCCCCTGAAGCCGGGTGGGACCGGCGCGCCCTCAGCGCCCTCAGCGTCCTCCGTGCGTGCCCTGGCCGGTGGACTGTGCCGAATCGGCCACAATCCCTCCGGAGCGCCAAGGTTGCCGCCGGACAGACGGGCCGCTCTCACCCTTGCCCATCAGCGGAAAATTTCCCGGTGTTCCGCAAATTCCCAAAACCCGCTCAAGCCTGTTATGTATTGGCATTCGATGGTCATGATGGGCTCGAATTCTGAACGATTCATCACCTACCAGTGGAGAATTTTTGTAAATGGAAGGATATTTGCAGGATAACCTGGATTGGGAAATGCAAACCCCTGAATCGCACAGGCAAGCCTGCAAGCCCGCAAGCCGGCCAACCCTACCATCACTCCCGACCACGATACCGCCATGACTGACTCCATATTCAACCATCCTTCCGGGACGGGAAAATCCGGGCTGAGATTATCAACCCTGATCGGCGCGGCAGTGATCCTGCTGGCGCTTTTTCCCGCTCATGGAACCGCCCAGGTCACCCGTGGCTTCGACCTGGCCTCCTTCTACCAGACCGACCCCCGGGCGCTGGCCATGGGGAACGCCTATGGCGCGGTGGCCAGGGGCGAAGGAGCCATGCTCCACAATCCCGCCGGGCTGGTGCAGTACGATGCGGACATCAAGCTCGATTATGCGCTGACCGTCGAAGGGGAAATTTCGCCTAGCGGAGACTTCCTCAACGATACCTATGGTCTGATACAAGGCAGCGATTCCGATTATACCGGCTACCTGAATAAATACTTTAAGGAGACCAATTACTACCGTGCCCAGACCTTCTATAACGCCGTGTTCAATCTGGCGGAATTCAATATCGGATTCGCGGGCGGGAAGATGGATCAACTCAAGTACTCATTTGAGTTCCAGGACACCAATCTCGATAGTACCGTCGACGCAGCCGACAACTTGGTGGTGACCAAGCAACGGCTCAACATCAACTTCGGTTCCATCGGGTTCGCGTTGCTCGAAGGGCAGTTGATGCTGGGCGCCACCATCAAGAGTTTTACATTTCAGGACGAAATCGCTTCCGACACGTTCGGCAACATCATCGCTGGTTCGAACATCGATCTGACGACCACTGGCCCCAGTTATTCAGGGACTACCTATGACGTCGGGATGATCTGGCGGATGGAAGCCCTCTCCTGGATTCGTGGGCAGTGGAGCCTGGTGGCCTATAACGTCGGCGGGGCGGCTCTTGACCCAGCGGACCCCGTGACCCAGGACACCCTGGAGGTTCCGGGCACGTACAATATCGGGTTTTCTCTGGCCCCCAACATCCCGGCAGTCGATCTGGTCATCAGCGGGGAGTGGGAAGATGTTACCGGCGAGGTGCTGGTCTACGATCCCACCGACGGCCAGCACCACAAACGCAGCCAGACACAGCGGCTCCATGCCGGAATGGAGTTGGGACTGTGGAAGACCTCCACCGGAAACAACGCTTTCAGCGCCCGGGTGGGATCGCACCGGGGATTCATTTCCTACGGGGCCGAGATTAACATCGACCTTCCGTTTATCCCGCTTCCCCTGCCCCGATTGGTTTACACCAAGTACAAGGACAATTTCGGCTACGACGGAACCCAGGATCTGCACGAATTCGAGACCCTGACACTGGCCATCGTGGTCTCTTTTTAGGGGCGCCCAAAGGGAGTGCCGTCCGTGTCCATTGCGCTCTCCGCCGGCAGTACCAGTGGAACCCAGGCCTTGCCCCCAGGACCACCAATATGAGTCAAAGCGGGAAGAGCCGTGACCAGCCGGGAAACATGGCTCCGCCGGAAAGCATAGCCCGCCGGAAAGCATGGCCCCGCCGGGAAGGGCAGGGGTGCTTCCGATCCGGGCTCAGGATGGACTCCCCCGTCCGGGCAACAGGTTTTGCAGTTCATCGAAGGCCCGGATGAACGGACCCTCCCCCAACCCCGCGCCAAATCCGTAGCGGGCATGAATGAAGGGCATCTCCGCCTCTCCGGCGGCCTTGCGGTCGCTGTCGGTATCGCCGATATAAACCGGCCCATGGAGGCGGTTGCGCGCTGCCACCAGGCGCAGGTTTTCTCCCTTGCGCTTGCCGGTATTCCCGTGACATTCGAAATCGGCGAAGAGGGGCGCCAACCCGGACCAGGAGAGGAAGCTTTCGATGTATCCCTTTTGGCAATTGCTGACGATGAAGAGGGGATACCCCCGCGCCAGCGTCTTCAAGCCGGCTGCCACGCCATCGTAGAGACGGCCTCCCAGGCGGTGGATCTGCTTTTCCTCCTCCGCGTAGCAGGCCAGCACGATTTCCCCGGCCCGGGCTTCCAGCACGTCCGGAAACAGGGTGCGGCAGATCTCCAGATGCGTCATACCCATCACCCCGGCGATATCCGCCACGGTGATGGAGCGCTCCTCCCTGCCCATCCGGGACAGAGCCCGGTTCCAGGCCAGGGCTACGGTTTCCGTGGAATCCCAGAGGGTGCCGTCCAGATCGAATATCAGCGCGTCCGGATTGCGAAGGATTTTCTCCGAGGGAGGAGAGGGCGGGTTAATCACCGGAGGAGAGGGCGGGTTAGTCACGGGAGGTGTCAATTTTTCCCGGCGTCCGGGCTATAGCGATAGAGTTGGAAGAAAAAACCAACTTCCGGCCGCTGCAGGGAAGACTCCATGATGAACCCGTGATGATCGGCATGCCAAGCCAGCCAGTGGAATTGGATTTCCTCGGGATTGAAGATTCTCCTACGAGCCTGCTCCATCAGGACCGAGAGCAAAATATTCGCCACGGTATCCCCATCCTCCGGCGGTTTCAGCTTTTTTTCCCCCACCAGATCGCAAAATTTCGGATTCCATTCCATGGACGGATCGAAATCCGCATCCACGAAGGTTACGTTCACCAACTCCTCGGATTTTCCCAGGGTGCCCGGCCATTTTTCTTCCACCAATTCCTTCAAATCCCGGAAGAGCAGGGTGGAGTCGGTCATCCCCCCCGGGTGGGATATGTCGACGATTTTCACTTTAAGCACCAGCAGCAGCCCGGTATTTTCCAGCAGGCGAACGGCCAGTTCGAACTGCTCCCCCACTTCGGAAGGAGTGAGATGGTCGAAGATCTGAAGGGCGGATATCGCCTGGAATTTTTCCCGCAGGAATTTGGCCCGGGACAAATCCGATGGAAAGGGTTCGATGGGATCGATGATTGCGTCTTCCAGGTGGGTGGCCTGGATGTACAGGTTGTCCAACCATTCGGGTTTATGATTGTGGATGATTTCACAGATCACACCCGGCCCGTCGCCCACATCCAGGATACGGTCCTGGGCATCCAGACGCGCGAGGAACTCATTGAGGACCGTGTTTTCCAGTTGGGGGGACAACGCCCGGTTCAACGCCAAGCGGTCCCGCTTCCAGCCGATCATGTCCATGAAAAAGGAATAGCTCGCAAACCCGTCTTTTTGGCTGATGACGCGCAAGTCGCCGATGCGCATCAGGGTGGGCTTGATTTGGGGAAAATCCTCGATGACTTCATCGAAGCCAGCGAAGGAAATCCGCAAAAACAGGGCTTCGCTCCCGGAATCCACATGAACGGTGGCGGTGGCGGGAATCCGGTTGAAATAAGAGATTTCGCCGAGCATGGTCACCGGGCCCATTTCTCCGATTTGTTCTTCCCGGTCGTGCACCTTGACGATAATGTTGACCCCGCCCTTCACCAGAAAATAAATGTTGTACTGCTGCTCTCCCTGTGTCAGCACATCCTCCCCGGCATTGAACTGCACCAATTCCACCCGGCGGGATATGGACAGGATCGCCGGAGCTTCCAGCCCAAACTCGTTGAGGAAATTCATGACGTCGGTGCGGTAATCGCCGAGATTTACATCGGATTTGATGACTTTCATGAATGTCAGCCCCTGTGGTGAGCCCGGGCGCTCGCCTTTATGGAATCAATTCCCGGCTGTCCAGCAGGAATGTAACCGGCCCATCGTTGACCAGATGGACGTTCATGTGGGTCCCGAATTCCCCGGCAATCAGATCCGGTTGCGTCTCCCGGCAGATGCGGAGGAACTCCTGGAAATATTCCCCGGCCTTCTCCGGCTCCATCGCATCGGTAAAGCTTGGCCTGCGGCCTTTCCGGCAATCCGCATGGAGCGTGAATTGGGGCACCACTATCAACCGCCCCCGCACATCCTGCAACGCGTGATTCATCCGCCCATTATCGTCCTCGAAAATGCGCAAATGTAGCATTTTTCCCGCCATCGGCTCAAGGACGCCCCGCGCATCGGCGCGATGAAATCCGATCAGGCAGAGCATCCCTGTTTCGGCGCGGTCCGTTGCCGTCCCTCCCCATTCCACCCAACCCCGAGCGATCCTTTGAACGAGAATGCGCATATCATTCCCGGGGCCGTTGGGTTCGCCATCCAGGTGCAATTTCAACGGACGAATTTCGTCTGGCCCGCAATCCGTAATAAATAGAGGAAATCAATGGAAAAAGGAACGATGAAAGCAGCCCGTGTTCATCGGCGAAGAATCAACCTTCCCCCCCCTCCCGGGCCGAGGGGGCTGAAATCCAATACTTCCGCTCCCTCGAACAGGCCCGGCGCTGCCTGGAAGATTTTTTTGTACACCGTGAGCGCTTCGGAAACCATCCCTGGAGGGATTTGCAACCGTTGCCCGCCCGGCACCCGGATGAAGAGAAATAACGGGTCTCCGGCATCGATGTGAATGCGCTTCCCTTGAAAATATTCCAGCTCCCGCAGGGCCCGCAACGCCTCCCGGCCACGCTGCAGGGCGGGATCGGTCAGCCTTTCCCCCACGGCAGGGAGGCCGCGCAATCCTGTCAGAAGAGGCAATTCCTCACCGGCGGGATTCTCCGGCTCTCCCTTGGGGCTGCTGGAAAGAACGATCCCGCCGGAATCGATCAGCGCCGATCCCCCCTCTGCGAAGCGTACCCGGAGCGCCGGGGTGCGCTCCCGGATTTCGATGGAAAGCCGGCCGGGATATAAGCGCCGCACATTGGCGGAACGCACCTTGGGATGGGCCGCGAGCCGGCGCGCCAGTTCAAAGGAATCCACACTTCCCAGCGCCATTCCCGCAGTCAGTCCGCCGGTGGCCACCAGTTCGGAAGCGGGAAGACGATCATTGCCGGAAAAGGACACCTCCCGCAGGGGCGATTGCCACAGGGCGATGGATCCGTTGACCAATCCAGCGGCCAGCCAAATCAGGGAAAACAGAAATGTGGCGCGGAAAAAGGGCGCGATCCCCGGAAGGCGCAAGCGAATCCGGTCGCCGGGGAATTCGGGGCGGACGCGCTTTTCCCTGCCGGTCTCGAGAGGTTGCAACTTCCGAAACCCCTTGGGAAGACTTTCCTTCCCGGCTGTGACTTTCCCGGCTGTGCGCTGGGATTTCTTCGCTTTTCGGCTTGATTTTTTGCCCTTGGGACGGGGCCGGGATTTGTAATCCTTCATGGATTGCGCCTCTCCTTCCCTGGAGCGCCTGCGGTCTTAGTGGACGCGGCATGGCGTTGGAATTGACGCCCTGCGTCTCCATCCTCCGGTCACCCCGGATCGGCCATGTCAGCCATCTGCGAGGGGAGGATCTGGATTTCCATTTCCAGTTCGATCCTGGTCCGGTGATAAACGGTTTCCCGGATCAAGTCAATCAGTCCCAGCACGTCCCCTGCCTTGGCATCCCCCCGGTTGACGATGAAGTTGGCGTGTTTTTCGCTCACCTGAGCTCCGCCGGAGCGGGTTCCCTTCAATCCCGCCTCTTCGATCAGGCGGGCCGCATAATCCCCGGGGGGATTCTTGAAGACGGATCCGCAGTTGGGAAAATCCCGGGGGTGATGCTCGCGGCGCCACTGTTGAATTTTCCGCTGCCGTTCTAGCATTTGCGGTTCCTCCATGGGTTGCATCTCGAACTCTCCCCCGAGCACGATCCACCCCAGATGGCCGCGCAGGGGGGAGGAGCGGTATCCGAATGCATATTCCGCCGCGGAATGCTCCGAGCCGCCCTCGCGATGATGGAACACCCGCACCCGGCGCAGAAAGGACGCGGTCTCTCCGTCATGGGCGCCGGCATTCATGGCGATGGCGCCGCCGATGGTGCCCGGGATGGCCACCAGGAATTCCATCCCCCCCAACCCGCGGGAGCGGCAGGCTTCCACGAAGGCGGCATTGGGCATCCCCGCTCCGGCATAGACGGTGGTGGCCCAGACGGTGGTAGCGCCCCCGGGTTCGGCGTCTCCGGGCCCAGCCCCACCCGTCTCTTCCGCCTCTCTCCTCCCTCCCCCTTCACCCGCCCCTCCCACCCCTTCCGCCTCTCCCTTGGTGGCCCGCAGTTCCCGGAAGGCCCGCCCCAGCCGGAGCACGACCCCTCTCAATCCGGCATCGGGCACCAGCAGGTTGGAGCCTTTCCCGAAGATGTGGAAGGGGAGGCCCTCGCGGTGCACGATCTGGAAAAGAATCTCCAGGTCGGACTCGCTTTCCACTTCGATCAGACAATCCGCCGGCCCTCCGATGCGGAGCGTGACCAGGGGCGCCAGGGGGGCATCGAATTTCAGGATGGAGGGAGCGAGCCGTTGCGACAACTCCCGCCGCCAGCCCCCGCTCATGGGAGCATGCTCAGCAACAGGGGCCCCAATCCGGTAATGTCCCCGGCGCCCAGGGTGAGCAGGATGCCTTCGGGAATCCGTCCCTGGCGGGCCAGTTCCGCCACCGCCTTCCAATCGGGAACGTAGTGCGCATCGGGATGCCCCTTCAGGTGGGCGGTGATCAGTGCTCCACTCACGCCTTCCACCGGCGCTTCCCGCGCGCCATGGACGTCCGTGACGTAGATGCGGGCGGCGGGGGCCAGGGCCTCCGCGAATTCCCGGGCGAAGTACGTGGTGCGGGAATACAGGTGCGGCTGAAACACCACTGTGAGGTGATCGTCCCGGGTTTCCCGGAATCCGGCCAGAGTGGCCCGGATTTCCGTGGGATGATGGGCGTAATCGTCATAAATCGCCAACCCGCCGGCCTGCCCGATGAATTGCTGGCGGCGCTCCACCCCCCGGAATTCCCCCAGCGCCCGCAGCATGTTCCCCGCATCCATGCCGATCTCGCAGGCCAGCACGAACGCCCCGCAGAGATTGAGCGCGTTATGCCGCCCGACCAGCGGCGTGTCCAGGGGGTAGACCCGCTCCCGGAAGGCGATCTCCAGGCGCATCCCCTCGCGGGTGATGGAGTTCACCCGCACCCGGGCATCCGGATCCGGCTTCCCGCCGCTCCCTTCCCCGCTTCCGTAGGATACCCGACGCCCCGCGCCTGACCTGCCCACAGCCCCTCCCAGGGCCGCACCCAGAGCAGATGCATGGGGATCGTCCCCACAGTACACCAACACACCTCCGGGAGGCAGCCGGGCGAGAAATTCGCGGAAGGCGCTCCGGACATTCTCCGGGCTGCCGTGGAAATCCAGGTGATCGGCCTCCGCATTGGTCAACAGAATGGCATCGGGGGAAAGGTGTAAAAAGCTGGCATCGCTCTCGTCCGCCTCGCACACCATCCAATCACCCCGGCCCGTGCGGAAGTTCCGTCCATCCAGTTGGGGCACCTTGCCTCCCACCAGCACGGTGGGGTCCGCACCCTGCCGGATCATGGCGTATCCCAGCGCCGCCGTGGTGGTTGTTTTTCCATGAGTGCCGGTGATGGCCAGGGTCTTCCCGCCCTCCGCCAGCGCCCGCAACATCCCGGCCCGATGAATGCGTGGCAGGCCCCGCCGCTCCACTTCCTCCCAGATGGGATGGGAAGCTCCGATGGCGCTGGAATACACCACCGCATCGGCGTTCTCCAGCACCGTGCCGGAGTGCCCCGCGAAGACGGGGATTCCGGCGGCCTCCAATTCGCGCAGGGGCCCGCCGTCCATGGCATCGCTCCCGCTGACCCGGATTCCGCGCCGATGGAGGATTTCCGCGATGGCGCTCATACCGATTCCGCCGATCCCCAGCAGATGATAATGCCAATCCGCACGGAGCACATGGTGCACATGGTGCGCATGGGGATGAGAAGCTGGGTGGGGTGTGGGTGTTTTCCGCTCCACGGATGGACGCCTGCTCGCGAATTGCATGCTGAATGAATTCCCGGGGAATGAATCCCCGGTGTATGAAACCCCGGCGAATGAATTCCCGGAGAAAGACTCCCCTGGGGCCTCTTCGGAACCGGTGGAACCGTCCCTGCGGGCCCTGGTATGCCCTGCGGGCCCTGGGACATGTTCACTCTATCAGACCAGGCTACGCCAGACAAAGACGGCGGGACAAAGGCGGTGGGAAAATGCCGCGGCATGGGGATGTAGTCCTTTCGAACATGCCATCCTGAACGGAGTGAAGAATCTTTCGCGCCAATCCTCAAAATGCATCACTTCGTTCAGCATGACATCGAATTTTTTCCCCGGAAGAAACCCAAACTGACCCACTACCCCTCTAAGACAGGGAGGGATTGAAATGCTCAATAAAATTGGCTTGCTTATTGCTTCAAATTGTTTGTACAATGATTTTTTTTAGGTTATAATAATTCAAATATTCTTCTGACGGAATGAACCGTCGAGGAGTGAATCCGAGAACCTAAAAGAGGAGTACTCCATGGCAATCACACGAAAACGGGAATACCCTGAATAAATACGCGCCATTGAGCCATTTCGTAATATAGACATGGAACTTTCTGATTGGCTGCTAGTCTCTTCAATTACGGTATCCGCCTTTGTCGCCATTATTGGGTGGATTATTGTACATGCTTTCAATCGCAGGCTACAGCGACAGCAGCTTGCGATTACATTATGTAATTCCCACCGGTTTGAGCCAGTCTATCGAAAATCTGTCCGTCTTATCCTTGACAATATCAAACCCGGCAATGCGCAAAATACCCACAATTTAGCCCATAATCGCGGGCTCACTGGAAATCCAGCGAATTCACAAGATAAAGAGCTAATTGACGCTGTCAAAATTGTCCTGAATTATCTGGAATTCATGGCCATTGCAGTCCTCTCCGAAAGTGTACATGGAGACGTTGTCTGGCATTCAATGTCAGGCACCTTCGAAAGCATGTCATCCCGACTTCTTCCTTATGTGGAAGAAATTAGGTCAAAAGACAGCGATCCAAGCTTTTTCCGTAGTTTTACTGTTTTATTAAAGCAATGGCAGGCTCCAAGTTATAAGCCCCCCAAAAGATTGCGTTGGTGATTCAACCCCCCCTAATTGTTAAACTGACCCACTACCCAAAACAAGCGGTAGTTGTTTGCCACCCGGCCCTATGCTAGATAGAATGGTTTATGAAAATTACGTTCGAGGATCACGAACCGGATATGCCGGTATCTTGAACATGGAGCGGCCTGCCGCCGTTCCCACCCACAACCCATCATAAGGGGTGAAGAGGAGAGATGCATTTATGATCGAAGTCAAGGTTTCCAACGATCAAGTGGACCGCGCCATGCGGGACCTGAAGCGCAAGCTGATCAAGGAAGGATTGTTCAAGGAGTTGAGCCGCCGCAAATTCAATATCAAGCCGTCCCTGGCCAAACGCCTCAAACGCGCCCAGGCGGAAAAAATCCGGAAAAAGGAAGCCCGCCGCGAACGTGAACGGATGGAACGCTGACCCGCCCGTTTTCCCCCCTTGCCCCTGTAAATACATCGGAATTGCACAGTGAATGGTCCCGAACGATCCCGGTTTTGGCTCGGGCCATGGTTTTCCGGAATCGCTGCATTGCTTCGATCCGGCAAACAGAAATCCGTTTGCTCCAAACCATTCCGATCATTGCGGAAATCCACGCAGGCCGCCGGTAGCTGCCAGTGGAAGCGATTTCGATCCCCCGGGAATCGTCCAACCACGCATTCCGGCATTCATCTTCAGGAAATTGGTCCTGACGCCAGGGGAGGGCTATGCCTCAAAGATCGAGGCGGTATCCGCTGCCGTAGACGGTCTTCAGCAGCTTCGCCATGGGGGGGATCTTTTTCCGCAACTCCTTGACGTGGCTGTCGATGGTGCGGTCGGTAATGTAGGTATCGGACCAGATCTTCTCGAGAATCATGTTCCGGGTCAGCAGACGGCCCTTGTTTTCCACGAATAGCCGCAGCAGGCCGATTTCTTTGGAGGTGAGGGGGATGTGCTTGTCTCCGGCCGTGGCCTCCTGCCGGTCCCAGTATACCTTGCAATCGCCAAAATCCGTGACCTCGCTCACCTGGCCGGAAACGGGCCCGGCAAGACGCTTGTTGACCCGGGCCTTCAACACCTCCTTGTTGAATGGCTTGACCACGAAGTCATCCGCGCCCAGATCCAACCCGAAACTCTCGGATTCCGGTTCGCTCTTGGAGGTGAGAAAGATGATGGGAATATTTGCGGTTTCCTCGTCCTTCCTCAATTTGAGGCAGGTTTGAAAACCGTCCATCTTGGGCATCATGATATCGAGAATGATCAGATCGGGATGTTCCTGGCCAGCCAATGCCAGAGCTTCCAGCCCGTCCTTGGCCGTAAGAATTTCAAACTCGGATGCAAAAAGGGAAGAGAGAAGATCCCGGTTGTCTTTCTCGTCGTCTACGATCAATAATTTCTTAGCCGCCATGGGAGTGGGCCTTTGGGGAAGAGGTGGGGGGGGGGAGAAATATTCGAACTCCGTTGGATTTGTACTCGGGTTTCTCCTGTTGGGGAAAATAGGCATTCCCGATGACTTTGGGTTCCTCCTTTTTTAAACGGAGGCGGACAGGGATGGGTTTCCACTGGAAGACAAAATTTCCCCCATTTCCCGTAAATAGGCAAGCGGATTAAAGGGAATGGGAATCCGGACGGATGGGCCGGACAGCCTGCCGGATAGTTTCGCGCCGGCTTCCTCCTCCCCATACAATATCCAACCCGCGGGAGGAAGCCCCGGCTCGCCACGATCCATCAGGGCGGCTACCAAATCCCCGGACTGAAGGTCCACGACGACCGCATTGGGGGGCGGATTCTGCAGATCCTGTAACCGCTCCACCAGTTGGTCCGGGTGCATGGCCTGCTCGACATTCACCAACCCGGCTTCCAGCAATACTCCCTCCAGCAATTCCACCACGGATTTCGAGGAGGACACGATCAGCACATGGCTTTCATGGAATTGCGCCAAATGGGGCAGTTGGTGGGCGCGGAACACATTGGGAAGTTCGATGACAATTCGCGTGCCTCCCCCCCCGCTTTCGGGATTCACATGGATGCGGCCATGATGCAATTCCACCATTTGCCGGGATATGTACAACCCCAGCCCGCTCCCGCTGCCGGAGTGGTCCACCTTGCCGTACTTTTCGAAGATCGCCTCATGGTGTTCCGGAGCGATTCCGGGACCGTCATCGGAAATGGCCACGGTTAAACATTCTCTCTCCTCATTCACCTGGCAATCGATGGAGACCTGGGTGGAAGAATGTTTCGCGGCGTTATTGAGGACGTTGTGGAGCACTTGGGTGAGCATCTCCCGGTCCCCGAAGCACAACCAATCATCCTCCGGCAGGGACACGGAATGTTGCAGCGCCTTGGCCTGCATGTTGGGACCCTCGTCCTCCACGCATTTTCTCACCACCTCGTTGATCTGGAAGAACGATGGGGATGGGACCAGCCGCCCCTCCTCGATCCGGTTCAGGTCCAGCAGGTTTTCCACCAGCCGCCGGGCCACCCGCGACTGACTGACGATCCGGTTCACCAGCTCCGGCTTGGATTCCTCCGATTTTCCGTCCAGGGCTTCGTGCAGAAACTGGCACACCAAGTCGATGGAGGAGAGCGGGGAGCGCAAGTCGTGGGAACAGATGGAAAGCAACTCGTCCTTGAGGCGGTTGGTGTTCAGCAACTCCTCGTTGCTGCGCTTCAACTCCTTCTGGAGCGTGCGGGCCTGGACGATGGTGCGGATGCGGGCAGTGAGAATGGGAGAAATGATTGGCTTGCCGATGAAATCGGTGGCTCCCATTTCGAATGCTTTCAGAATAAATTCCGTATCGTTGTAAGCGGAGAGGAAAATGACGGGTATTTCCACGGTATCCGGATTTTCCTTGAGGTGTTTCATCACCTCGAAACCATCCATCCCCGGCATCTGCAGGTCCAGAAGGATCAGGTCCACTGGATTGGATTTCAGGTATTCCAGGGCCGATTGGCCATCTTCAAAAAAGACGAGATCGGGCTCGAAGGTTTCCTTGTGCAGAAAATGTTTGACGACTTCGAGATTGGCGGTCTCGTCGTCGATCATCATGATCCGCGGCTTCATGCTGACTTTTCCCGGATTTTCACTCATTCAGGCCTTCTTTCCCAATTCCTTCGCCCGCTTGTAGGCGCGTTGAATACCGCCCTCGAAGTGCTTGCCCACCTTGTTTTTCTCGAAGAATTCCATCGCCGCCGCCGTGGTGCCGCCCTTCGAGGTCACCTGCTCCCGCAGCGTAGCGGGGGCTTCGCCGGAATGCTTCCAAAGCGCGGTGGCGCCGATCAGGGTTTGCTGCACCAACTGGCCGGCTTCCTCCTTATCGAATCCCAGCGCCTGCGCAGCTTTCATCCAGTATTCCGCCATGTAGAACACGTAGGCCGGCCCGCTTCCGGATATTGCCGTGGCGGCATCGATGGCGTCTTCGGAAGATACGGCCAGGGTTTCCCCGGATGCCTTGAACAAGGCTTCCACCGCATCCAATTGCACCGCGGTCACACCCGGGGCGGCGTAATACACATTCATTCCCAATCCCACCTGAGCGGGGGTGTTGGGCATCACCCGCACCACGGCATCATGGCCCAATCCTTTCTGGATGGCGGAGATGGTCGTTCCCGCCATGATCGAAACCACGGTCTGGCCTTTTTTCAGGAACGGCTTCAACTGGGAAAACATTTCCCCGGCGGACTGGGGCTTCACCGCCAGCAGGAGCGTAGGCGCATTCCCGACGTCAGGAGATACCGCCGGTGCGGTCAGGCAGTCCAAATCGGCGATTTTTGCCCGAGCCTGCTCGTCGGGATCGACGACCAGGATATCCTCGCCCAGGCAGACGCCTTTGCCGACCAGGGAGGAGGCCAAGGCGCGGCCCATGTTGCCGCCACCGATGAATGCGTAATCCATGGACTCCTCTGGATGGACCGTCCTGGCGATTGCAGGCCCAGGCCGGGAGATTGAACTGGGTGGTGAATTCCGCCCGTTTCCGTATATTCTAGCAATCGAATCCCTTTCGGAAAAGGGCTCGGGGGGAGGAGCACGGAATTCATCGCCATTTTGCCACAGCATGGCCACCGCAGGGCCCCACCCGGTCAGGGCGCCTGGTACGCGAAATAAGCTGTTATACAACAACAGGCGCGCACCTGGAATTCCCCTGCCAGCATACCGGTTGATCGCCGGGAGAGGATGCTCATGCCCTTGAGTGGAAAGCAGAAACGTGCCTTGCGATCCCTCGGCCACCATTTGAAGCCCTCCCTGACCATCGGCAAGCAGGGATTGGCCGAGACGGTGATCCTGCAACTTGAGGACAATCTCCTGGCCTCCGAACTGGTGAAGGTCAAGGTGCTGCAAAACTGCCCACTGGAAATGGATCAATTGGGCGCCGAACTGGAAGGACGCACCGGGGCTCAAGTCGCCCAGAAAATCGGGCGCACCCTGCTCCTGTACCGCCCTCATCCCGAGGCCCCCATCATCGATTTGCCAGACTGACCCGGGCTCCTGGTACTTCGCGTCAGAAGTTCGCGTATACGAATTGATTGCAATCATGATGAATAACAATGAGATAAACTGGAAACATCTGGAGCGAAGTTCTGACATTAAGCAATAAACCGGAAATTTCCCGCCTCAACACGGATAACGCACGGATTTGCGCAAGAAAGACCATGACATTTAAGGCCATGACAAGGAAGGCCATGAGAGGATGCACCCGTCCCATCCCAGCCCTTGGAAGGATTGCATACCTTGCTATCATCCCTCTCCTCGCCACCGCGCTGGCGCTTTTGCCACCCGCCCGGCCGGCAATGGCCGTGGACCCGGAAGGAGCCGCGGCGGCCAGCCTTCTCTTTCCCGGATTGGGGCAGGGCCTTAACGGGGACTGGCTGGCGGCCGGAACCCATCTCGGGCTCTATCTGGCGTTTTCGAATCAGTATTTCAAGGGCATGGAACACCCCGATTACATCTCCTGGGGCGATAGGGAGGATGCCACCACCAACACCCTCCGCATCAACAGGCAGTCGGCCACAACGGACTTTTACGGCGCCGCCGCGGGGAACATTCTCCTCTATTCCTCCTTCGCCGCCTACCGGGACGCCCGGCAAATGCCGGAAAACAGGGCGGGGTACGCCACACCGCCCCCCACGGAATCTCTGGGGGATTTAGCTCTGGCCCCGTTCCGTTGGGAGTACCTTTCCCGTCCCACCACCTTCCTCCCGCTCCTGATTCCTCTCTACTACGCGCTTTCTCCGGCGACCAGCGAGCAACTGATCTTCGCCCCCGACGATTCCATTTCCCGCAACGAGCTGCGGGGCATCTACTTTATTACCCACGAGATGGTGGCAGTGGGGGAGGAGTCCTTCTTCCGCGGTTTTCTCAATAACGGCCTGAGCGATTACCTGGGGCCGGGCTTCGGCCTGCTGACCTCTTCGGCCATCTTCGGGGTGGCCCACACGGGCACCGGGGGAACAGCCGATGCCCTCTCCGCCACCCTGTTCGGGGGCTATCTGGGAATCATCCAGCAACGCAACGAGTACCGGATCAGCGAGGGCGTGGCGCTCCATTTCTGGTGGAATTTCCTCGTCACACTGGCCTTCCTCAGGGAGCGGCAGGAATTGCGCGTCAACCTGTTCACCTACCAAATCCGGTTTTGAGGGAAGAATGGGTTAAAGGAGGGCGGATGGGAGGAGGCCGAATCACCGTCCTTCCCGTGCGGGGGAAGCGGGAGGGGAACCCGATCCGGCAGGGGTGTCCAGACAGGTAGGGGCGTCTGAACCGGCAGATACAATCTTCCGCAATCTTCAATACATCACCGGTCCCTACACCGGATTGCGCGCGATCAGTTGCTTGGCGATGATGATGCGCTGCATTTCGTTGGTGCCCTCGCCGATGACCAGCAGGGGCGCGTCACGGTAGAGCCGCTCCACCTTGAACTCGGTGGAATAGCCGTACCCCCCGTGGATGCGCATGGACTCCAGGGAATTTTCGATGGCCGCTTCCGTGGCGAAGAGCTTGGCCATGCCCGCTTCCATGTCGCAGCGCTCGCCGCGGTCGTAGGCGGCGGCGGCATGTTCCACCAGCAGCCGGGCGGCCTCCACCTTGGTGGCCATATCCGCCAGCTTGATCTGGATGGACTGGTGCTCCGCGATGGGCTTGCCGAAGGTCTTACGCACCTGGGCGTAACGCAACCCTTCTTCCAGTGCGGCCCGGGCCACCCCCACTCCCCGCGCGGCGACATTGATGCGGCCCAGTTCCAGCCCGCCCAGGGTCTGCTGCAGGCCGCGGCCCTCCTCCCCTCCAATCAGGTTTTCCGCGGGCACGGCGTAGTCTTCGAAGACCAGTTCTGCGGTGTCGATGCCCTTGTACCCCAGCTTTTCCAGCTTGCGGGCCACCCGGAATCCCTCCCCCTTTTCCGCCAGAAAGAGGCTCATCCCCTTGTGGCGCGGCTCGGCCCCGGGATCGGTCTTGACCAGCAGGGCGAAGATCTGGCCGTGGATGCCGTTGGAGATCCAGGTCTTGGCGCCGTTGATCACGTAATGCTTCCCCTCCCGCACCGCCGTGGTGCGCATAGCCTGCAAGTCCGTGCCGCAGTCGGGCTCGGTGAGGGCCAGCCCGCCGCGCAACTCCCCGCTGGCGAAGCGGTGCAGGTAGCGTTGCTTCTGCTCCTCGGTGCCGAAGCGCAGCACGGCGGCGGCCATGATCAGGTGGGAATTGTAGATGCCCGTGATGGACATCCAGACCCGGCTCATCCGCTCCACGATGCGGGCGTAGGTGGAGACCGAGAGGCCCAGCCCGCCGTATTCCTCCGGGATGATCGCGCCGAACAGCCCCAGTTCCTTCATCCCGGCCACGATGTCCTCGGGGTACTCGTCGTCGTGTTCCAGTTGGTGGGCGTGGGGCGCGACTTCGCGCTCCAGAAAGCGGTCGATGCTTTCCAGAATCAGGGCTTCTTCGCTGGCGTCCATGGTTTCCGTGAGGTGAACAATGTGAGAAATGCGCTCCCTCAACCGTAGAGAGATTGTCAGGTCAATTAGGGATTACATTAAACGGTAATTCATTATGAAAATAGCTGTCATTCTGAGCGCAGCGAAGAATCTTGCCTGCACTGCCAAGGGATGTCTCGTAGCACTCTGCATGACAATTCACAGAATGAAACATTGCATGAAAAGGTCACCCCAGCCGGGATTTGGCCCTCGCCCGGCCATGAAGGACCATGCCCATCCGGCAGCATTATCCATCCGCGTTATCCATCCACCGTGGCCGGCTGGTGGTGGGCCGTGATTTCCGGCAGGTCGCCATCGTATTTTTCCACTTCCACCAGGGCGCTCTGGGCGATCGGCCCCTGACCAAGCTGAGAGGTGCCTTTGTCGAGGGTCAGGACGTTCGGGTTGCCGTGCTTGTCCAGGCTGCCGTCCACGCCGGGTTCCAGGGGATCGTACCAGGCCCCGGTGGGGAGCTGCACCACGCCCGGCCGTACCTCACCGCTGACGATCGCAGCCGAGAGCAGGGAGCCGCGCTCGTTGTGGACGCGGACGATATCGCCATCGGCCACCCCCCGCGCCGCGGCATCGTCCGGATGAATGCGGATCGGCTCGCGCCCGGCGATCTTGCCGGCGCGGCTGTAGGTTCCCTGGTCCATCTGGGAGTGGAGCCGGGTGCGGGGCTGGCTGGAAATCATGTGTAGCGGATACCTGGCCGCGCTTGCGGCGCCCAGCCATTCCCCGGGCTCCAGCCAGGCGGGGTGCCCGGGACAGTCCGCATAGCCGAATCCCGCAACGGTTTGCGAGAAGATCTCGATCCTGCCTGAGGGCGTCTTGAGCGGATGCGCGTCCGGAGCTTCCCGGAACTCTTGCAGCATCACATAGGGCTTGTCCGCCGGGGGAATCTCGCAATACCCTTTTTCCCGGAAGGTCTCGAAGGTGGGCAGTTCCACGCCCATGGAGGCGCTCCGTTCCCGGGTGGTGTCATAGAGATGGCGCACCCACTCCATCTCGTCCCGCCCTTCGGTGAAGGCCTCCCTCGTTCCCAGCCGCTCCGCCAGACCGCTGAAGATATCATGGTCGTTGCGGGCGTCTCCCACCGGGTCGATGACCTTTTCCATGGAGAGGATAAAACGGTCGGCGGATTGCGTCCCAATGTCGTTGCGCTCCAGGGTGGTGGTGGCGGGCAGCACGATATCGGCATGACGGGCGGTGGCCGTCCAGAAGGGGTCGTTGACGACGATGGTTTCCGGCCTGCGCCAGGCCCGTACCAATCGGTTCAGGTCCTGGTGATGGTGAAATGGATTGCCGCCGCACCAGTAGACCATCCGGATATCGGGATAGACCCGCTCCTTCCCGTCATAGGTGTAGGTCTCCCCGGGGTGGAGCAGCAGGTCGGAGATCCGCGCCACGGGAATCCAGGTGTCGATGGGATTCTTCCCGGGGGGCAGGGAGGGCTTGCCGATCTCCCGGCGGTCGTTCCCATAGCCTTCCAGGCTCCCGTAGCCAAACGAGAATCCCCCGCCCGGCAGGCCGATCTCCCCCAGCATGGCGGCCAGGGTAACGGTCATCCAGAAAGGTTGTTCGCCATGATCCCCCCGCTGCAGGGAGTGCGTGGTGGCAATGAGAGTGCGGCTCGCCGCCATGCGCCGGGCCAGGGCGCGGATGGTCTCCGCGGCGATATCGCTGATGGCGGCGGCCCACTCCGCCGTCTTGGGCTGGCCGTCGGCCTTGCCCAGCAGATAGGCCTCGAATTCCGCGTATCCGGTGCAGTAGCGGGCCAGGAACTCCGTATTGTGCAGCCCCTCGCTGACCAGGGTGTGGGCCAGGCCCAGCATCAGGGCCGTATCGGTGTTGGGGCGGATGCCCAGCCACTGCGCGTCCAGGAAATCCGGAGTGTCGGTGAGCACCGGGTTGACGTTGACGAATTGCACCCCGTTGGCCTTCGCCGCCCGCAGGTAGGCGCCGCTGGTGTGCTCTCCCATCCCTCCGTAGCTAACCTGGGTGTTGGAAATGGGCAGCCCCCCGAAGAGCACCATCAGCTCGGTGTTGTCCACAATGCTCTGGTAGGAGTTGCCCCGGAACACGTAGGGAACCATGCTGCCCAGCACGTGGGGAATGATCGCCTGCGCGGCGGCGGTAGAGTAGGAATTCATCGATCCGGTGAAGCCTCCCACCGTGTTCAGGAAGCGGTGGAGTTGCCGGCTGGGAAAATGGAAGACTCCCGCGCTGCCCCAGCCGTAGGAGCCGGCAAAGATGGCCTGGTTGCCGAATTCCGACGACACCCGGGAGATTTCACCGGAGACCAGCTCCAGGGCCTTGTCCCAGGAGACGGGAACGAAGGGCTCGCCGCCCCGCTTTTCCCGGTTGCCGCCGGGCCCCTTCTCCAGCCATCCCTGGCGCACCATGGGCTGGCGCACCCGCGCCTCGGAATACACCACGCCGGGAATGGCCTCCAGCATCGGAGAGGGCGCGGGGTCCTTCTCGAAGCCTGTCACCCCGGTCAGGCGGCCATCGGTCACTTCCGTGGAAAAGGCTCCCCAATGCGAGGAGTTGAGCCGCCGGTTTACCCCAGGTTGCGGTGTCTTCATCGAGGCTCTCTTCGCCGTTGCAAAATAGCGCAAAATAGTGACTGCCGGATGGAGGGGGTGGAAGAACGGGAATACCCCCGGAACGAATCCGGGAAGCGATGCGCATTTCACGATAATATCTATCATTGCCAACGGAAACACCAAACTTATTCGGGGTCAATCTCTTAGGGTCCGATTCCCCGCCGCTTGCGGCGTAAGTGAAACAGGATTTTCGATAAACGATACCCCGCTGCTTGCGGCGGGGTCATTCAATGGCAAAATCAAATCCGCACCCGGCGCAACCTCAAGGCATTGCCCACCACCGAAATCGAGCTGAAGCTCATGGCCGCGGCGGCGATCATGGGACTGAGCAGAATGCCAAAGAAGGGGTACAACAACCCTGCCGCTACCGGCACACCGAGAGAATTGTAGGCGAAGGCCCAGAATAGATTCTGCCTGATATTGCTCATGGTGGCCCGGCTCAGCTTGCGTGCACGGACAATACCCCGTAAATCTCCCTTGACCAGGGTTACTCCCGCGCTTTCCATGGCCACGTCGGTGCCCGTACCCATGGCGATTCCCACCTGCGCCTGGGCCAGTGCCGGGGCGTCGTTGATTCCGTCTCCCGCCATGGCGACTTGGCGCCCCTCGGATTGCAACCTTTTGACAACTTCGGCTTTCTGGTCCGGCAGAACCTCGGCGGTCACATCGTCGATGTTCAGCTTGGCGGCAACCGCGGCGGCTGTGGTTCGGCTATCACCAGTGAGCATCACAATCCGCACACCCTCTTTGTGAAGCGCGGCTATTGCCGCCGGTGTGGATTCCTTTATCGGATCGGCCACTCCCACCAAACCGCCCGCCTTGCCGTCCAGGGTCACGAACATTACCGTTTGCCCATCGGCGCGCAGGGCTTCCGCTTGCCCGGCCAGTTTGCCCGGGTCGATTTTCAGCGTCTCCAACAGCGCTTGGTTACCCAGCGCAACCAAGCGGCCTGCGATGGTTCCTTTGACGCCCTTTCCTGTCAGGGATGCAAAATCCCCGGCTTCGGTCAATGCAATTCCTTTTTCGGCTGCGCCCCGCACAATGGCTTCGGCCAGGGGGTGTTCGCTGCCCCGCTCCAAACTGGCAGCCAGACGGAGCAGTTCATTTTCTTCAATTCCTTTTACCGCCACTACGCTCACTAATTTGGGTTTTCCTTCGGTTAGCGTCCCTGTTTTGTCCACCACCAGAGTGTCCACCTTCCGCATCACCTCAATGGCCTCCGCATTTTTAAAGAGTACGCCCATCGTGGCGCCCTTGCCGGTGGCAACCATAATGGACATGGGCGTGGCCAATCCCAGGGCGCAGGGGCAGGCGATAATGAGCACAGCCACCGCGTTGATCAGTGCATAGGCCATGGCGGGATCAGGCCCCAGCAACGCCCACACCGCGAAGGTGAGTACAGCGGCGGCCACCACGGCCGGCACGAAATAGCCCGCTACCGTGTCGGCCAGTTTTTGGATCGGCGCCCGGCTCCGTTGGGCCTCGGCCACCATTTGAACGATCCTGGCCAGCATGGTCTCGGCTCCCACGCGTTCGGCCTTCATGACCAGTGAGCCTGTTCCGTTTATCGTGGCGCCAATTACGCGGTCCCCCACGCCTTTTTCCACCGGGATGGGCTCCCCGGTGATCATAGCCTCGTCCACGGCGCTCGTCCCGTCGATTACCACGCCATCCACGGGTACTTTTTCACCGGGGCGCACCCGCAACCGGTCGCCTGGCTGAACCTGATCCAGTGGAACGTCTTCCTCCGTATCATCCTCCCGAATGCGCCGTGCCGTTTTGGGAGCCAGGCCCAGCAGGGCCTTGATGGCGGCGCCAGTCTGACTGCGCGCCTTCAACTCCAGCACCTGCCCCAACAGCACCAGAGTGATAATGACCGCGGCCGCTTCAAAGTAAACGGCCACTTCCCCTTGGGCATCCCGAAAGGAGAGTGGGAATATCTCGGGAAACAACGCGGCAACGAGGCTGTATAAATAGGCCACGCCGGTGCCCAGCCCTATCAGTGTGAACATGTTGAGGGAGCGGTTGACCAGTGAGGTCCAAAACCGGACGAAAAATGGCCAACCACCCCAAAGCACCACCGGAGTAGACAACAACAGTTCCATCCAGGTCAGGCTCCTGCTCGTAGCGATTTGCTCCAAGGGACGGCCGGGAATCAGATCGCCCATGGCAATAACGATCAGTGGAATAGCCAGGACAACGCTCAACCAGAATCGGCGGGTCATATCCCGTAGTTCGGGGTTCTCCTCCTCATCCAGCGAAACCGTACGTGGCTCCAGGGCCATGCCGCATTTTGGGCAGGATCCCGGTTCGTCCCGTACCACCTCGGGATGCATGGGACAGGTGAATTCAGTTTTTGAGGCGGGTATTACCCGCATTTCCGGTTCCAGGGCCATCCCGCACTTGGGGCAGGCGCCAGGGCCCTCTTGCCGCACCTCGGGATCCATGGGGCAGACATAGAACGTGCCCGGGGCCGCAGCTTGTGAGGACGTTGATGTCCGATCGGAACCACCGGAAAGTATTGCCTGTGGATTTTCGCGAAATTTTGCCAGGCAGTGGGCGCCGCAGAACAAGTATGTGTGCCCCTCGTGCTCGGTGCGGTGCTGGCTATCCTGCGCCACTGTCATCCCGCAGACCGGATCGATTGATCCTCGCTCCCGGCCATCGTCTTGGGATGGCTGGTGTTCCCGCCGAATCGTTTCTCTGCTCATGTGTGTCGACCCCAGTCTTGTTTGCGTTCAAATCCATCCCTGGCGCACCATGGGCTGGCGCACCCGCGCCTCGGAATACACAGCACCGGGAATGGAGTCCAGCAGTGGCGAGGGCGCGGGGTCCTTTTCGCAGCCGGTCACCCCGGTCAGGCAGCCATCGGTCACTTCCGCGGAAAAAGCCCCCCAATGGGAGGAGTTGGGCCGCAGTTGCGTCCCCGGTCGCGGTGTCTTCATCGATGCTCTTTTTGCCGTTAAAACGCAGTGATTGCAGAATGGATGGGATGGAAGAAAAGGAATACTCCCGGAATGGCGCTGCTGACCCGCGCGCAACGCTGAGACGGACCCGGCTCTTTCGCAAGAACCCTACAGGAGCGGCACCACCTCCTGGACGAATCGCCGCAGTTGGGCCATCTGGTCGAAGGCTGAGAAGCGCACGCTCATCAGTTGCACCCCGGCCTCGCGGAACTCGTGAATCTTTTCCGCACAGGCCTCGGGCGTGCCGAAGGCGGTCCACATTTCCACAAAATCCCGGTCGAAGTCCGCGTTGTAATAAACGTCCAGGAACCGCTTGCTTTCCGCATAGGCCCCCTCCGGCTCTCCCACGTGGACATTGTAGTAGAGGCAGGATTCCAGCTGCTCCGGATCGCGCCCGTGGGCCGCCGCAGCTTCCCGCACGGCCTGCCAGCCCAGCCTGAACTGCTCCGGGGTGGCCATGGTGGTCATCCAGCCGTCGGCCACCCGCCCCACGCGTTCCGTCGCGCGCTGATAGACCGAAGCCTTGGCTTGGAAGGTATGAGGATTGTTGGCGATCCAGATGGGCGGGCAGGACTGTACCGGGCGTGGGCGCACGGCGATGTTCTCGAAGTCGTAGTGCTTGCCGTGAAAGGTGGCCGGGTCCTCCGTCCAGAGCAGACGCAGCACCTCAATCCCCTCGAGCAGCCGCCCGACCCGCTCGCCGGTGGGGATGCCGAAGGCGCGGTACTCGTTGGCGAACTCTCCCACCACCCCGTGGCTCCCGCCTCCGCCAATGCAGGCCACCAGCAGACTCCGCCCTTCGCTCAGGTTATCCAGCGCGGCCCATTGGGCCGCCAGTACGATGGGATTTCGCAAGGGAAAGCTGGCCATGCAGGCAGTGCCCAGCCGGGTATTGCGCGTGCGCGCCGCCAGGGCGGAGAGCAGAGTCACCGATTCCAAACGCGGTTTGGCCAGGAGGTTGTCGCCGACAAACAGCGCGTCGAACACGCCCGAGGCGTCGGCTTCCTCAGCCAACTGCAATAACTCCGGCACCGTCACGGCGCCAAAGACCACGCCCTGGTTGGGCAACAGCAGTCCAAGCCGCATATCAGCCATGACTCTCGTTCCTCCTCTTGTGGTAAAAAGGAGCGATATTTCCCAGGTGGAGACCCCAATACCGCATGAACGGCTCCTCCAACGAAAAATAATGCGAATTTGTAAGTGGAGTCAACATACGACCGGTCGTTCGCCTTTTTTCGCCGAGAAATAAATCGAGCGATGATCCTCGCCGGTAATATTCAACCATAAGGAACGGAAACACCAAACTTATTCAGGGTCAAGGGGGACTCGTTCCGTGTTGGGAGTAGAGAGCAGCGGCACAATTGCGGCTGTGTCACAGTTAATGAATGGAGACCTTATTTGGCTGGAGCTTCCAACCCGGCCAGCGCTTCGCGGGTTTGAGCGAGGTAGACATCGGCTCCCATCTGCTCGAACAACACCGCTGCCTTGGCAAGGCACTCCCGCGCCTTGCCCCTCCGCTTCCTGTATTTGTGAAGCAAGCCCAGATCCAGCAGCGCTTGGGCTTGGTATCCGTGGGCCTCAATTTTCTCAAAGAATTTGGCTGCTTTGACGATCAAGGTTTCCGCCCGGCGGGCGGCGAAAGGCAGGTGCATGAGCAAAAAACCGATATTCTTCAGCATCACCGCAAGTGGTGGCGGCTCCCCGATCGCCATCTGGAGGTAAACCTTGCCCTTGAGCCATTCGCTGAGAATATGAATGTTTTGATCACCATTTGCGAGGCTATTGCGGGAGCCTTCCTCAATCAATTTGAAACCGGAGGTCATTCTGCCGTCACTGATCCGCCCCACGCCCAGGAACCCCCCCAACCAGTTCACAAGCAACTCTGAGCCCAATGCTCGAAAGCGGTTGATGGTATCCTCGAACCCCGGATTGAGCTGACCGTTCAGAACAGAGGCTATTCCGTGAGTCATTTGGGCGACCAGTAAATAAAAGGGATCTTTGGAGACCTGAATAGCCTTCTCCGCAGAGACCAATGCAGCCGGAAAATCACCGGCATTAAAATGACCGTTGGCGATCATCCAATGGCCGAAAGCATGGCTGCGCGGGTTCCCGTACCGATCCCCATACTCCACTAGTTGTTCGCCCAGTTCGCGGGTTTGTTTCGCCTCGCCCCTCAGCCAGTGGTTGAAGCCGATCATGCCCAGGGACTTGAAATAGAGATAATCGTCCTCTGGCATTTTTTGAGCTATTTCGTGCGCTCGTTCCCCATTTTTGATACCCTCGTCGAATAGCCCCAGACCAGCGCAAGTCATGGCCAGCCAAGTGCAAGCGTAGGCGATGACACCCTGATCGGAGGCATCTTCCCCCAGTTCAAGGGCCAGCTTCAAACTGCTGTAGGACGCTTGCATGCGCTCCGTGAAATAAAATGAGATTCCCTGCCACGCATGAAACATCCCTCGGCGAGCCTTGTCTTGAAGTTTCTCAGCCAAGGGCTCGTGCTTGCGCAACAAATCGAGTAAATCCTGGAAGGTGCCGTAGTAGTAAAAAACCTTTCCCCATTTGTCCAAAAGATCGAACAGCAGATTAATTTCCGCCTCGCTTTTTTCCGCCTTGGTTTCGAGGAGATTATAGGCCTCGTTGAAATAGCGGTGGGCTTCCTCCAGGGAGAAATGGTTCTTGGCTTTTTCTCCGGCTTTGATCTGATACTCCACGCCCTTTGTTGTGGATTCCCCTTTGATAAAATGGAGGGCCAACCGCTCGTAGTATTCCGGAAGCCGCTCGGCCAGCACCTCTTCGATGGCCAAACCCACCCGCTCGTGGATGGTTTGCCGGTCCTTGAGGAGCAGGGAGTTATAGACCACCTCCTGGGTGAGCGGGTGCTTGAACATATATTCCAGGTCCGGTTCCAGGGTCTGGGCACGAATCATGTCCTGCCCTTCCAGCCCCTCCAGGCGGGGTTGAAGATCGGCTGATACCG
>CAZOXD010000022.1:0-2593 GCA_964583525.1 uncultured Pseudomonadota bacterium
CAGGCGAAGTCCCGGGGGCGATGAAAACACAGCCATGACGGAATCGCACAAGCCCCCTCCCCGGGTGGCCTCCCTGAAGTCCATCGAAGCGTTTCAGGCGCACCTGGACAGCCTCCCAATCCCCATCCATTGCGACGGCGAACTGTTGCCCCCCGGCCAAAATCCCCTGGGCCGGGAAGCCCAAATCGGGGAGCGGCGGGTCGGCAACCGGTTCGCCGTGCAACCGATGGAAGGCTGGGACGGCACCCCCGGCGGCCGGCCCAGCGATCTCACCGTGCGCCGCTGGCAAAACTTCGGAACATCCGGAGCCAAGCTGATCTGGGGAGGGGAGGCCCTGGCCGTGCGGCCGGATGGGCGGGCCAATCCCCATCAACTCACCTATTCCCCGGAAAACAGCGCCGAACTGGCAGGCCTGCTCACCGCGCTCAAGACGGCACACCGGGAACGTCATGGCACGACCGATGACCTGTTGACCGGGCTGCAACTGACCCACTCGGGACGTTACTGCCGGCCCGGACCCGGGCACGGCCTGCTCCCCCGCATTGCCTGCCGCCACCCGGTGCTGGACGGTTGGTTCGGCCTTAAGGATGAAGCCGCGGCAAACAAAGCCATCATGAGCGATGGTGAACTGGACGATCTGGTACAGGCCTTCATCACCGTTGCGGTGTTCGCCAGGGAAGCTGGATTCGATTTCGTCGACATCAAGCATTGCCACGGGTACCTGCTGCACGAACTTCTCTCCGCCCATACCCGTCCCGGCCGCTACGGGGGGAGCTTCGAGAATAGGACGCGCATGCTGCGGGAGATCGTGGCGGGCATCCGGCGGGACGCGCCGGGACTGTTGATCGGAGTGCGCCTCTCCGCCTATGACTTCTCCCCGTTCACCCAGCCGCCGGAAGGCGCGCCTCCCCGGGGCGTCCCGGTGCCGCTGGAAGGTCTCCTGCCCTACCGATTCGGGTTCGGATTGAATCCCAACCATCCCCTGGAAACCGACCCGGAAGAGCCCATCGCCTTCCTCAAGCTCTGTAGGGAACTGGATATTCCCCTCGTCAACATCACTGCGGGAAGCCCCTACTACACGCCCCACATCCAGCGGCCCGCGCTCTTTCCTCCTTCCGGCGGCTATCCCCCGCCGGAGGATCCATTGCTGGGCTGCGCCCGTCTATTGCAGATGACCGCCACCCTGAAACGGGCGGTTCCGGAGATTCACCTGGTGGGGACAGGCTACACCTACTTCCAGGACTACCTGCCCCTGGTGGCGCAAACCCAGGTGCGATTGGGACATGTGGACTCGGTGGGCCTGGGCCGGATGATGCTGAGCTATCCGGAACTTCCCGCGGATGTCCTGGCGGGGCGGCCTTTGCAACGGTCTAAAATCTGCCGCACCTTCAGCGACTGCACCACCGGCCCGCGCCTGGGAATGGTCTCCGGTTGTTTTCCCCTCGATCCCTTCTACAAAGCGCGTCCCGAGGCCACAGAAATCAAGGCGATCAAGGAGATCAAGGCGGCCAAATCCCGGCAATCCTAGCCCACGGCCGGGAATGAGGGCACACCCTACTGTGACCATGACCCTTTCCCGGAGGCGTGGCGGTCCGAACCATCGAGGTAAACCCTGCCCAGGGGATGCGGGCAATCCCGCCGATCACCTTCCCCCACTTCCACCGGCCCATGAGCGCGATTTTTCCCTACCCGATCCTGATCCTGCTCTGCCTGACCCTGGGACTGGCGCCCTTCCGCCCGGAACCCCACATCGTGGAAAAGCTGCGCATGCTGTTCTCGGACGCCCTCGACCGGCCCATCGGCATCTTCGATCTGCTGCTGCACAGCGCTCCCTTCACCCTGCTGGCGATCCGGATCGTGATGGATTTGCGGGCGGGATAGGGCGTGCAGCCGGCCGGCGAGAGCCGGATGGTGCGCCGGCAGCGCATGCGGGAATGAGCCCGGAAGACGGTTCCCCTGGGAGGCCGGCCCGCGCTCCGCTCCCCCCTCACCCCAACCCATAGAACGTGGCCGCCGTATCGTGGAAGAGGGCGGCCTTCTCGCTTTCCGAGGCCCCGGAGGCCAGACGCTTGAAGGTGTTCCAGTACACCGTGTAGCCGGCGGTGACCTTGTCCACCGGGAAGTTGCTTTCGAACATGCAGCGTTGGGGCGTGAAGGCCTCGATGCAGGTTTCCATGTAAGGCCGCCACACGGTGGCCAGTTCCTCCGAGCCGGGAGGCTGCTCGCGCTTGTGGAACTCGTAGCCGTTGATCTTCATGCCGATTCCGCCCAGCTTCACGGAGACGTTGGGGCACTGGGCCAACTCCAGCACATCCTTCTTCCATTGGGGGAAGATCTCGTCCCGCTTGCCTTCGTAAGGCCCGATGCCCAGCGGCCCGCCCACGTGATCCAGCACGATCAGCTGATCGGGAAAAGCCCGCGCCAGCTCCGTCAACTCGGGAATCTGCGGGTGGTAGAGCCAGGCATCGAAGGTCAGCCCCAGCCCGTGCAGGCGGGCGAACCCCTCCCGGAAGCGGGCCTCCCCCAGCAATTGGGGCGGGGGCGTGGTGTGGCTGGGGCGGATGGCGTCGCTGGGATCGTGGGCGACGATATG
>CAZOXD010000022.1:2693-11738 GCA_964583525.1 uncultured Pseudomonadota bacterium
GGGGCGTGGTGTGGCTGGGGCGGATGGCGTCGCTGGGATCGTGGGCGACGATATGACGGATGCCCTTGAACCGCCCCGATGGACCGCCACCGGCCGCGATGTGCTGCTCCAGCACCCCCTCCACCGCCGCGCCCAGATTCAGATCGGCGAACCCCACGATTCCATGGCAGGCCCGCGCGGGACCGTAAAATCCCGATGCGCTCATGGCGGCCGCGCCGTTGACGAACTCCGTTTCCCCCAGGGAGCGCAACTCCTCCGGCCCATCCGCCCGGTACATGGCGCCGCACTGGATGAACAGGGTTGAAACCACGTTGTGCCCGCTGTTCAGATCCGCCAACAGATCGGGAAACAGGTAGCGGTGCGCGTCGGAGTCCCAGAGGTGATGATGCGGGTCGCAGATGGGAAGCTCCGGCTCCAACACCTCTTCGGCGCCCAGGGCCAGCCAGTCCGAGTTGTCGCCCTCGGGGCGGTTGCTGACTCCGGCTTGCTTGGGGTTGGACATGGCGGGGCTCCTGGAAGGATTGAATAGGGTACTGAAATCAACGCAATGGGTATTCCCCAGCCCATTCAGGCTAGTGCTTAATGGCAGAACTTCGCGTCAAAAGTTTGTGAACTATCTTCTTGTTATTTAACATAAATATTATCGGCTTTTCTTACGCGAACGTTTATCGCGAAGTACTTAGGGACTCGAACCTCGGCGGTCCGTGCTCATGGGGTTTCAGGGCCAGGTAGAGCACACCGGCGACGGGCGTGGGTACACCCAATTGTTCGCCCAGCCGCACCAGAGTGCCTACCATTGCCTCCAACTCCAGCCGCTTTCCGGCGCGCAGGTCCAGCAGCATGGAAACAGTATGCTGGGTGCCCATGGAATCGATCATGCCCAGCACCCGCTCGACGATCCCTTCATCCATCTCCACCCCGGAGGCGCGGCCCACGGCTTCCACTTCCCGCGTCAGGCGCTCGTAGAGACTGCGGGCCTCGGGCTGGGCGGCCATGGCCCGGGTGGGGAGGCGCACCACGGCGCATACGGTGGCCAGGGGGCTGACCAATGTGTATTTGTGCCAAAGTTCGGTGCGGATCCGTTCCGACTGGGCGGCGTTCACGCCGGCGTTGTGAAAGACAGCCTCCAGGGCATCACAGCGTGGGCTGCGGCCTCCTAGCAGTTCCCCGAACAGGAAAGGAGCATCCAGTTCGTGACGCACCCGGCCCGGCGCGGTGATGTTGGAGGAGGCAAACACGACGCCCCCCACCACCTTCTCCATCCCTGTCACGGCCCCGATGCGCTCGGCGTTGTCCACGCCGTTGAGCATGGGCACCACGAATCCATCCCCCTCCAGCAGGGGCAGGATGGCCCCGGAGGCGTCTTCCAGGTCGTAAGACTTGACCCCCATCAACACCAGGTTCACCGGCCCAATGCTGCCGGGGTCGTCCGTGGCCGAAACGGATTCCAGATGGAAGTCCCCCACATGCCGGCTTTCCACCCCCAAGCCATCGGAACGCATCGCCTGCAAATGCGCCCCCCGGGCGATGAAGTGCACTTCCTCCCCGGCGCGGGCCAGCATTCCACCGTAAAATCCGCCCAGGCCCCCCGCTCCCATCACCGCGACTTTCACTGAGAACTCCTCCATGCAGGTTGGCCGAAAATGCAAGGCTTACACGGAGGAGACCGTTCTGCCAACAGTACCGGTAAGGGGGTGGTTCCCTTACTCAAGTGATGAACGATCTTTGTTCCCTCCCCCTTGCAGGATAAAAGCGCGAATCATTAATTTCGGTGGTTCGCCTTCCCCAATATATGATATTGGAAAGGGAATTGATTCATTCCATTGGTACATCCATCGCTGCTTGCTCTTCTGTCCCGGAATGAATTCCGGGTGAATCTCCATGCCTCCATCGTCTTCAATGACATCGAACGGCGTGACCCGGAAGCTGACCGCGATCCTGAGCGCGGACGTGGCCGGGTACAGCCGCCTCATGGGAGAAGACGAGGTGGCCACGGTGGCCACCCTGGGCGACTACCGGGGTGTATTCCTCGAGCAAATTGCATCCCACCATGGCACGGTGGTGGACGCCAAGGGCGATGCGGTGCTGGCTGAGTTTCCCTCCGTAGTGGATGCGGTGCAATGCGCCGTGAGAATTCAACGGGAGATTTACGAACGCAATGCGCAACTGCCGGAACAACGGCGGATGCAATTCCGGATCGGGATCAACCTGGGCGATGTGATCGTCAAGGACGACGCCATTTACGGAGACGGCGTAAACATCGCCGCGCGGCTGGAAACCCTGGCAGAGCCCGGGGGAATCTGCATCGCCCGCTCCGTATTCGATCAGGTCAAATCGAAAATGCCCCTTGAGTTCGAATATCTGGGTGAGCAAAGCGTTAAGAACATCGCCGAACCTGTGCGGGCCTACCGGCTGCTGCCCCCTGATTTGCAGGAATCCCAGGCCTCCCCCTACTCTGCTGCCCCTCCCGCGGGTGGATCGGAGTCTTCCACCCGCTCCCCAAGTACCGAAATACCCTCCCTGGCGGTGCTGGCCTTCCAGAACCTGAGCAGTGATCCCGAACAGGAGCATTTCGGCGATGGAATCAGCGAGGACATCATCACCGATCTTTCCAAGTACCCGGACATGACCGTGACGGCCCGCAATTCCTCCTTTGCCTACAAGGGCAGGTCCGTGGACGTGCGTCAGATGGGGCGGGAACTGGGCGTCCGGTACCTGCTGGAAGGCAGCGTGCGCAAATCCGGCAACCGGGTGCGCATTACGGCGCAGTTGATCGAGACGGAGACCGGCAACCACGCCTGGGCCAGCCGCTACGACCGCACCCTGGAGGACGTCTTCGCCATCCAGGACGAGATTACCGAGGAGATCGTCACCGCCTTGGGCGTGAAGCTGCTGGAGGGCGACCTGCAACGGGTGTGGCGGAAATACCTGAAAACCCCGGAAGCCCGGGAACTGTACCGGGAAGGTTCCATCTTCTATACCCGCCTTAAATGGGATGAATCCCTCCGCGCCCGGGAAATATTTCAACAGGTGATCTCCTTGGAGCCGGAATCACCCTCCGGGTATAACGGGGTGGGTTGGACCTATTGCTACGAGGCCTGGTATCGTTGGGGCAAGGATCCGGAAAAGGCCCTCCGCAAAGCCAGGGAAATGGCCGAAGAAGCGCTCACGCGGGACGATACCTATCCCGCAGGCCTGATATTGCTGGGTGCGGTTTGCCTGCTGGAGGGGGATCATGACCGGGCGCTGGCTGAAGCCGAGCAGGCGGAAACCCTGGCCCCCAACCATGCACACCTCAATGCCAATTTGGGCATCTTCCTGACGTATGCCGGCAATCCGGAAAAGGGGATGGCCAAGCTGCAACGGGCGATTCGCCTCAACCCCTCGCCACCTCCCTGGTATTTCGGCAACCTGGCCCTGGCCTATTTCGGGCGCGGGAGGTTTGCGGAAGCCATCGAGGCGGCGGAGCGGGGAATGCAAAAGGATGCGGAATGGGCGCGGGCCCGCCTGATCAAGGCCGCCGCTCACCAGGCCTTGGGCGAATCATCACAGGCGGAAAGGGAGGCCAACATCGTTCTGGCCGATCAGCCGGAATTCTCTTTGACCGAATTCGGGAAGACCCATCCCTTCAAGGACCCGACGCACCTGGACGCCCTGCTGGGCCCCCTCCGCGAAGCCGGGCTGCCGGAGTAAGGGCGCTGAGTAAAAACACACTCTCCTTAGGATCGCTGAAATCCCTGCTGGATTCTCGTTTTCTGTGATATTCAGGATGCCTGGAGGTTCCGGAAAGTAATTATCCCTGTTTTCGCAATCCAACCCAAAAAGAGGAGCGATCATGGCTGCCTATGTGATTACCCAGACCTATGTCCCCGACATGGACAAAATCAAACGCTATATCGAACTGGCGCCCCCCTCCGTGAAGAAATACGGCGGCATTTACCTGGTGCGGGGCGGGGAAATGGAACTGTTCGAGGGCGTCTGGGACGTTCCCCGGTTAGCCATGGCGCAATTCGAATCTCTTGCCGCTGCCCGGGCCTGGTACAACTCCCCGGAGTACACCGAAGCCCGCTCTCACCGGCAGGGTCACGCGGAGTACAAAATGCTGGCCGTAGAGGGTGTGACCGAGCAGCCCTGGTAATGCGGAGAAGCCGCGGGGCTGGGCCTGTTTTTGAAATCACATAAAGCGCACTTCCCTTCGACAAGCTCAGGACAGGCGAGACGAGCCCTGCCGGGCTCTCCTCAGTGACGCGCATTGATGAGGGTATCGATTTTTACCGCCTTCCTGAGGAGCCCCGCCGGTATTTTATGGCAAAAATTCGGGGGCGTCTCGAAGGAGGCTGCCAAATACACATTTCAAACAAAGCCTGGCGGAGGGGTGGCCCAGCAACCCCGCAAGAGCCCGCTCCTCCCCTACTCCCAGCGGAAGAGCAGGGAGCCCAGCAGCAGGAAGGCGGCGGTCATGGCGATCATGATGGCCAGTTCCGGCAGCACGCCGGTCAGGGTGGCCCCATCCAGCACGATCTTGCGGGCGGCGCCGATGAGGTGGGTGAGGGGAAAGACCTTGGCGATGTAAATCAGCCATTGCGGGCTCCCCTCCAGGGAGAACCAGACGCCCGAGAGGAACATCATCGGCCAACTGGCCAGATTGAGCAGGCCCCCGGCCAACTCCTGGTTGTGGGTGCGCGAGGCGATGAGGATGCTCAGGGAAATCAGGCAGATCGACCCCACCGCGAACACCAGGAACAGATCCAGCAGGGAGCCCAGCCGGAAGAAGTCCAGCACCAGGTCCATCCCGAAGAAGAGCACCGTGGTGACGAACATCACCAGGATCAGCCGGGAGGTGATCTGCGCAGAGATGAATTGCAGGGCCGTCACCGGGGAGGCCTTGAGGCGGCGCAGAATCTGCCCCTTGCGGTAGCGGACGATGACGTAGCCCACCCCCCACAGGCAGCCGAACATGATGTTCATGGCCAGGATGCCCGGCAGCAGCCAGTCCACATAGCGGATTTCCCGCCCTTCCAGCAACTGGCGCTGAAAGCCGTTGCGGGTTCCGGCGCTCCACAGCACGCGTTCCAGGAAGTAGCCCTTGGGATTGCTGGCGTTGACCCAATAGCGGGGGGGGCCGGAGACATCCACCATCATGTCGTACTGATGATGAGCCACCTTGTCCTGGGCGGTCTTCAGATCGTGGACGGGGACGAACTGCACGTAGCGCGTGGCCAGGAACGCCCGCACCGCCGGATGCGCATTGGCCCCGGCCCGCTCCACCACGCCATCCCCGCCGGAGGCGGGACCAGGATTGCCGTCGCCGGGGGCGGACCCCGGAATTCTACCCCCAGCGGCTTCCGCCACAGCGCCGTTGCCCATCCCGGCCTGGTCCATTCCAACCAGGGCCACCTTGTAGACCTCCCGCCCGCTCCCGGAGAAAATCGCCGCCAGCGCGAACACGGCCAGGAAAGGGAAGAGGAGGTTCCAGGCCAGCACGCTGCGGTCGCGCAGAAACTCGCGGTTGCGGGCGATCACCAGGGCAAGGTAGGCGCGCATGGTTCAACTCCTCAACTCGTCCCCGGTCAGTTCCAGGAACAGGTCGTTCAGGGTGGGTGCCTTCACCCGCAATCCCGCCAGGGACACCCGCGTTTTCATCAGGTGCTCCAGGGTTTCGTTGAGGCTGTCGGTATGGATGCTGATGTGGCCGCCGGCGTCGCGGGTCTTCCAGGGAAACCCGTCCCCGGGCGTGAAATCCTCGCGGGGCAACTCCAGCCACACTCCCTCGAAGTGCTCTTCCAGCAGGGCCTGGGGGGTGCCCCGGGCGATAATCCGGCCCTTGTCCATGATGGCGATCTCGTCGCACAGAGCGTAGGCCTCCTCCATGTAATGGGTGGTCAACACGATCGTCTTGGAACGCCCTTTGATGGAGCGGATCAGGCGCCAGAAGTTCTGCCGGGCCTGGGGGTCCAGCCCCGTGGTGGGCTCGTCCAGAAAGAGTATCCGCGGGTCGTTGATCAGCGCCAGGGCCAGGTAGAGACGCTGCTTCTGTCCCCCGGATAGCTTGCGGTTGTCCTGGTGGAGGAAATCTTCCAGGGAGCACATCTCCACCACCTCGGCGATGGGAACGGTGTGCTTGTAAAAGCTGGCGAAAAGCTCCAGGCATTCCCGGGTGGTGAGGAAGTCCTGCAGGGCGGTGGACTGGAACTGGATGCCCACCTCCTGCTTGGCGGCGCGGTCCAGGGCACGGCCCTTGTAGAGCACTTCCCCCGAGGTGGGCCGGGTCAGGCCCTCCATCATCTCCACGGTGGTGGTCTTCCCGGCGCCGTTGGGTCCCAGCAGTCCGAAGCAGACGCCTTCCGCGATGGAAAAGGTGACCCCGTCCACCGCCCGCACCGAGGGATAATGCTTGACCAGATCCCGCACTTCCAGGATGTGAGACTTCTCCGTTTCTGGCATAAATGCTTCCCCGTATCTGGCCGGTAAATCCTTGTGGACCCTGGCAGGCGGACCCAAGCAGGCAGACCTTGGCAGGCGCTGTGGGAAAAGGATGCTCCCCGCCGCTCCGTTTCCGCCCGACCCCAATCCCGTGCAACACACTCTTTCCAGGATGGTGCCGGGCGGCGGGGGAGTCAAGGGGGCCGTGATCGGTTGAACGAAAAACTTATTTTGGAAGTTTTCCTTCTTGACAGGATGGAAATTTTTATTTTATAGTAGTTCCCATATTGGGAACTTTTTCATTTTTACCCGGGGGGCGGAGCCCCGATGAGAATTTTCAATCGGGAAAAACTACTTGAATTCATGGCTGGCCATGCCGACTCCAGAGCCCGTCTCCAGACCTGGTTCCATCTGGTGTCGGAAGCACAATGGGAAACGCCATTGGAACTGCTTTTGCAATTCCCTCGGGCGAGCATTTTGAAGGATAATAAAGTGGTATTCCGAATCGGGAATTCCTACAGGATCGAAGTCCTGATTTCATACAATACCGGAATCGTGATCGTGCAGAGAATTGGAACCCATGCAGAAGACGACCGCTGGAGCAAATAGGGGAGGATGTAATGGAAATTAAAGCGATCAAAAACAATGATGACTACCGCACGACCCTGGGCCGGGTGGAAGAATTGGTTGCCCTCGATCCTGCTCCCGGTTCGCCGGATGCCGACCTGCTGGATGTGCTTTCGACTCTCTTGTCGGTTTACGAGGATGCAAATTTCCCAATCGATAATCCAAACCCGATTGATGCAATTATTTATCGCATGGAAGACCTCGGTTTAAAACAACGTGACTTAGTGCCCTATATTGGTTCGAAAAGCAGGGTTTCTGAAATTCTTTCCGGAAAACGCAATCTCACGCTGCGAATGATCCGCTCCTTGCACCAGGCCCTGGGGATTCCACTATCCGTATTGATCCAGGAATCCTCCAAGGTCTCATAAAAGAACGCCGAAATTAAATTCCCATCCGGATTGCTACCCACCCCCCTCTCATTCCACCCGCTTCCCGCTCAGCAGGGAAGCCGGCAGCAATCCGGTGAGGACGGCCAGGGCCAGTCCCATGTGAATGCGCTGGAAGGCCAGGGCATTGGCCTGGTTCGAAACGTGCCGCAGCAGCACCCCCCGCGCCACGCGGGCCGATTTGGTGGGACCGTACCCCATCATCAGGGCCCGGTCGAGCAACTCCCGGGGCGGGGTGCGGTGCAGGGAGAGGGCGGCGCCCAGGCGATCCATCTCCACCCGGCGCAGGGAGGGCAGCAGGGTGCCCACCAGTGCGATCACGGCGGAGGCCGTGATCATCCGGGTGAGGGTGATGATCCAGGAGGCATGGCCGGCATCCTTGCGCTCCACGGCGTTCATGGCCGCCGTGGATACGGGCGTATTGATCATTCCCATCCCGATGCCCCGCCAAATCTGGGGATAGATCAATGCCCAGCGGCTGCTCATGGCGTCCAGATCGGCATACTGGTAGAGCGAGTAGCCGACCAGCAGAATCCCGGCAATGGTCAGCCAGCGGGGACCGAAGCGGTCGGTAAGGATACCCGCCACCGGCATGGTGGCGGCTACCATCAGCGGGGCGGGCATCATCAGGATGCCGGTCGTGATGGGGTCCAGCCCCTGCACGTGCTGCAGGAACACCGGAAGCAGGAACAGGGAGCCGAAGAGACCCACCGCCCGCGTCATGCCCAGCCAGGTGGCCATGCTGAAATCCAGGTTGCGGAACAAGCGCAGGGGCAGGATCGGGTGCGCCTCGTCCACGGCCAGCGCCAGGAAGATCGCGAAACTCCCCAGCGAGAGCGCCGCCCCCAGGAGCACCCTGGGATCGTCCCAGCCCAATTCCCGCCCCTGGTCCAGCGTGAGCAGCCCGGCCACCAGGAAGAGGCTCAGTGTCAGGTATCCCTTCCAGTCGAAGGGAATGGTGCGGTCCATTTCCCCCCGCTCCAGCACGGCTGCGGCGATGAGGATGGAACCGATTCCCAGCAAAAGGTTGACCCCGAAGATGGCCCGCCATTCGAACCACTCGGTGAGGAACCCGCCGAAGGTCGGCCCCAGGGCCGGGGCCAGCATGAAGCCGATTCCCCAGATGCCGATGGCCTTGCCCCGCTGTGTGGGCGGGAAGATCGAGGTGACGATGGCCAAGCTGGTGGGCATCAACGAACCGGCGCCGATGGCCTCCACCACCCGCGCCACCACCAGCACGTCCAGGTTCCACGAGATCGCGGCAAGGGCGCTGCCGCTGGTGAAGATCAGCATCTCCAGCAGGAAGGTGCGCCCCAGCCCGATGCGCCGGCCCATCCACCCGGTGAGGGGCATCCCCACCGCCGTGGCCAGCATGAAGGCCGTGGAGACCCACTTGACCTGATTGATGCTCACCCCGAACGTGGTCATGATGCTTGGCAAAGCCACGTTCACCGAAGAACCTTCCAGCAACGCCAGGAACGGCCCGGTCATCACCACAGCCATGATGACAACCTGGTGCGCTCGCCCCTTGGCGGGGGCCGCAGAATGGGCCGGAGAGAGGGCTACGGAGAGGCGGCTCAGGGAATCCCCGGAAGCGCCCCGGAATCCG
>CAZOXD010000022.1:11838-18786 GCA_964583525.1 uncultured Pseudomonadota bacterium
AGAGAGGGCTACGGAGAGGCGGCTCAGGGAATCCCCGGAAGCGCCCCGGAATCCGCGTTGACGCAGCCATGGAAGCCGTCGTAGAGGCTGAAACTTCCGTGGCTTCCGTGGCTCCCCGGGAATCCCGGTAATCCTGGGAGGAGGCAGGGCCGCCGTTCCCGTGGAACCTGGACGCACGGAATTTAGCCTGGATTCGGCACTTGGCGCTGGCACGGCACTTGGCGCTGGCACGGCAGGGGATTCTGACTCCGGCGGGGGCGGTGACCCAAGGGGCGCCTGTGTGCGGGTGCGGGTGGCCAGAAAGAGGGCCGGGAGGACGCCCGCCAGGGTTATCAGGGTCACCAACGCGTACAGGTTCTGAAAGGCCAGCGTGTAGGCCGAGCGGGAGATCAACCCCAACAGAGTGGCCATGGCCACCTGCCCGGACTCCAGGGAGGAGTATCCCAACCCCATGGCCTGGTGCACCAGATGAAGGGGCGGGGAACCGCCAAGCACGGATGCCGTGCCCAGCATGTCCACCTGGACCATGGTTTCGCGGTGAAGCATGGTGCCCAGCACACCGATGGTAAAGGCTCCCCCCACGCTCAGGGTGAGGTTGAGCACCCAGGAAGCGGTACCCACATCGTCCCTGGGCACCGCGTTCATGGCGGCGGTGTTGACCGAGGTCATCAGCAGGGCCACACCAATGCCGCGCCAGATCTGCGGGTAAACGATCACCCAAATCCCCACCAGCGGATCCAGGGCCGTGAACAGGTACAGGGAATAGGCGCAGGTGAGGGCGCCCAGGACAGTGGGCCAGCGCGGCCCGAAGCGGTCCGTGAGCATTCCCGCCAGGGGCATGCAGATGCCGGTCATTACCGCGGCGGGCAACAGCAGCAGGCCCGTTGCGATGGTATCCCGCCCCTGCACCTGCTGCAGGAACATCGGCAGCAGGAACAGCGCTCCGTAGAGCGGGATGGGGCGCACCACCCCCAGCACCACGCACATGGCGAACTCCTTCCGCCGCAACAGGCGCAAGGGAAACACCGGATGGTGCGAACCCCACTCCACGACGATGAAGAGCAGAAAGGCCGCCACCGTGACCCCGATTCCCATCCGGATCCACTGCGAGTTCCAACCCAGGTCCTGCCCTTTGTCCAAGGTGAGCAGCCCCACGACGATAAAGGTCACCAGCGCCAGATACCCTTTGAAATCGAAGGGAATGGATGCATCCCTTCGTCCCGGATTGAGCACCAGCACAGCCATGGTCAGGGCCAGCACTCCCACGGGGAGGTTGATGGCGTAAATGGCCCGCCAATCGAACCATTCCATCAGGTAGCCCCCGGCGGTGGGCCCGATGGCAGCCCCCAGCATGAAGCCGACCCCCCACATGCCCAGGGCTCGTCCCCGCTCGGCGGGCGGAAAGGTGTCGGTGATGATGGCCATGCTGGTGGGCATCAGCGCTCCCGCCCCCAGGGCCTGAATGACCCGTGAGGCCACCAGTACGTCCAGGGACCACGAAACCATGCACAGCGCAGTGCCGGTGGTGAATACCACCAGTTCCATCATGAACAGCCGCCCCAGCCCCACGCGGCGGCCCAACCATCCCGTCAGGGGAACGCACACCGCCGTCGTCAACAGGAAGCTGGTGGAGACCCATTTCACCATCTTCACGTTGACCCCGAAATAGGTCATGATCTGTGGCAGGGCGACGTTGACGATGGAGATATCGAGCACCGCCATGAAGGTGCCGATGATGACCACACCCAGCACCAGCAGGCGCTTGCTCCTGCCGGGAGTGAGCCCCTCGCTCATCGGCTACTCCGTGCGGATGCGGACGATCACGTTCAGGCCGGGATACATGGGCGGGAGGTCCTCGCTGCTCCAATCGATCCGAACCGGAATCCGCTGAGTGACCTTGATGAAGCTGCCGCTGGCCGAAGAGGAAGGCAGCAGGGAAAATCGCGACAGGGTGGCGGCATAGATGGGGCCGACCCTGCCCTGGAATTCCCGGCCTGGGTAGGCATCGATCCACAGGCGCACCGGTTGTCCTTCCTTAACGCGGGAAATCTGGTCCTCCTCCAGATTGGCCACCACCCAACTCTTGCCGCTCTCCACGATCTGAAACAAGGCCTGGCCCTTCTGCACAACTTCACCGGAGTCCACCATCCTCTTGGCGATCACACCGTCGGCCGGGGCCTTCAATTGCGAATCGGCCAGGGATATTCGCGCCCCCCGAAGACGCCCCCGGGCCAACTCCAGATCCGCCTCGGCCTGGCGCAACTCCTGGGGAGAAGGGCCGGCCGCCAGCAGGGTGAATCGGAGGCGGCTCACTTCCAGCCGGGAGCGCGCGCCTTCCAGCGCCGACCGCCTGCGCTCCAGTTCCTGGGCGGAGATGGCCTTGACCTTCGCCAGTTGAACGGCGCGGGCTACCTCATTCTCCTGGAGGGTCAATTCCACCTTCTTGACCCGCACCTCGGCGCGGGCCACCTCGATCTCCTCGGGACGCGGGGAATTGCGCTTTTCCTCCAGCAGCGCGTCCGCGCTCTGCACGGCGGCTTGCGCCTGCGCAACCTGGACGGCGAGCAGGTCCGACGCGAACCGCACCAGGGGTTGGCCGCGTTTAACGTGCTGGCCCTCCTTCACCAACACTTCCTCCACCCGTTCCGGAAGGCGGGAGGCGACCGAAACGATGGGCGCTTCAACATAGGCATCGTCCGTGGATACGGTCCCGCGCACCCAGAGCCACCAGTACGCGCCATACGCCCCTGCGCCGGCCAGAATCAACACAACGGCCAGGAGCAGGCGCAGCTTTCTGGCGCCACTCGGCTGCGGTTGGGCGCCCGGCTGGGCTTCCGCTCCGGAAGGGGGGGCGGGAGGTGACTCAGGACTCCCTCCGGCCGTTGGCCCGTCGACCAGGCGCGGCTTTTGGGATTCCGCATCCGCGGTGGATTCCGCATCTGCGGTTGACTCAGCGGATTGGGCGGTGGGCCGCCCTTCCTCTTTAGCGTTTTCCTCTGTAGCGTCTTCCTCTTTGGCGGATCGCATTGGCAGGATGTCTCGTGAGGGTAGAACCACTGGCAATTGACCCCCCCGCTGATCGAACCCGGGCCAATCTGCACAAATCAGATCACGGGAGGCTGCTTCGGTCAAACCGCCCCACTTTCCCGGCTCTACATCCATCGTAACGAATTTTCCTTCATTCGGCGATTCATGCGGGCGGTGCGTATCGGTGAGAATCCAGGAACCGCATGGTCCCATCACCTTTGGCCCCTCACCATTTGGGATATCCCCGCTAAAATGCTATCATCGCTCCGATGGGGGACCCGCATTCTGGAACTCTGCCAGGAATCCTTGGAGAACACCCAATGAAGCGGAAAGGAAACATGGCCACCGATGGAAAGGAACCGTTGGTGGAAATGATCCGGCAGGCCCTGATCGGAGATGGCCAACCGCTCCCCGGCCCCTTCGGCCCCCGCCGGTTGACTTACGGGGATTATACCGCCTCGGGCCGCTCCCTTTCCTTCATCGAGGACTTCATTCGCGGGCAAGTGCTTCCCTTCTACGGCAACACCCACACCGAATCCTCCGGCACGGGCCGGCAAACCACCCACCTGCGGGAGGAGGCGCGGAATATCATCCGCCAGGCCGTGGGAGCGAACGAGGAGCACGCCGTTATCTTCTGCGGTTCCGGCGCCACCGGGGCCATCGATAAGCTGATCGCTATCCTCGGCCTGTGCATCGCGCCGGGCCTCGACAAGCGCTACAATCTGTCCCGCTCCATCCCGGTGAAGGAGCGGCCGGTGGTATTCGTGGGACCTTACGAGCACCATTCCAACGAACTCCCCTGGCGGGAAAGCGTGGCCGACCTGCTGGAAATCGGAGAAAACCGGCAGGGGAGCATCGACCTGGACCAATTGGAAAGGGCGCTGCTCGACTATGCCGACCGTCCCCTCAAGATCGGGAGCTTTTCCGCGGCGTCGAACGTCACCGGAATCATTACCGATGTCAGCGCCATCGCCTCTCTCCTGCACCGGCATGGTGCATTGTCCTTCTGGGATTACGCGGCCGCCGCCCCCTACCTGCCCATCCGGATGGAAGGCACGCAAGGCACGGTGGGCAAGCAGGGCACAGGGGGCAGCGCAGACCAACTGGACGCCGTGTTCATTTCCCCCCATAAGTTCGTGGGCGGCCCCGGCACGCCGGGGGTGCTGGTCGTGCGCCGCTCCCTGATGCAAAACGAAGTGCCTTCCGTTCCCGGCGGTGGAACCGTGGCCTATGTCAGCCCGGAGGAACATCACTATATCGCCGACCCGGAACACCGGGAGGAAGGCGGAACCCCGGAAATCGTCGGAGCCATCCGGGCCGGCCTCGTCTTTCAGTTGAAGGAAGCCATCGGCTGCGATGCCATCCTGGGCAGGGAACGCAAATTCACGCAACAGGCCCTGGAGCGCTGGGGCGCGCACCCCGATATTCACATTCTGGGGAACACCCAGGCGGAAAGGCTCTCCATCATCTCCTTCCTGATCCGTCACGGCGAGGGATTCCTGCACCACGAATTCGTGGTGGCCCTGCTCAACGACCTCTTCGGCATCCAGTCCCGCAGCGGGTGCTCCTGCGCCGGGCCTTACGGCCATCGCCTGCTGGGAATCGACACGGAAACGTCGAAGGCTTTCGAACAGGCGATCCTGGCAGGATGCGAAGGGCTCAAGCCCGGCTGGGTGCGTCTCGGCTTCAATTACTTCATTAGCGATCCTGTGTTCGAATTCATGCTGCGGGCCGTGGAATGGGTAGCGGATTCAGGATGGAAGCTCCTGCCCCAATACTGCTTCGATCCTGACACGGCCCGGTGGAGCCACCATGGCGAAGACCCGGCCTCCTCCCTGCGGTTGAGCGATATTTCCTATGGCAACGGGAAGCCGCAATTTCCGGCCCACCCGGCCCTCGGTCCCGAATTCGCCCTCGCGGATTACGTGGACGCGGCCCAGGCCGCGGTCCAGGTTGCGGTTCAGGAGGCCTGCGGCGGCTCGGGAGCGACTGCCATGGAGGATGCGGCGATGGAGGATACGGAGGATACAGTGGATACCGTCTTCCCGGAAGCCTACAAGAATCTGCGCTGGTTTCCCCTCCCCGGAGAGGTGGCCGCGGAGTTACGGGGGAAAACCGATGTCGTCCGCATCCCGGCTGTGTTCCACCTGCGGTGAAATGTGAGGCGAAATTTGAGGCGAAATCCCTCTTCCCGGCCTGATCCAGAGCGCATTTAATCCCGTTGCGAAACCACGAACGGAGGAGCAGGAGCAGGCTGCCCGCTTAACTTCTCCGCCAACAGGTCGGCCGCCCGCTCATAGGCGCCCGGCTCCCCCAACTGCCCGGTCACCGAGGCCAGCGCCGCCCTCATTTGCTGCTGTCGGCCCTGATCTCCGGCCAAATCCAGGAAGGCGCCGCGCACCTTCTCCGGGGTGAAGTCCCCCTGCAACAGTTCGGGCACGATCTCCCGGCCGGCCAGGATGTTGACGATGGAGATATGGCGCATGTACGCGAAGCGCCGGGCAATCCAAAAGGTGAGCGGAGCAACCCGGTACACTACCAGGAAGGGCACACCGGCCATCGCCGTTTGCAGCGTGGCCGTGCCGGAAGCCACCACGGCCAGATCGGCCAATTTCAGCAAGGGGAGAAAAGAATCGGTTGCCACGGTCACCCTGGCCCCGGACGCGCGCACCAGGGCATCCACCTCAGCCGGATCGAGACTGGGGGCCGCTGGAATCACGAACCGGCACCGAAAACCGGTTTCCTCGATTTGCCGTGCCGCTTCCAGGAGCACGCCCAGGTTGCGCCGCAGTTCGCTGGGGCGGCTGCCGGGCATCATGGCCACCAGGGCCCGGCTGTCCATTGCATCACTGTCGTTCACATCACCGCCCTTTGCATCGCCGCCCTTTACATCACCGTCCTTTACATCACGGTCATTCGCATCCAGACGGGCCTCCAGGGCTTCCACTTCCGCCTTCCCGGCCTCGACCCCCACCAGGGGATGTCCGAGGAACACCGCTTCCACCCCCGCCTCCCGGTACAATTGCGCCTCAAAGGGAAAGAGCACGATCATCAGATCCACCACTTCCGCGATGGTGCGCAGCCGGCCCCCGCGCCATGCCCAAATCTGGGGGCTGCAATAGTAATAGACGGGAATTCCGCGCCGCTTGGCCGCACGGGCCAGCTTCAGGTTGAATCCGGGGTAATCGATCAGCAGCAACGCGTCCGGGGGATCGCTGTCCAGGGTGCGTTCCAGGGCCCACAGAATGCGGAACAGGCGCGGGAGGTGTCCCAGCACTTCCAGCAGACCGTGCACCACGAGGCCGGAGAGCGGGAACAGGGATTCCAGACCCGCGGCGATCATCCGGGGGCCGCCAATTCCGCTCACCCGCAGTCCGGGCAGACGAGCCCGCAAACCGGCCAGCAGGTTGCCGCCGTGGACATCACCGGAAAGCTCTCCCGCAACGGCTAGCAACCTCATCTCACCCGGTTCGCAAGGGATACCTACAATTTCTCGTGGCGAGTGGCTCCCCCCATCACCTCGTGCCCTCCGCGGGCTTCGGCTTCCACCTTGCGCTGCCAAGCCTCGCGCTTCAACTGCTTGACCCGTTGACGCAAGGCATCTGCTTCGCCGTCCTGGCCCAATTTCTCCAGGATATCCGCCTTCAGATCGAGGGAACGCGTATTCTGCGCCTCGACGGCCAAGGCCTCGTCCACTGCCGCCAGGGCTTCCTTAAAAGAACCGGAGGTCAATTCATTGCGAGCCTGTTCCTGTAGTTCCTTGATCCGTTTCAGTTCTGAAATCGGTGCATCCATGTCCTTGATTCTCCAAAAAGCGGGGTGAGGTTCGCAGATTCCGTTCTGCCTGCGATAGGATTGGAGTGTTCCATGGTGGATTCACTTCATGTTAGGGTGTCGCACGGTTGAAGGCAAACGGAGCGG
>CAZOXD010000022.1:18886-22813 GCA_964583525.1 uncultured Pseudomonadota bacterium
TTTTTCTCTGTGTTTTTCACTGGGCCCCCGCCGTTCCCCAAGCGCCGGTTTTGCTCCATCAGCCATGCCGAAAGACGCTGTTGCTCGGCGGGGTTCAGGCGATATCGCGGCTCGACGATCAGGTGTTCCAACTGCGGGATGAGAAACGTGTAGTAATGATCCCTCCAATTCTCCATGGGCTGCAGGTCGGCGCGATAGGTGATATTCCCGATTCCCAACTGACGGTTGAAGTGGAATTGCTGGGTCAGGCTGTCAGGCGCAATGAACAGGATGTCCACGGATATGACATCGCTGGGGACGCTGATGGAGAAGTTCCCGAGCCTCCCAACCGTCACCACATGGGCCGTAGGGAGCACCAAGGGCCGGCCATCTCCGGTGCGGATGAACTTGTGGTGGTACTTGTAAACAACGATGATCCCGCCGGAAGCACCCTGCTTCCCCCCGGTATATTTGAGTTGACCCCGAATTGTGGAGGTTCCGAATCCAACCTCGAAGCTGGCCTGAGGGGGCAGGCATCCTGATAACAGAAAGGCCGCCAACAGGAGCGGGAGCAGGACCGGTAGCAATGAGGGGCCGGCTCGAAGCCGGCCAGAATCTCGAAGAAGGAGCACAGGTTCACCCGAAGATGGGAGTTTACTCTTCTTCCTCGTTCTCTTCGCCTTCCTCCCCGGGCAACTCTTCCGTGGGATCCTCTTCCCTGTAAACCGGAACGATCTTTCCCTCCCGCAACTCCTCGAGCGCCAGATAGGGGGCGGTATAGTGATTGTACGACAGGGGGATCTTGTCGTGGTCGTGAAGGTCCTTGGCCCGTCTGGCCGCAACCAGGATCTTCTCGAATTGCGTTTGTTCGATTTCCCTGGGATATTCTTCAACGAGGTCCAGATAGCTCATTCATTCCCTTTCAAATGGTGTTGTCGGCAAGGCTTGGCGCCTTGGTGGTGTTCATAATCCCAGAAGCCGGATTCCCGGGTGCATGCAGTCCAATGTGCAAAGCGTTCAATGTGCATGAAGTTCAATGTGCATGGCGTTCAGGTCGAATCCCGCACGGCATTATGAGCGGGAGGTATTGGAACAGGTTCAATCCAATCGCGTTTTATCCCATCGCAAAGCCGTCTCGGGCATGACCGCCCTGGCCTGCCCTGCCTTTGTGATACGTCCGTGATACCTCTGCGATGCCTCTGTAATGCCTGAAATCGCGCACTCAAGGACGGTAGTCCAACTGTTCCCTGGCCCATCGGGCCAAGGAGGATTCCGAAGAATTCCGGGCAGCCTTCTCGAATTGCATACGGGCCTCGTCGGATTGCTTGCGCATGGAGGCGATTCTCCCCAGGTTGTAGGCTTTCAACTCTTCATAGGGCTGGTCGGGCAGCAGATTGTAATTGGTTGCCGAGGCTTCCAGGTTCCCTTGGGATTCCTCGATCTTGGCGATTCCAAGACGGGCAATATCCTGCTGGGCCGGCGTGGATTTCGAATGGGCCTGAACGGACTGGAATGCTTCCCGGGCGGTCTTGGGATCCTTGTCCTCCCAGGCAAACCGCGCCAGGTTCAACCAGGCCACGGGAGCCAGTTTCGCTTGCGGATTGTCCTTGAGAAACGCCCGGTACCCCTCCCGGATCGATTCCCTGGTCTGCTCCTCTGTAAGATCGGAGTCCCGCTGGATTCGTTCCGCCTGATAGAACTCCACCGCCAGGTCTTTATCCACGGAACGCTGGTAGAAGAAGTAGGCGAATCCCGCCACCACCACCAGCACCACGGCCGTGAGCAGCGAGCCGATCAGCGCCCGGCGCTGGTGCATCCAATCGATAAACCAGAACGCGGCGTCCTGGTATGCGTCTTCCTTGAGGGCTTTGCGATCCAGCCGGTTTCTCGCCATGTTCCGAAGTGAAGCCTGAATTGAGGTATTGAGGGAGGAGGGTTGCCAAGCCTGCAAATGCCTGCCCATCCTATCGATCCGGGAATCCCATGAGCCGGGCTTGCCCTGGCGGACAGCCCTTTGCAATTATAATCTTTCACTTTACTATAAATTCACGATCTGTAAAACAGAATCGTAACTCTACCGAATCAAAACGTTCGGCATGGTTTGTGGACGGATCTTCAGCAGAATCCTTCGAGCATACGTGTAAAAGAGATCTCTCGGCCGGAAAGCCCCCATTGATTGGTGTACCCAATGGCCCTGAACAAGCACCCGAACACCAAGATTCACATCAGCCATGAACCGTTTCAGTTCGAGACGCCGTATCTGGGGCGGCCGGAAGTCATTCCGGTGCAGGAGATTGGATATGAGGACTGGGGCGACCCCCGCAATCCCACCGTTCTGGTATGTCACGCCCTATCCGGCAATACCCACGCCACCGACCTGGAATATCCCAACGATCCCAAGAAGTCCTGGTGGAGCACGATGGTCGGCCCCGGGCGCCCCGTGGACACCAACCGCTATTACGTGATCTGCATCAACATGGTGGGCGGATGTGGCGGCACCAGCGGTCCCGCCTCCATCAACCCGGACACCGGCGAGCCCTACGGTCTGGAATTCCCGGTGGTGACGATTGGCGACATGGTGTGCAGCCAAGCCCTGCTGCTCGATCACCTGGGCATCGACAAGCTGCACGCCGTTATCGGCGGCAGCGTGGGAGGCTATCAGGCGCTGGTGTGGCCGATCCTCTACCCGGAGCGGGTGGAGAAGAGCATCGTCGTGGCTGCCGGGGCCTATTCCAACCAATGGCAGATCATGACCAACCGGGCTCAGATCGATGCCATCCAACTGGACCGGAACTACAATGGAGGCAGGTACAAACCGGGCGCCGAGCCGGTGACGGGGTTGTCCATCGCCCGGGAAATCGGGTTCTGCACCTTCATCTCCCCCATCATGATGGAGAAGAAGTTCGCCAAGTACCACCACAGCCCCCGGGAGCCCTTCACCGATGCCGATTTCCACATGCAGCGGCTCCACGATGGGGAGAACTACCTGCGCCATCAGGCCTGGCCGTTCGGGGAGGCCTTCGATGCCAACTCCATGATCTACATCCTGCAGACCTGGAACCACTTCGACCTGGCGGTGAAATACGGCTCCCTGGCCAAGGCCATGGAACCGATCCAGGCGCCGATCATGGTGATCGCGGCCACGGGGGACAACCTGTTCCCGCCCTACCTGTCGGACGACCTGGTCAAGGCTTTGCAGGTCAACAACAAGCCGGTGCGCTATGAGTTGATCGAGGACGATTACGGGCACGACTTCTTCCTCATCCCCGAAATCATCGAGGAAAAGATCGCCCCGTCCCTGAATGACTTCCTGCACAAGTAGCGGCTTGCTATTCTCTGGAATTGGCCTCCGGGAATGGATTGCACCGGAAGATTGCACCGGAAGATTGCACTGCGAGGCTTGCACCGGAAGATTGCACCGCGAGGCTGCTCCCGGCCGTTTCATTCCGGCGCTCAACCGGCCTGCCAGGCCCACTGGATCCGCCCATGCCAACCCGCGACGAGACATTCATGGAGATCGCCCTGCGGTGCGCGGGCACGGTGCGCGGGCGGACGGGCGACAACCCACCGGTGGGCTGCGTGATCGTCAAGGATGGCCGCGTCATCGCCCACGGGGCCACCCAACCCCCCGGCGGTTTCCATGCCGAGGCGATGGCCATCCAAATTGCGGAAGCGGAGGGTCATTCGGTGACTGGAAGCGAGGTGTACGTGATCCTCGAACCCTGCGCCTTCACGGGCAGGACGCCGCCCTGCTCGCGGCTGCTGATCGCCAAGCGCCCCCGCCGGACCGTGATCGCCGTGCGCGACCCCCATCCTCTGGTGCGGGGCCGGGGCCTGGCGGAACTCCGCAGCGCCGGCATCGAGGTGGTGGAGGGCGTCCTGGCCGACAAGGTGCGGCGCTTCCTCAGCGGCTGGCTGGCCCGTCACGGCGCAGGCGGGGAATGAACC
>CAZOXD010000022.1:22913-39012 GCA_964583525.1 uncultured Pseudomonadota bacterium
GCGCGGGCGGAAGACTTCCCGGGGTATATATCCAGGAAAACCTACACGGCCGAAGATGGGGAACGGCTGACGGTGGTGCAGTTCGATTCCGAAGCGCACCAGGACGCCTGGAGGAGCGATCCGGTGCACCGCGCCGCCCAGGACAAGGGCCGTGAAAAGTACTATCAGGAATATCGTGTGCTGATCTGCGAACCGGGCAGGGAGTCAAACTGGCGGCATGGGGAGGGGGAAGGGGAGGCGGAGGAGAAAATCGGGTAAGCGATCCGTGCCGCGCCAACCGGCCAACACGGGCATCCCACGGTCGATCCCACGGCTCACCCCAACAGGCGAAACCGGCGCCGATTCCTGCCCTCGGGCGCGGGGGGCGCGTTGCGCATCTCCCGCAGCCACTCCTGCATCTCGAGCAGGGACATCTTCATGATCAGGGGCGGGAACTGCGATGTGGCGTTCCCATAAATCGTGAATTCGAAGTCCGCCTCGCCGCTCTTGCGGGTGCCGGTCATCATCACGTGTTTGCCATTTTCCGTCCGGGCCATTCGTTCCCTCCGCAGGGTTTCTGGTCGATGTGGAGCGGCCGGGCGGTGGATCGCCCGCATCCGCATCCGATCCTTACCCTGCAAAATGCAACATGCAGACCAGCCCCCCAAAACCCCCGTGCACTTCGCGGCCCGCCAGGCTCGCCAGGGAAACCCGCCCCGCATCTCACCACACCTCACCGCCCGGAGGGATGGCTGGCGGAATGGCCGGTGGAATGGCCGATGGGATAGCAAGTGGGAAACCGCCTGCATCGCATGTGGATCGAGGGGAGTCTCGGGAGAGAAGGAGCTCAGGCCTTGCTGTTGTCCATGTGGGGCACCCCCACTTCGGTCTCGGCCCCTTTTGGAGGCCCCCCATTGGCAGCCTGGAGCCGCTGCGCTTCCTGAAGCAGGCGCTCCAGTTCCGGCTCGGCGACGTCCATCAGCGCCAGTTCCTGGAGCATCCGGCGCAGGTACTCCAGGGAGGTGCCGGTCTTGCCATGGCCCCTGGCCACCAGTTCCGCCTTGCGCCATGCCGGGACGCCCCAGATATAGTTGCAGTAGGTGAGAATGGGCAGATAGGTCCAGGCATTGATCGGATGCCCCCTGCCAGCCCCGGGCGGCAGCACCGGCATGCGCACCCGGCGGTGGGCGCGGTCCACGCCTTCGCGCTGGTCCAGGTAGGCGAACACATCGGCCTCCCGGCCTTCCTCGATGCGGAAGATCATCCCCGTGCAACTCTTCCCCGGGGCCAGGCTGACTACCATCCCTGGAGCATCCGGCATGCCGCGGTTGCGGGTGGAGTAGATCTTGTACGCCCTGTGGTATCCGCCCAGCACGGCCGGACGCCGCTCGGTGAACGGGAATCCTGGATTCCAGATCAGGGAACCGTACCCGAAGACCCACGTCCCCCCCTGGTCGATCCCCCGCCCGGGCGCCGGGCGTTCCGCTGGATGATGATTGGGCTTGGTTGGTTCCACGTCGTGGTGCGCGCTCTGGCTGAAATTGCCGGAGGATTCCGGCCCGAATAACGGAGGCTGCAGAAACCGGTTAGCCCTGCGGAGGCCGCGCAGCCCTGCGGAGAATGGTGGGCGGCGAGCTACGGGCGGTGACACGGAACCCCGCTCCCCGCGCAGGGAATCCCCGAGCTAAGCGCCTTCTCCCATCTTCGCATAGGTTTCCATGAATCGTTGCATCTCCGCAACCGTGCCGATGCTCATCCGGAAGCAGTCGGCGATGGGCGGGCGCTGGGGGCGCACCAGGATGCCGTGCTCCTTCAAATACGCGAACGCCGCGGTTACGTCCGGGGGCCGCACCAGCAGAAAGTTGGCCGCGCCGGGATAGAAGAACACCCCATGCTCTCCCAGAAAGCGTTCCACCATCGGCTTGGCCCGGGTCATTACCTCCTCCACATAGGCCCGCCACGATTGCGGCTGTTGCGTATGCGGCTGCCGCAATTGCGCCTCCGCGCCCACCACCGCCAGGGCGTTCACGTCATAGGGAATGCGGATCTTGTGCAGTTCCGCAATGAACTGCGGGTTGGACAGGGTGTATCCCAGCCGCAGTCCGGCCAGGGCGAAGGCCTTGGAGAAGGTGCGGATCACGATCAGGTTGTCATGGCGCTCCAGCAGGGGGACTGCCGTGAGCCCGGAGAACTCGTAATAGGCCTCGTCCACCAGCACCGCCACACCCGGGTGGGCCTGCAGGATCGTCTCGATCTGTCCCAACGCCAGCGCGGTCCCGGTGGGATTGTTGGGATTGGTGACTGCGATCAGCCGGGTGCGCGGGGTGACGGCGTCCAGCACTTCCTCCAACGGAAAGGCCATGTCCGGCTCCCGGAACAGCGGCGATACCACCGTGGCGCCCGTGCTCAGGGCGCTGCTCTCGGTGACGAAGAACCCCGGCTTGGGCATCACCATCTCGTCACCCGGCCCCAGCAAGGCCCGCGTGATCAATTGCAGGGAGGAGTCCGATCCGTTGGTGATCATCGTCCGTTCCCGGGATACGCCCGTGTACCCGCTCAGGGTTTCCAGGAAATTCCCGTAGGCGGGATACTTGCGCAGATCTCCCGAGGACACATAGGCCCGCATCGCCTCCAGCACGAACTCATCCGGGGGCTGGGTGGATTCCGAGAAGTCCAGCAGCAAATAGTCCTGCTCAGCCCGCTCATCCAGGGGGGGATGGTAGGATTCCATGCGCCGGATAGCCTCGCGTACCTTCATCATTTCCGCCCGCTCATGCTCGCAGTTCCCTTCACGCCCGCAGGACTCCCTTCCACCGCTCTCCGATTCCCAATCTCTTCTTATCGCATATCGCAAGGGCCGTTGACGAGGGCCTCCTTGCAAAATTGAGCCTGAGGCTCCCTTTCCGATTCCGCAACGATTTGCATTGCAACGGCCTCGCGCAAAGACGTAAAGGCGCAAAGAACTGCTACTGCGACGGCAGGGGGAACCGCCGATAAACCCTTCGACAGGCTCAGGACAAGGCGCGGATGAACGCGGATGGGAACTGCAATCTGCAACGGAGATATGCCTTGCGGCGCGTTGCTTGCCCGCGTTGATTCGAGTTCGTCCCACTGTGGGGGCGGGATCATCTCAGCTTGGATAACTTCACCGTCATGGGGGTGGACGAGATTCTTTGGAAGCCCGGGCAGCGCTATCTCACGGCCGTCCATCAGGTGGTCCATCATGCGGTCCATCAGATTGACGCCCACGGCAAGCGCCGATGCAAAGCTTGACAGCCAAAATCACGGCTCATATCGTCCTTGCATGACCCGAATTTGGACGATTTCACATGGCTCGGAAACGCCAAGGGGGGAGAAGATCCCGCACTACCTAAGGATTCGGGACGATATCGCCTCCCAGATCGAAGCGGGTCTGCTGAAGCCTCAGACCCGGTTGCCTCCGGAGAGAATCCTCTGTGAGACCTTTCAGATCACGCGAATGACCGTCCGTCAGGCATTGTTTCAGCTTGAAGCGGAAGGTCTTATTTACCGTCTAAACCGCCGTGGCTGGTTCGTTTCCCCCTCACGTCTGCGGTACGATCCCACGGCGGATATCAGCTTCACCGAGAATGTTCGCGCCCAAGGCGGAGTAGCGGGCACCAGAATCCTATCCACCGAAGAGACCGTCGCTTCGCCTTGGGCTTGCCAGCATCTGGCCCTCCCGGCTGGAGCGCCACTATACCTGATCAGCCGCCTTCGTCTGATCGGCGATCGGGCGGTATTGGTCGAAAGCCTGCATGTGAATGCCAGTTTGTGTCCTGGATTGCTCGATCTGCCGCTCGACCAATCCTTGACGGAACTTCTCGCCAAGCATTACGGAATTATCGTTCGCCGCGCGCGGATCACCATGCACCCGGGCGGCCTGATCGAATCGCAAGCCGAGGCGCTGGGCGTCTCTATCGGTACCCCATGCCTCTACCTGGCCCGCACCAGCTACGATCAATTCAATAACGTGATCGAGTTCGATCAGGAATTCTGGCGGCACGAGGCGCTGGAGATTTGCGTCGAGGTCCCTTCATCGAATAATTTCGGAACGATCGAGTGAGGAATGGCAAGGAAGTTCGCTCCCCATCGCCCCCTTCACAGCCCAAAACGGAGACCCCCTTATGAACGGCGCCGAGCAGATTGTAAGGATTGAGAAGGTCTGCAAAACCTTCCGGATTGCGGGGCGTGATCCGGTCAGGGCCCTGCGGAATATCAGCAACCGTGTGAAGAAGGGAGAGGTGCTGGTTATTATCGGGCCCAGTGGATCGGGAAAAAGCACGCTCTTGCGCACCCTCAACGGCCTCCAGGGTGTCGACTCCGGAAAAATCTTCATCGATGGGGTGGAGATAACCAACCCCAAAACCGATATGAACAAGGTGCGCCAGGAAATTGGGATGGTATTTCAGCACTTCAATCTTTTTGAACACAAAACAGCGCTGGAAAACGTGACCCTTCCACAGACCGTCGTGCTCAAGCGTGCAAAAGAGGAGGCCAGGGATATCGCCAACCAATTCCTGAAAAGGGTCGGCATCGCCGAGATGGGCAGCAGTTATCCCGGTCAACTTTCCGGCGGGCAGCAGCAGCGGGTGGCCATCGCGCGCTCGCTGGCCATGGGCCCGAAGATCATGCTGTTCGACGAGGTCACCTCCGCGCTGGACCCGGAAACCGTGGGCGGAGTGCTTGAATTGATGACGGATCTGGCATCCGAGGGCATGACCATGGTGGTGGTCACCCATGAGATGGGATTTGCCAAAAAGGCGGCGGACCGGATGCTTTTCATGTCCGACGGCCTGCTTATCGAGGAAGGGAATCCCAAGAGCTTCTTTGAAAACCCCCAGGAAGAACGCCTGCGCACTTTCCTCCGCTCCATCCTTTGAACCGCTCTTTTTTTATGCAGCACTCTTTTTTCCCCCGGGTCTCTTTTGGACTAGACCAGAGGAGGGAAGTTGGTATATACAAATCTGGTGCACGATTGCGTGCATGAATCAGGGCACTTCGAACGGCATATCCGTTACATGCCGGGGAGACAGTGAACAATTCCAGGGGAGGTTTGTAATATGAAAAACCTACAGAGACTAGCACTTGTTTTGGGCTTCGCTTTTGTCTTGGGCCTGTTCATCCAGGGTCAGGCGGCTGCGGATGTGGTCCAGGATATCGTCAAACGCGGCGAATTGCGTGTGGCGGTGCAAACCCAGGGGCCGCCGGTCAGCTTCGTGGACAAGAATGGAAAGCGTACCGGTTTCGCCGTCGAGGTCATCAAGATGATGGCAAAGGATATGGGGGTGAAGCTGAAACTCCTCGACTACGATTGGAAAGGATTGATCCCCGCCGTGCGGTCGGGCAAGGCCGATTTCCTGGCTGCCGACATGACGCCGAACGCGAAGCGGACTCTGGTGCTGAACTTCACCCAACCGTACCTGTACAGCGACGTGGTTCTCTACGCCAAGAAAAGCAAGCCCTTCAAGACCTGGAAGGACGCCTGCAAGAGTGGCGTCAGCATTGGTGTGGTTCAGGGGAGCAGCAACGTCGGGTTGCTGAAGTCCGCGTGCTCGGCCGCCACCATCAAGGAGTATGCCGGTGGCGGACCCGCCGTGGCTCAGGCAGTGGCTTCCGGCCGGGTGGACGCCGCCATCAACGATCAAGCCTCGGCGGCCGGATATGTGATCGAGTATCCGAACTTCCACGTCCTGGAAGGGGCATTGAAAAGCTGGCCGCTCAGTTTTGCGACCCGTCCGGAGGAAACCCATCTGGTGCGTTGGCTGGATAATTACTTCATGCTGATCCGCACCGATGGACGCCTGGACAAGCTGGCCGCTTATTGGATGCAATCGCCTGCGTGGAAGAAAGACCACTAAGCGGAAACCGCTAAACGAGAATTATAGTGCCGGCGCGGGCAGGAAGTCCGTTTTCGGTTGGAAACCCAGGGGCCCGGACATGCCGGAGGCGTCCGCCAGGATGGATTGAAATGAGGGACTCCTTCGGCCTGGGCCCGCGTGGAGGACTTTTCAGCGGCCCTTTGAAATGGTCTGGCCGGCGGGGAAGTGTCCGCAATCGCCCTTTCCGGCATTCCGCGCAATCTGAAACCCAGGGGCATGCCGGGTTGAGGCTGGCCGCTGACAGCCGCCTGAACCGGGGATAGAAAATGCAACGTGTCTTTGACGTGATTGTCATCGGAGGCGGAGTAGTCGGGGCTTCCGTGGCTTTCCATCTGAAACAACTGGGGAGCGGAAACGTTTTGCTGGTGGAGCGGGGGGATATCTGCAGCGGGGGCACGGCCAAATCCTGCGCCATCGTGCGCAGCCACTACTCCATTCCGATCAATACCCAGGTCTGCGTCAAAAGCCTGGAATACTTCAACCACTTTCCCGAAATGCTGGGCGATGGGGAGGCCTCCGCGGGCTTTGTGAAAACCGGCTATTTGATTATGGCGCCACCGGGGAAGCAGGGGAAAAGCATCCAGGCCAATCTGGCCAGACAGTCCGGTTGGGGAGCCAATGTGCGCGAAATCTCCCGAGAGGAAGCCCTGGAACTGCATCCGCTGCTGCGCGTGGACGATGCCGCGGTGCTCGGATTTGAACCGGATTCGGGCTATGCCGACCCGTACCTGACGACCACGGGTTTCATGAACGCCGCCAAGCGATTGGGAGTGCAGGCCCTGACCGATTGCACCGTTACGGGACTGGTGATCGATAGCGGCAGGATCAAAGGGGTGAAAACCAGCCAGGGAGAATTTTCCGCTGGGCGCGTGGTCAGCGCCATTGGCCCCTGGAGCCACGCCATTGCCGAAGCCGCGGGGCTCGAGATTCCCATGGAGATTTCCCGCCATACCGTTCTGACCTTCCGGGTGGCTGAGCCCTATCGCTCCACGCTGCCCATCATCAAGGATCTGATTTCCGAAAAACTGATCTACTTTCGCCCTGCTTCCGGAGGCGTGGTGCTGCTGGGCACCGGGGACCATGGTGAACCGGTCACTGGTCCGGATGAAATGGAGGCGCAGGTCCCTCTGGATTTTGTGGAGGAGCAGGGGAAGCAACTCGCCCACAGGATGCCCGTTTTCGAGCAGGGCCAATTCGTCGAATCCTGGGTCGGACCCTACGATATCATGCCCGACTGGAACCCCGTGTTGGATGCCGCGCCAGGAACCGACGGGTTGTATCTGGCCTTCGGATTTTCCGGACATGGCTTCAAGCTTGCGCCGATGATCGGAAAATTGTTGGCCCAGTTGGTACTGGATCAGCCGCGGGAGATCGATATCAGCCCCTACCGCCTGGCCAGGTTTGCGGAAGGGGAACTGTTGACAAGTTCCTATGGAACCGGCGCCCTCGCCTGAACGACGATTGTTCTGAAGGCGCAACAGGCCGGCGTAAGCCCGCTACTCGGGTTTGAAGATTCTGTGCCTTATTCCTTCTTTCCGGCAACCGGGACCCCACATGCCCTTTGGCTTGCTCAAGTACGGCTTCCAGCGCGGCCATCCCGCGCCCCGGGCGATTCCCCCGGCAACGCAATTAAAATCCTCCTACGACGTTGTGGTGATCGGAGGCGGCGGCCATGGCCTGGCCACGGCCTATTATCTCGCCAAGGATCACGGGATCACCAACGTAGCCGTCCTGGAGCAGGGGTATCTGGGGGGAGGCAACACCGGCCGCAACACCGCCATCGTCCGCTCCAATTATCTGACTCCGGAAGGGGTGCGGTTTTACGAGGAGTCCTTGAGCCTGTTTGCGCGCTTGAGCCAGGAACTCGATTTCAATATGCTGTTTTCCCGCCGGGGTCATTTCACCCTGGCCCATACCGATTCGGCCATTCGCACCATGCGCTGGCGGGCCGAGGTCAACCAGCATCTGGGCGTGAACTCGCAGTTGGTGGATCGCGCATACCTGAAAAAAGCCATCCCACTCCTGAACCTCTCCGAGGATGTCCGCTACCCGGTATTGGGCGCCCTGTACCATCCGCCCGGAGCCATCCTGAGGCACGATGCGGTGGCCTGGGGGTACGCCGCCCGCGCCGCGGAGCGTGGCGTGGCCTTGCACCAGAAAACCCGGGTCATGGACATCCTGTGCGAAAATGGCCGCGTGAGCGGTGTCGTCACCGACCGTGGCGTGATCAAATGCGGGATGGCATTGCAAGCCGTGGCGGGTTCCAGTTCCCTGTTGGCCCGCATGGCCGGATTCAAACTGCCCATTCACACCGTGCCCTTGCAAGCCTGTGTCTCCCAGCCGTTGAAGCGGGTGTTGGACCCCATTATCGTTTCGGGCAGCCTGCATACCTATATTTCACAAAGCGACCGGGGCGAGTTGGTGATGGGAGGTGCGGTGGATCCCTACCCGCTTTATTCCAACCGCTCTACGCTGGACTTCAAGGAGCAGCTCATCGCCCACATCCTCGAATTGTTCCCTTGCTTCGCCCAGGTCAAGCTGATGCGGCAATGGACCGGCATGTCCGACATGACGCCGGATTTCAGTCCGATCATGGGGAAAACTCCACTGGATAACTATTACATCGATGCGGGCTGGGGCACCTGGGGCTTCAAAGCCACACCTGTCTGCGGGAAGCGGTTGGCCGAACTGATCGCCACCGGTTCGACGCCCGAAGTGCTGCAATCCTTCACCCTGGACCGCTTTGAGCGGTTTGACCTGCTGGGAGAAAAGGGCGCCGCTTCCGTCGGCCATTAAAAGGGATTTGATTAAAGGTAAAAACTGCAAAAGCAACAGCAAAAGTTAAAAGCATGTGGGGGAAAGTCTTCCCCCCACACCCCCCTAACTGGGAGTAAAGCCATGATTGCCGATCAACCCAATGTATTGTAACAACATCCGAATAGGGGGTGCAGGGGACTAAGTTCCCTGCTGGGGGTTGTCAGGGGGCAAAGCCCCATGACCCGCCGGAGGCAAATCCTTTCTTGCTGTTTTGGATTTGGTAACAGGCTTTTTAAGGGACACCATGAAACTCATGCGCTGCCCGTTGAACGGGGTGAGGAACATCTCCGAATTTCGCCATGGGGGCGAGGCCGTGCCCCATCCCGATGCATCTGCCTGCACGGATGCGCAGTGGGCGGACTTTGTGTTCATGGCGGAAAACCCGGCGGGCGTTGTGCGGGAATGGTGGTGTCACGTAGCCACCGGCTACTGGTTCATCGCCGAGCGCAATACCGTCACCGATGAAATCGAACGCACCTATCCAGTAGAGGAATTGCAGGGAGAAATTTGGGTGAATCAAGGGGGCGCTAACCAGGGGGGCGGGGGCCAGGGGGGACAGCAGAAATGAAAAGGGTGGATATGAACGGGGGCCGCCTTGCAAAGCCTTGGGGAACGCTGATCGACCGCGATCGGGGCGTTGGTTTCCGGTTCAATGGCAAGGAATATTCCGGTTTTCCGGGCGATACGATCGCCAGCGCCCTCGCGGCGAATGGTGTGAAGGTGCTATCTCGTTCCTTCAAATATCACCGGCCGCGGGGTATCTTTTCCGGGCGGGGCTGGGAGTCCTCGACCCTCGTTCAGGTGGGCGATGAACCCAACGTTCCTGCGGAACGCCGCGGAATCGCCGAGGGGATGGAAATTTCCACCCAGAACGTGATCGGGTTTTCCGCCCTGGATTTGGCGGCGTCCATGGGACTGTTCTCGAAATTTCTCCCCGTGGGATTCTATTACAAGGCCTTCTACAAACCTCCCGGCGCATGGCGGATCTGGGCGCCTCTGATCCGGCATTTTTCGGGTTTGGGCCGGGTCGATCCCAAAACGGATCATGGGCAGGGAGTTCAGGGGCAGGGAGTTCAGGGGCCTCCCGAGAAACAGTACCTTTTTTGCGATGTGGCGGTCATCGGGGGTGGGCCGGCAGGACTGGCCGCGGCCCTCTCAGCCGCGGAAAGCGGCGCCCGCGTAACACTGGTCGATGACAACGTGCGGTTGGGCGGCGCCATGAACCATATCCGGAACTATGCCCGGTTCGACGCGAACGGCCGGCGGGGAAGCGAAGAGGGGCTTGCACTCTCCCGGCAGGTAATGGCACATCCTCTGATCCGTGTACTGACCGATGCGCTCTGCACGGGCTGGTTCGCGGACCACTGGCTTTCGCTGGTGCGGGACGGCAGGTTGTATAAAATGCGGGCCGGGGCCGTGGTGACCGCCACCGGCGTGCAGGAACAGCCGTTGGTTTTTCGCAACAACGATCTTCCCGGCGTGATGCTGGGGTCGGCCGCGCAGCGATTGCTGCGGCTCCATGGGGTGCGGCCCGGCCGCAAGGCGGTGGTGATCGCCGCCGTAAGCGAAGGCTACGGGGTGGCGCTCGATCTGCTCGAGGCCGGAATCGAGGTGGTGAAGGTGGTGGATCCGCGCGAGCACCCGCCTGATTGCCCCCGCCGCGTGGCGGTTCGGTCGGCAGGCGTGGCCGTGGAGGACCACACCACCGTATGGGAAGCGCGCCGGGGATGGTTCCGTCCGCGGGTCGTATCCGCCCGCCTGGCGCGTGTGCAGGGTCCCGGGGTTTGCGCCGAACCCCACGAGACAGTCGCCTGCGATCTGATCGCCGTCTCTGCCGGCGGCCAGCCGGAAGCCGGCTTGCTGCTCATGGCTGGCGGCAGGTTCCGCTACGATGAAGCTTCGGCAACTCTCCGGATCACGGAGTTGCCAACCGGTATGTTCTGCGCGGGCGGTGCTAATGGAGTGCATGCCAATGGAGTACATGCCAATGGGGCGCATGACTTGGACGCCGTCCTGGGCGATGGGCGCCGGGCGGGCCTGGAGGCGGCGCGAACCGCGGGATTCCGGATCGAGGAGATTCCCACTGTTTTGCAGGATTACCGTCAGGAGGATTCCCGAGGGGAAAACCATAGCTACCCCTGGCCGGTGTTTCCCCACGCCAAAGGCATGGAATTCGTGGATTTCGACGAGGACGTGCAGGTATCCGATATCCGTCAGGCGGTGTTGGAAGGATACGAGGGGATGGAACTGCTGAAACGATTTACGACTGCCGGAATGGGGCCCTCCCAGGGGCGGCATTCCACCCAGGCCGCATTGTTCCTGCATGCCCAAGCCACCGGCACCCCCCTGGCAGCGTCCACACCCCCCACCTCCCGTCCGCCCATCGGGGGAGAGAAGTTCGCCCTGCTGGCCGGCCGCTCCTTCGAGCCGGTGCTGAAAACCCCCATGCATCACCGCCATCTGGAAGCCGGGGCGCGGATGATGCCGGCGGGACAATGGCTGAGACCCGCCTATTACGGCCCGCCCGAAGCGGCCCGGGCGCGTATCGAGGAAGAAGCGCTGGGGGTGCGCAACCAGGTGGGGCTGATCGACGTTTCCACCCTGGGCGGGTTGGAGATTCGCGGCCCGGATGCCCCCGAATTCATCAATCGCATGTACAATACCGGTCATCTCAAGCAACAGATCGGCCGGGGGCGCTACGTGCTGATGACCGACATGGAAGGGGTCGTGAGCGACGATGGCGTGGCCTGCCGGCTGGCGGAGGATCACTATTACGTCACGACCACCACCACGGGTTCCGGGGGGGTGTTCCAGGGAATGCTGTTCCATAACGCCCACTGGCGCCTGCGGGTGGATATCTCTCAGGTCACCCATGCTTGGTGCGCGGTCAACCTGGCCGGTCCCCGTTCCCGGGAAGTGCTGCAACCCTTGTGTGACGATGTGAATCTTTCCTCGGAAAACCTGCCCTATATGGGCGCCGTGCGAGGCACGGTCGCGGGGATTCGGGTGCTGATCATGCGGGTTGGGTTCGTGGGAGAACTTGGCTATGAGCTTCATGCTCCCTGGAGCAGTGGCGAGGCCCTCTGGGACAGGTTGATCGCCGCGGGGGAGCCGTTCGGAATCCGGCCTTTTGGCGTGGAGGCCCAGCGGATGTTGCGGCTGGAAAAAGGGCACATCATCATCGGTCAGGATACCGACGGGCTGACCACCCCGGAAGAGGCCGATCTGAGTTGGGCGGTGAGCGCCCGCAAACCGTACTTCATCGGCCAGCGTTCCCAGGCCATCCACGCGGCCAGGGGAATTTCCAGACGGCTGGTGGGATTTTCCATCGAGGATGCGGACATGAACACCAAGGCGCCCGTGCCCAGGGAATGTCACCTGGTTCTTGCCGGGGAGCGGATTGCGGGGCGGGTCACCTCCTGCTGCCGGTCTCCCACCCTGGGCAAGGTGATCGGTCTGGCCTACGTCGAGCCGAACCAGGCGGCTGCGGGAAGCAAGTTCGAGATCAAGGTGGATCACGGACACCGGATATGGGCCCAGGTGGTGGAACTGCCTTTTTATGACCCCGAGGGCTTACGCCAAAGGCTATAGCATGACTATCGCAAACATGACGATCGCACCCGAACAGTTCCTGCGCCGCAGTCCCGTGTACCGCCAGCTACAAAAGCTGGGCGCTGAATTCGGAGAGCTTGCGGGAGGCGCCTGTGCCCTGAGATACGGAGCCGGCGCCACCGATGCGGAGGCAGAGGCGGCTGGGTGCGGAGAATTGGCGCTGATCGATCTGTCTCTTCTGCCGAAAACCGGCTACCGCGGCCCCCAGGCCCTGCCCTGGCTCGAGGCGCAAAAACTGGAGTTGCCGCCCAACAACCGGGGCGCCAATCAGCCGGACGGCGGCCTGGTAGTTCGCCTCGGCGATGGGGAGGCCCTGCTGTTGGAGAATCCGATGTTAGAAAATCCGCTGCTTGGCAATCCGCAGGGAAACAGCGAGCTATTGCATCGGCTGGGGAAGGAACATTCCCGGGAACCCCCCGCCGGGGTATATCCGGTGCCCAGGGCCGATTCCACGGCTTGGTTCGTGGTTTCGGGGCGCCTCGCGCCGGAAATGCTGGCCAAGCTCTGTGGCGTCGATCTATCCCCGGAGGTTTTCCCGCAATTGGAAGTGGCCCAGACATCCGTTGCCCGGGCCAACGCCATTGTTTTACGCTGGGACGTGGGAGAAACCCTGGCCTACCATTTGTTCCCGGGAGCCGCACTGGCCGAGTATTTATGGGATTGCCTGATGGATGCGATGGTGGAGTATGGCGGGCGGCCCGCCGGGTTGGAGGCAATGTGGAGCCTCCTGGCGGCCGGCAAGTGAACCATCGGACGTAACCTCAATGCGGTTCACATAAGAATAGGAGCATGAAAATCATCTAATTTTTCCGTGCCCTTCGAGACAGGCGCCTGAGGCGCCTTCCTCAGGGACACGGAAAAAAGCCGCGCTCCTGAGGAACGAGCGAAGCGAGTGTCTCGAAGGACGCTGCTTTTCCACAATTATCTCGCCCTAACTGAACCGTATAGGACTTAACCTGATTGCCGGGTGAATGAGCGCCCGGCGCTGAATTGACGGACCTCCTTTGGCCTGAATTCATGGACTGGATTCTCGACTTTTACAACTATCGCGTCGTCGCGCAATTTATCACGGAATTCCAGCGGGGCATGCTGTCGACCCTGGGGATTTCCCTGGCGGCGCTGGTATTGGCCCTGACCCTGGGCACAGGTTCCGCGCTGCTGAGTCAAGCCGCCAACCCGGTGCTGCGGAAGATTTCGGATGGCTACATCGCGGTGATTCGCTCGACTCCTCTTCTGGTGCAGATTTACCTGGTTTACTTCGCCCTGCCCGCTTTGCCGATCCTGGATCGGCGCCTCACGGAATTGGAAGGGGGCATCCTCGCTCTGGGCATCAATGCCGGGGCCTTCATGAGCGAGATTATCCGCGCCGGCATTGAATCCATTCATCGCGGTCAAGTCGAGGGGGCGCTGTCTGTGGGGATGAGTTACATTCAGCGCATGCGTTACGTCGTCTTGCCCCAGGCAATCGCCCGCGTCATTCCGCCTCTACTCGGGCAAACGGCCGTTCTCATCAAGGATAGCTCCCTGGTGAGTTTCATCGGGGTTTTCGAGCTTTTTGGAGCCGGGTTGACCCTTCTCAGCGAACGGTTGATGCCCAATGAGGCGTTTCTCACGGTCGCCGCCGGTTATCTGGCGATTTATTACGGCATGTTTATTTTGTCGAACTACGCGCAACGCAAGTTGGGCGGGGCTCATTCCTGAGAGGAGAAAGGGATGATCGAAGTCGTTCGCTCCGTGATGCCTTTCCTCGTGGAAGGCCTATGGATGACCTTCAGGATTTCTCTTGTGACGATTACCATTGGCAGCGTGTTGGGATTCTTTGTGGGGGTGGTGCGTGCGGAGAACATTACGATCCTCTCCCCTGTTTTCGGGGTGTACATTCACGCACTGCGCGGCACACCCTTCCTGGTGCATCTTTACGTGGTCTATTTCATGCTTCCCGAGCTGGGCGTTTCCTGGCTGGAACTGGAGGCCTTGCCGGCGGCAATCATTGCCCTGAGTCTCTATACCTCGACCTATGTGGCCGAAATCGTGCGCGCTGCGATCGAGGCGGTGCCCAAAGGACAGTCCGAGGCAGGCCGATCGGTCGGCATGACCGTCCTGCAAAATTTCTGGTATGTGGTGCTCCCCCAGGCCTTGAAGCTGATGATCCCGCCGATGGGGGGAATTTACGTTATCATTATCAAGGGCACCTCCATCGTCTCGGTGATCGGTATCGCCGAGTTGGTGCGCGCTGGGGAACATGCCACGCAGCGCCATCCCAGGGAACTCCTGTTGATCTACTGCATGGTGGCCCTCATGTATTTCATCTACTGCTACCCACTGCTCCGCATCGCCAAATGGGCGGAAGGAAAGCTCGGAACCATCAAGGATTTGACCTAGCTGGTGCATATTATGAGGATTCTTGCTCCCTATCAAACCGTACCCCCCGCAGATACGAGACCATAAGAAATGGAACTGGAAATAAACATACCCCCGCAATCGGACGTGGTGATCATTGGCGGAGGAATCATGGGCTGCGCGGCGGCCTATTACCTCTCCCGGCGGGGCGCGGAGGTGACATTGTTGGAGAAAGGACGGCTGGCCGGCGAGCAATCCAGCCGGGCCTGGGGATTCGTGCGGCAGCAAAACCGCGACCCGGCGGAGCTGCCGCTGATGGTCGCCGGCAACCGCCTCTGGCGCGAGCTTTCCGCGGAGTTGGAGGCGGAGATCGAATGGCGGCAAGAGGGCATGCTGTCCCTGGCCCACACCGAGGATGAACTGGCGCATTACGAACAACGGGAAAAGCTGGAGCAGGCCCATGGCGTGGATTCGCGCATGGTCACCCCTGAAGCGGTTCGCAATCTGCTGCCTGGTTTCTCGGGGGAAGTGTTGGGTGCGTTGCACACTCCCTCCGACGGTACCGCCGAACCGGAAAAAGTCTCCACCGCCTTCGCCGATGCAGCCCGCCGGATCGGCGTGAAAATGGTTCCCTACTGCGCCGTGGAAGGGCTGACCACGCGCAACGGCAGAATCGCCTCCGTACTCACGGAAAAGGGAGAAATCCGCACCGATACGGTGATCTGCGCGGCGGGCGCCCATTCCTCCCGCATCGGGCGCATGGTGGGGCTGGACCTGCCCGTGCGCACAGTACGCTCCACCGTGGCCGCCACGGCGCCTCTGCCGGAAATCACCGGGCTGGGCGTACGCGGGGGCAAGGTGTCCTTCCGCCAGCGCGCAAACGGTTCGGTCTATCTGGCCCTGGGCAGCCAGCGCTCGGCGGACTATGACATCACCCTGGAATCCTTCCGTCACCTGCGTTATTTCCTGCCCAACTATCTGAAAAACCGGGAGATGCTAAACATCCACTTGGGCAAGCCGCTATTGGCCGATGCATGGCGGGCCATTACATCGCGGGCCGTGCCCTGGTCCAAGGCGCGGAATCACCCCTTCGCCCACACGGTCGACCAGGAACCGGTACCCAATCGACAGTTGGTGGAAGAATCTCTCCGGGAGTTCATGGCTTTCTTTCCGAAACTGCCCGCAGTGAAGATCGAGCGCACCTGGGCCGGCATGATTGATTCCATGCCCGACCTCATTCCCGTGATCGGCCCGGTGCGGGAACTGCAAGGTTTTATTTTCGCGACGGGATTTAGCGGCCACGGCTTTGCGATGGGGCCGATCGTGGGGTACGTCCTCGCCGAACTGATTTTGGATGGAAAGCCCTCTGTCGATCTGGCAGGGCTGCGTTTTTCGCGCTTTACGGAAGGCAAGATGGGGGCCGCGGCCAAAGTGCGCTAAGGGGTGTCATC
>CAZOXD010000023.1:0-4501 GCA_964583525.1 uncultured Pseudomonadota bacterium
GCGATCAATATCCGGAATCATAAGAATCGTCAATTGAATGCGCAATTATATAAGACGCAGTGTTTAGAGAGGCGGGGAACGGGCTACAAGGAACTTGCGAACCCCCGGTAGGCACCCTCACACCACGCCCTCTTCCCGCATTGCCACAATCTCCTCGGCGCCATAGCCCAACTCCGCCAGGATTTCCCCGGTATGTTCCCCCAATTCGGGAGCCCGGCTGGGCGCTTCCCCGGGAGTTTCGGAGAGGGAGAGCGGCGCCTTTGCGACGGGAGCCGGGCGCTCCATCCCCGGGTAGGGCAGGTGGTGGAAGAATTCCCCGGCCTGGATGTGGGGATGCGCCAGGGCCTCCCGGGGGGAAAGCACCGGGGCGGACGGAATGCGGGCCGCTTCCAACTCGCCGAGACAGGCTTCCACCGTTCGTTCGGCGCACCAGCGGGCCATGCGTTCGCTGATGACCTTCCCATGGATACCCCGGGACTCGTCGCCGGCGAAGCGGGGATCGTCCAGCCAGTGTTCCTCTCCCATCAGCCTGGCCCAGCGCTGGAACATGGGTTGTCCCACGGTCTGGACGATGATCCACCCGTCCCGGGTGGCGAATACGTCCGCCGGGGCGGTGAACTGGCCCCGGTTGCCCGTGGAGACGCGCCCGGACCCCGTGACGGCCTCCTCGATGAGCAGGGAGTTGTTCAGGGTGAGCGCCGTGCCCAGCAGGGAGGTTTCCACCTGTTGTCCGCGTCCGGTTTTCTCCCGGGCCATCAACGCGGCCAGGGTGCCATAGGCGGAATGCAGGGCGGTGCCGAAATCCACGTAAGCGACGGCGGCGCGCATCGGCTCTTCCGGACTCCCCGTCATGTGCATGACGCCCCCCATGGCCTGGCCGATGCCGTCGAATCCCACCCGGCCGCTCCAGGGGCCGCTGGCGCCGAAGGCGCTGGTGGTGGTGAGGATGATGCGGGGATTGATGGCCTGAAGGGTGGCGTAGTCCAGGTCCATTGCCTGCAGGGCCCGCGCGGGGAGGTTGGCCACCACCACGTCCGCCGTTTCCACCAATTTCCGGACGATCCCGCGTCCCTTGGGGGTCATCGGGTCGAGGGTTATGCCGCGCTTGTTGCGGGCCATCTGGAGAAACATCCCACCCTCCCCTCCTTCCGCCACCGGCATCACATAGCGGTCCTCGCCGCCCTGCACCTGCTCGATGCGGATCACGTCCGCCCCGAGTTCGGCCAACAGGGCCGCGCAATAGGGTCCGGCGATGTAGCGCCCGAAATCCAGCACCCGCACTCCCTGCAATATCCCACTCATCCGGCCTCCTGGTTTCCCCCGGTGTCGATCTCCCCTCTTCCCTTCCGGGCGTTCACAGGTTGATGGTGTTGCCTCCATCGATGACGAGGGTCTGCCCGGTCATCCAGGCGCCCGCGCGGGAAGCCAGGAAGACCGCCGCCGGGCCCAGATCGTCGGGGTCCCCGGCCCGCTGGAGAGGAAACCGGGTGCGGATGCGCTCCCGCCCCTCCTCGCTGTCCCACAGCACGCGGGCCATATCCGTCTTCACCAGGCCCGGCAGGAGGGCGTTGACACGGATGTTGTGCCGGCCCCATTCCACGGCCATGTTGCGCACGAACTGGTTGTTGGCGGCCTTGGAGATGGAGTAGGCACCGATGACTCCGCTGGAGCGGATGGAGCCCACGCTGGATACCACGATGAACGCCCCGCCCTTGCGCTCGATCATGTCCGGCAGCACGGCCTTGGAGAACCAGATGGCGCTGAGGACGTTGGAGTCCATGATCTTGTGGTAGGCCTCGTCCGAAATCTCGGGCAGGGGGCCGTAGTAGGGATTCACGGCGGCATTGCAGACCATGATGTCGATGGGCCCGAAGGCCTCCCGGCTCTTGACGGTCAGGTTCTCCACGTCTTCCTTGTGGGAGATATTGCAGGCGATGGCAGCGGCCTCCCCCCCAGCGGCGCGGATGGACACCGCCACTTCCTCGCAGGCATCCTGCTTGCGGCTGGAGATCACCACCCGGGCACCGAACTGGGCCAGGTGCTCGGCGATGGAACGGCCAATTCCCTTGGATGCCCCGGTGACGATGGCGGTCTGCCCGCTCAGGTCGAAGGGGTTGGGTTTGCTCATGGCATGCCGTGGCGGGGGGGTTGAGAGGAGGGCCGAAAACACCCCGTCATATGTCACCGCTCCGGAGAGAAGTCAATGCGGGCTTTTCCCTGACCGCCCCTCATTTATATCAAATCCGGGAAAGCAGAGGTTATCTGAATCGTGTTACTCCTTGGACGGCCTTCAAGCAGTCAATTGTGTCCAAATTCCCCGAAAAACAGGCAGTTGCAGTCATCCCTCCCTGCACGGTTGTTAGGAACTACCGGGGGAGGGAAGGAGCGCCCCGGTAGTTGCCATGGGCCGGTAGTTGCCATGGGCAAAAACCTCCGCCGCCGGAGGCAAATCCTCCTATTGCTGTTTTGGGAGTTGGTCACAGCCCTTCTATAGCGTAAAAATCAAGACAGTTGCTCTCCACGTTTGCGGAGAGGGGAGGAGCCCCTTCAGGGGTGAGGCCTCCCCAATTTGCGAAAGGAACCCAATTTTATCGGCGTTTATCCGCGTTTATCGGCGGTTCCCTTTGCAGGTGCAGTTCTGCAGGGATAAGGTTTCAATACTCCTTGAGCCGGGCATAGCGGTCGCGGTGGAAGGTGGAATCGCCCAGGGTGGCCTCCGCCACGCGAGCCCGCTTGAAGTAGAACCCGATATCGTGCTCGTCGGTCATGCCGATCCCGCCGTGCATCTGGATGGACTCGTTGGCCACCAGGTGGAAGGCGTCGTTGCAGCGCGCCTTGGCCGTGGAGACGGCGGGGGAGACGTCCGGCATGCCCTCGTCGATGCACATGGCGGCGTAATAGACCGAGGAGCGGGCCAGTTCCGTCTGCACGAACTCGTCCGCGGCGCGGTGCTTGAGGGCCTGGAAGGAGCCGATGGGCACCCCGAACTGCTTGCGTTCCTTCAGGTATCCCACCGTCATCGAAAAGGCCTCGTTCATGGCGCCCAACATTTCCGCGCAGAGCCCCACGGTCGCCCGCTCCAGGGCGCCCTCCAGCACCTGATCCGGGGGGGCGCCGCCCTGGAGGCGGACCTCGCCGTCCACCTGGACATTTTCCAGGCGCACATGGGCGTGCTTGCGGCAATCCATCACGGGCACTTCTTCCACGGTGACGCCCTTGGCCTTGGGGTCGACCAGGAACAGTTCCACGCCCTCCCTGTCCCGCCGGTTGCCGGAGGCGCGGGCGCTGACCAGGATGGCGCCAGAGGCGGAGGCGTCGGGCACGAAGGTTTTTTCCCCATTGAGCACCCATCCCGAACCATCCTGCTTGGCCGTGGTGGATACGTCGAAGGGATCGTAGCGGCTCTGCTTTTCCAGGTAGGCCAGGGCCAGCAATGCGTCGCCGGAGGCGATGCGGGGCAGCCACTCGCTTTTCTGCGCTTCCGATCCGCCCAGCAGCAGGGCGAACCCGCCCATGAGGACGGTGGAAACCACCGGCTCGGGCATCAGGCCGCGCCCCAGTTCCTCCAGCACCACGGCCATTTCCACCATCCCCAGGTCCTGGCCACCATGGTTTTCCGGAAACACCATTCCCAGCCAGCCCAGATCGGCCATTTTTTTCCAGATATCGCGGGAGAACCCGGTCTCGTCTTCCCGCAGGGCTCGAATGCGCTTCATGGAAGATTCCCGGCTCACGAATTCCTTGGCCATGGATTGCAGCATCTGCTGCTCTTCGGACAGGGCGAAATTCATCAGACTCTCCTGGTTATACTTTGGGGATCCTGCTTCCTGGACTATTATATAACAGACGCCATGGGTTCCGGTACCCGTCATCCGGTATGGCCTTGCATCGGTATGGCCTTGATCCGGGATGAAAAGGGATTCGGGTCGGAAAGGATGCCGGATGTATGTATCGGAAAATGGCCGCCGGGGTCAACCCGGCCAGGGCTGGGCGCACAAACGCGATTCGGGCAAGCGGGCCCCCATGGCCGTTGTCTTGCGGCCATGGTATGGATCAGATAGAGGGTAGGAAGCGAGAATCAGGATAGCCGGCAGCCTGTGGAATGCCCTGCGTGAAGATGCCCGCGGGCCGCTCCATGCGCCATAGCATCATGAAACATGGCCTCATGACACATGGCATCATGAACCACGGCCCCATGAACAGAAATGCTGCGCTATTTCTCCATTCCTGTAGCGGAGGGAACGCTGACTCTCTTCAGATAAACACGGAAATTCAGTTTCACGGATCGGTCATGGATCAACGCTATGTGGAAACGGTGCGGGCCTGCAAGGCGATCTTGCGCAATATGGAGCCCCTGGAAGAAAACATCACCGACGGACAACGAGCCGAATTGAGCCGCCTCCTTTACAAGGTGCGGGAAACCGTGGAGCAATTCCTGTCGGCGGAGGAGGCCGATCATGGACTCTGGGTCGGCGAAAAATGAGCACGGCGGGAATAAGCA
>CAZOXD010000023.1:4601-15226 GCA_964583525.1 uncultured Pseudomonadota bacterium
GGGAATAAGCACCGCCAGAACAGCCCCGCACCGCGGGCGCCGTATCGGTTTAAAGAGGGCGTTCTCACCCTGCAACTGCGGGTGCAACCCGGGGCGGCCAGGGACCAATGGGGCGGCGCCCATGGCGAGGGAGCATTGAAACTCCGGTTAATGGCGCCGGCCGTGGACGGCAAGGCCAACCGCGCCTGTCAGAAATTCCTGGCCGAGGCGGCCGGGGTTCCACGGCGCAACGTATCCATCGTGCGGGGGGAATTTTCCCGGGACAAAACCGTCCGGATCGCACCACTCACCGAATCGCAGTATCGGGTGTTGAAAAAACAATGGCAGTCCTGAATCCTTCCCGCATCCATCGCGCGATCGCGATCATGGCGGTCGTTGCCGGACTGGCCTTCCTGCCAGGCCCGCCCGGCATCGTCCGGGATGGCGCCGTATGGGACGGTACCGTATGGGACGGCGCCGCGTGGGCGCAAAACAAGATGCCTAACCTGTTGGAACTGCGCAAGGTGATCGCCTTCCGGGATATCCGCAATGGCGGCGACCCGGCGGCGACCATCGAAGCAGCCCGCACCTATCTGGCGGAATTCCGCCAAGGGGATTACAGGGATGAGGTGCTCCTGGGAATGAGTGACGCCCTGGGGGAGGCCGGAAAGTCCGATGAGGCCCTCGACACCTACCAGAAAATCATCGACGATCACCCCGACAGTCCTTTCCGCGAACAGGCAATGGCGGGCACAATTCCCCTGCTGATGAAGACCGGAAAGGAGGAGGCCGCCTTCGCCCGGATGGATGCGCTGCTGAAAAACTACCCCGCGTCGGTTTTGCGCAACCAGACGCTGCTCTGGCTGGCCGATGCCCAGTACGGCAAGGAAAATCACAAGGCCGTGCTGAAGACCCTGGAGCGGGTGGAGACGGTCGCCGATCTGGCTCAACCCGATCAGACCAACTACTACCGTCTGCGGACCCTGGCCCTGGTCAAGCAGGGCGAAAGCGCGTGGACGTCGCTCAACCGGTACCTGAAGCGCAAGGACAGCGCGGAACACAAAGCGGAAGTATTGACGCTGGTGGGGGAAATCGCCCGCAAAGCCGGCCGGGACGATGAAGCGCTGCGCTACTACCGCCAGGTGGTGGAGGACTTTCCCGTCCTGCCCCATCTGGAAAGCGCCCTGTACTGGAGGGCGGAGCTGTTCAACCGCACCCGGATGTCCCAAGCCCCTGCCGAGGTGCGCACCGCCCGCCGCGAAACGGCGATCGGGTACTACTCCGCCTACATCAAGGGAGGAGGGAAAACCCATATCGCCCGGGCGCTGCTGGGAAGGGGCGGGTTGCTGTTGGATGGCGGGGAACCGGAAAAGGCCCTGGAGGACTATGACCGGGCGGTGAAACTGGAACCCGCCTATCGCACCGGCCCCCCGGTCATCCGGAAGCGGGTCAAGCTCTACCTGGCCCTGGAGCGCAAAGAGGACGCACTGGCCCTGCTCGACGAGGCCCGCCAGGAACCCTCCATCCCGGCCAACGAGCGCACCGCGTTTCAGATCGAGGAAGCCCGGCTCTACTACGAGGACGAGCAGTGCGGAAAGGTGGTGGCCCTGTTGAATCCCATGCCGATCATTCCCGATCCCGCCACTCGCCCCAAGGCGTTTTTCATGCGCGGATTTTGCCGCTATCAGCAGGGTGAATGGGAAAAGGCCACCTTCGATCTGGAAGGACTGATCAACGATCCCCAGTACCAGGAACTGGCACTGCAACCGCTGCTGGATGCCTACGAGAAATCCGGCCAGGCCTCCCGGCTGGTCAACCTGGCCGAGGAGCTTCTGCGGGCGGGCCGGGTGAAAGGCGACCGGAAGATGTTCGTCCGCCTGGCCAAGGGATACGAGATGCTGGGGGAACCGGCCCTGATGCTATCGGCCTATCAACGGCTGGAAAAGGTGGACCCCGAGGCGGTGCGCACCCCCGAAATCCAGGCCGGACTGGGCGAGGCGCGCGAAAAGCTGGGGAGAAAGGAAGAGGCCACCGCCAATTATAAACTGGCGCTGGAACTGATCTTATTGCCGGAAGGCGAACCCCCGCCCCTCTATCTCGCAACCCTCGACCGGCTCCACGAGCTTTATCTGGGGCTGGGGCGCCTGGAAGAATTGCAAGCCCTCCACGCCAAGGCGGAAACCGATCTGGCAGGAAAGGAGGCCCTGGCCAGAATGGATGGGTGGCGCCTGGATCTGCAACTGGCCGAGGGCCGGATGGCGCTGGATAAGGGAGATCCACAGGCCGCCATCCTGGCCCTGGAGGCATCCCTCCTCGAGACCGGCCCCGAGGTTCCCCAGCGCAGGATCGCCCTGGCCTCCCTGCTGATGCTGGCCCACCTGCGGTGGGAAACCCCGGACAAGGCAGCCGAAACCTACCGGGAAGAAGCAAAGCAACACCAGGACTCCCAAATTCGGAGCGAACTCTCCGCGGCCGTGCTCTCCACCCTGGGCGAAAAACCGGATGCCTCCATTCCGGAAGAAAACCGCCGGGCCCTGATTGCGGTGTACAGCTTGGCTTTCCAGGGGATGTCCAGGGAAGATCCCCAGTCCAGGCACAAAACGGCAAAGACCCTGGACCGCCTCTATAAGGACGTGGAGGATTTCGGATCCCGGGCCGCCTTGATCACCAGTCTCCTCAAGGACGGACTCGACGAGAAAACCAAGGAGGAATTGAAACGCTACCAAAGCAGCATCTACAAGAATTGGGGCGCCGCCCGCAAGGAAAAGGGAGATTGGAAGGGAGCCAGATTCCACTTGAACCGGGCTCTGCAATTGGTGGACAGAGAGGATTGGCGGAAACGATATGAGATCGTGGCTCTCCTCGGCGCAATTCATCTGGAAATGAAGGAATTCACGGAACTGGTTTTGCTGACCGAGGACGTTCTGCCCACCCTGCGGGACGAGCAACTGGCCGCCCAGGTACGCCACTACCTGGGCCAGGTTCACGTGGAATGGGGGAAGGCCGCCGACGATGAATCCAACACCAAATCCGCGCGGATCCGGTATTACCGGGCCCTGGATTATCTCCCCGCCTCCGACTGGCAACGGCGCCTTACTGCCGCCAATGGGCTCTCCACCGCCCTCATGAAGGAGAATAAAACCAGCGAGGCGGCGGGCATGCTGGAAAAGGAAATTCCCGGCATCACCGACGAGAGTTTTCATCAACAGTACGCGTTGTACGTGGGGCGGCTCTACCTGGAAAATCTCAAGAACGAGAAAAAAGCCGTGAAATGGCTCAAGGCGGCCGACCGGAAGAAGAACGACCCGCTTTCCCTGGAGGCCGGCTATCTGCTGGCGGATCGGCACCTGAAGAAAAATCCCCAGGGTACTCTGAGCCGATTGAGGGAGTTGGTGAAGAGGAACATCACCGGAAGCAAATGGAAAGTGCCCATCCATTACCGGCTGGCCATTCTCTACCACCGGCAGAAGCAATTGAGAAAGGCCCTCTCCCACTACCGGATCGTGGCCGGCGTCAAGGACGAGGAAGTGCGGAAAATTTACCCCCGCTCCATCAAGCAGTCGGCGCAGCAGGTGCTGCAGATCGAAAAATATCTGAAATCCTCGCAACAACCGGGCGGCAATATCGCCGTTCCCAAGGTCTCCGCCGATTAAGCCCGGGAAGGCGCAATTTTATTCACGTAAAGGATTGCCGGCATGATCGACTTATTGTTCACGGGGCAGGCGCCTCTCTTCTTTCTCATCGTGATCGCGCTGGTCATCTCGCTGAGCTTCCACGAGTTCGGCCATGCCGCCACGGCCAAGCTGTTCGGGGACGATACCGCCCAGCGCATGGGGCGGCTCACCCTCAATCCCCTGGCCCACATTGATCCGATGGGGCTGCTGATGGTGGTGATAGTGGGAATCGGCTACGCCAAGCCCGTGCCTACCGATCCCCGCAATTTCACCTCACGATGGGCGGATTTCTGGGTCTCCATCGCCGGACCGGGCATGAACCTCCTGCTGGCCTTTTTGGTGGTCAACCTCTGGAGTCTGGGGCTGCGGATGGAAATAGAATTCTTCTACAGCGATGGGGCCCGGATATTTCTGATTTATCTGGCCCGCATCAACATGGTGTTGATGTTGTTCAACCTGATCCCCCTGGGCCCCCTGGACGGGCACTACATGCTGCCGTATTTTCTCAGCCCCCGCGCCGCGGCCGTCTACCGCAATTTCAACGATCAATACGGCCACTTCGCCTTGCTGGGTTTGATCCTGATCAGTTTCGCCGGTGTGCCGGTTTTCCGCACCATCTTCAGAATCGGCGGATTCCTCCTGCCTATTCTGCAAATTATTTGAGACCCCCTTGGGGAGCCCGGGCAGGCGGCTGGAAAAGCCTTGCGCCTGAGTGGAGGTGGAGAAAGCCTTCCCGCCCTCTGATTTGCAGGGGGAAGGAAGGCGATTTCCGGGATGGATCCGGACGGAATATCGCCAGGCCTGGAACGGCCCGGCATCAGGCGGGAGGCGCTGCCTCAGCCGCCGCCTTTTTGCTTCTCGTACCAGCCCCGCCCTTTCTGGATTTCGCGGCAGAATTCGCGGTGGGATTGGCGCTTTTCGAGGATTTGGCGCGACCGGACCTCGCTGCGGAATTCGCAGCGGACTTCCCGGCCGCTTTTCCTGTGGGAGAGCCTTTTCCGGTGCGTTTCGCGGAAGACCGGCCTCTGCCGCGGGAGGCTTTCTTTTCTCCCTGCGGCGATGGTTCCGCTCCGGATTCCCCAGAGGCTGAAGACCCGCGGAGTGCGGCGCCGCTGTCGTAGAGCACGATATCGTTGCCCATCCTGGCGGATTTCGAGGCAAAGGGAGCAGAACGGGTGAGGCGGGGAGGGAGTTTTTTCACCGCTTCCGGATCGGTCACGATATGTTTGCTGCTGAAGGTCGCCTGACTCGCCGCGCCATTGTCCGCGGGGCTGCCACCGGCAACCTTGCTTCCCCGGGCGGATTTCCCGGGCCTGCCCGGACGCTCTTTTCTGGCGGGTCTTTCTTCCTTCCTGGAGGCGGCAACGGGGGAATACTCCTCGTCCGGAGCCGGGCGGTCTTCCGGGAGGGATTCCCGCTCCCGACGTGAATCTTCGACCTCTTTATCGTCCTCGCCTAAGTTTTCAGCGAAGTCCTCCCTACCGCTTTCTTCACGGTCTTCCATGGCGGCTCCGTGGTCTCCATTCTCCCGGGGGCCCTTGCCCCTGCGGCGGCGGCGGCGCTTGCGGCCTCCGGAGTCCTCGCTTTCCCTGGATTCATCGCGAGATTCCGAAATTTCGGCGACCTCCTCGATTTCCTCATCGCGATCCACGCCGGTCTTGCCATGGAGCGAGATGGGAGAGCCCGGAGACAATTCCGGATTGACGACGAGCTTCAGATGGACATCGAATTCCAGTTCCAAATCCCGCAGGGCCTCCCGTTTTTCATTGAGTAAAAAATTGGCGCTTTCCAGGGGCAATTCGCCATGAATTTCCGAATATTTTCCCTTGGCCGCCACTTCGCGCAGTTTCCGCAGCACGTTGTTGGCGCTGGTATTGACCGTGGGAATATGTCCGGTGCCGCCGCAATGGGGACACTGCACCCGCAGACCGTGGGAGATTTCCATATCGATGCGCTGCCGGCTCAACTCCAGCATCCCGAATTGGGATATGGTGCCGAGGGTGGTGCGGGCCTTGTCATCCTTGAGCGTTTCGGCGAGGGTCTTTTCCACCTTCTGCCTATTCTTGGCCTGGTACATGTCGATATAATCCAGCACGATCAGGCCGCCCAGATTGCGCAGCCGCAGTTGGCGGGCGATTTCCCTGGTGGCCTCCAGGTTTGTGCGCAGGGCTGTTTCCTCGATATCGCTTTCCTGGTTGGAACGCCCCGAATTCACATCCACGGAGACCAGGGCCTCGGTCGATTCGATGATCAGACTGCCCCCGGAGGGCAGGGGCACCCGGGAGGAATCCAACTCTTCGATCTGGCCTTCGATGTGATAGGCGGAAAACAGGGATTGATCCCCCACGTAGAGCTTGAGCCGCTTCTGGTAGCGGGGGAGGATGGATTTGAAATAGCTCAACGCTTCCTGAAAACCTTCCGCGTCGTCCACCCACACTTCCTGCACGTCGGAGGTGAAATAGTCCCGCAGGACGCGCACGATCGGGCTGGGTTCCTGGTGGATCTGGCCAGGCCTTTTCAGCTTGTCGAACTTCGCCTGGATGGATTTCCACTCCTTGCGGAGCACCTCCAGATCCTTCTTCAAATCCGTCACCGGGCGGTCGGTTCCGGCCGTGCGGACGATAATGCCCAGATTGTCCTTCCCGCCCAGGGCGCTCATCACCTCCTTGAGCCGGGTGCGGGTTTCCGGATCCTCGATCTTCCGGGAAACACCGGATCGGTCGCTGTGGGGACTGATCACCAGGTAACGCCCGGCCAGAGACACGAAGGTCGTCATCGCGGAGCCCTTGTTGCTCATGCCCTCCTTGATGATCTGCACCATCACCGGCTGGCCTTCCCGCAGCACCGATTGGATCTTGGGACGCGAAGCGTCGTTTTCCTTGGGTTTGTGGAGATTGAAGTTGACGTCGGAGATGGAAAGAAATCCATTGCGGGATTCACCGTAATCGATGAAGGCCGCCTGGAAGGAAGGATTGACCTTGACCACCTTCCCCCGGAAGATATTTCCTATTTTTCGCTCCCGGGAGGTTTGCTGAATGTGCAGCCCTACCAGGATATTGTCTTCGGTTGACGCGATCCGGGTTTCGTCCTCGTGGACGTTGACCAGCATGATTTGTTTGCCCATGGGCGATATCCTAACAATTTCGTTGGTAATGTATTCATTTGGAGATCATGGGGACGATACGGACGGGAAGGGAGAGAAACCGGCGCAAAGCCGGATTCCGGGGGGTGTGAATGATTCCGGGGGACTCGACGAGGCGCCCGGCAGCATATGGCTCGCGGCGGGACCCTGCTCCACGGACCGGCCGGACTTACCCTGGAGGGAGTGCGACAGCCGGAAAACGCCCGATGGGTTGGGCGGTTCGCATCCGATCATTCGAACACCAGATTCCATTCCTGTGTCCTGCATGCATCCTCGGCCATGCTTCCTTGCGCATGGCCGTCCTCCCGGTTCATCCCGCGTTCCCCCTCGGGGGTAGCGGTGAAGGCGGGTGGACGTCTCCTGTTGGTATTGCTGTCCTGCTGGCCGGATTCGATCCAGGAGCGCGTGGTCATTCCCGCAAACCCTGCGTGCGCTGCCTGGGCCGGATCATCCGGCAACTTCGCCCCCCGGCGCCCGAGCCATGACGGGAGGAATTCTCTCGAAGCGTTTAAAACGCCTGGCTTGCGATTTCCGCTTTTCAATTCAAGCGGCGACACCCCCATGGTTCCCCGCACCGTAGTTCCCCACACAGTAGTTTCCCACAACGCGCTCCAGGTCGAATCCAAGTGATGGATTGAGCAGACTGGACGGCAAATATATCGTAGCGCATGGAATAATACTGCAACGGAATCGTTGCGTACCAACTTGAGGATCGGTCTGGGTGGGCGATAAACGGGCCTTGGGATTCAATGCAATTCCTGATTGGTTTTTCTGCTCTTGGCCCCGGAAGTTTCAAGCAATAGGTTCCCAATTCATTCATCATGGAGTGGGATTGGACAAAATGTCAATGGTTTTAATAAATTGGGACGCCTGCCCAGGGGTTGGATTCCCTTCCGGGTCAGAGAGGACGCGGCTTCCCACGGGGCAGCCCTCCCTGGGCTCGGGAGGGGAGGATCGAATGGACAAAGCGCGCGAGACGCCGGGATCCAACTTCGGGGAGGGATTCTTCGAAGATGGGGGATTTCCAGCTCGCAATGAGCGCACCATGAAGATAATCGATCCCAATGCTCCCGGCCTGAAAGCGGCTATTCGGGACAAGTACGATGCCTATTCCACCCGATACGATTTGTTGCCGGGGGTTTTTGGAAATTCTGGGCATGCCTGCCATGCGGCGCCGGCTGCTCCGCCCATCCCTGAAATCGCACCCCCCGGCACCATGCCGGGAAGAGTCCCACGGCGGATCGCCGCATTTCCCCCAGCTACCGGTTCCGGATGTTCACAGGCGCCACCTATGGATGAATTCAAATTCGGTATTGGCGAATTCGGGGTGGATAGCGGATAAAGGGGTGGGGACGCGAATTTCAATAACCACGGCAAAGGAGTCGAACATGATGAGCGGAGCTTTGACCTATCTGACCTGGACGGCCGTCCTGACGGCGCTGATGTGGATTCCCTATATTCTCGATGGGATCATGGTGCGGGGTTTGATCGATGCGGTGGGGTACCCAGCCGATCCCAAGCCCCTGACCCCCTGGGCGCACCGCATGAAAAAGGCCCACTACAACGCGGTGGAAAACCTGGTAGTGTTCGCCGCGCTGGTGCTGGTGGCGCACATCACAGGCGCGACGGACTCCATCGTAAACATGGCGGCCCTGGTCTACTTCTGGGCGCGGGTGGTTCACTTCGTGGTGTATACTCTGGGCATTCCCTGGGTGCGCACCCTGTCCTTCGTCGCCGGGAGCGCCTGCCAGATCGTCATCGGATGGCAGATTCTGTTTTGAGGGAGGGAGGTCCGCGGGGCCTATTGCAGGGTGGGGGATGGCCCGCAACTGGCATCCCTTTCCCATGAATCGCACCCACGCGGCGCGCTTTTGCCTTGACATTCGAAATCGTGCCTCTTATCCCTTGTAGTCAAGGATCGATAAAGGACGATCCAGGATTCGGTGAACTGAATCGTGAAACAAATCATGAATCGAAGAAATTCGATGTACGCATCCGGAACGCTGTTATTAGGCTTAGGGCTTATTTTAGCCAATTCCCCGAGCCTGAGCCGGAGGCGTTTATCCAGTTGAATCCTGGGTACAACCTGTGTGCGAGGCTTGGCTGGGTCTCGCGCTGGATGGAATGCAAAAGCTGCGAGGCCCGCAAGGGGCATCGCAGCTTTTTTTTTGTCCGGGTGGAACTTCCCGGTCCGGCTTGACGGCAAACGATACGTACAAGGCATTTCATCCAAAACCCATTTCAACATGAGGGTACAGCCATGGCCAACGTAGAAACGGTGCGCATCTTCGATACGACCCTGCGCGACGGGGAACAAGCCCCCGGATTTACCATGAACGCCGAAGAAAAAATGATCATGGCCCAGCAACTGGCCAAACTCGGCGTGGATACCATCGAGGCGGGATTCGCAGCCGCATCCCCCGGCGATTTCGAAAGCATCCGGGACATCGGGCACACCCTGAAGGGACCAATGGTGGTCTCCCTGGCCCGCACATCCATCCAGGACGTGGATATGTCTGCGGAAGCTTTGCAAGGGTCGCACAATTGGGGCATTCACACCTTTGTCGGGAGCAGCCCGCTGCACATGAAGTACAAGCTGCAGCAGGACCCCGAGGACGTCCTCAAGGGCGCCGTGAAGGCGGTGGAACACGCCAAGAGCTATACCGATAACGTGGAATTCTCCCCGGAGGACGCCACCCGCGCCGAAATCGACTTCCTGGTGCGGATATGTTCCGAATGCGTGCGGGCGGGCGCCACGGTCATCAACATTCCCGATACGGTGGGCTACACCACGCCCTACGAGATGCATGAGTTGATCGACAGGCTGATCAACGAGGTGCACGGTGCGGACAAGATCACCTTCTCCGTGCATTGCCACGACGACCTGGGGCTGGCCGTGGCCAACTCCATCGCGGCCATCCGGGCCGGAGCCCGCCAGATCGAGTGCACCATCAACGGCATCGGGGAACGCGCCGGCAACGCCTCCCTGGAGGAAATCGTGATGGCTCTCAAGGTGCGCGGGGAGTTCTTCAAACTGGGCACCACCATCGTCAGCGAGGAGCTCTACCACTCCAGCCGGCTGCTCACCCAAATCACCGGAATGCCCGTGCAGGCCAACAAGGCCATCGTCGGACAAAACGCATTCGCCCACGAAGCCGGGATTCATCAGGACGGCGTGCTGAAAAACCCGCTCACCTACGAGATCATGACGCCGGAATCGGTGGGCATCAAATCCAACAAGCTGGTGCTGGGCAAGCATTCGGGCCGGCATGCCCTGTCCGACCGCATCCGGCAATTGGGCTATGAATTGAGCAGCAGCGAGCTCAACCGTGTGTTCAAGGAGTTCAAGCGCTTGGCGGACCTGAAAAAGACCGTGTTCGACGAGGACATCGAGGCCCTGGTCACCCAGAGCGCCTCGCTGGGCGAGGGGCGCTACGTGCTCAAGTCCATGAACGTGGTATCGGGCACCAACACGGTGCCCACGGCCACGGTGGAGATGGAAATCGATGGCGAGGTGGTGCGGCAGGCGCACTTCGGGGACGGCCCGGTGGACGCGGCCCTGAATACCATCAAGGCGATCACCGGCTCCCAATGCACCCTCACTCAGTTCAAGGTGAACGCCATCACCGGCGGCACGGACGCCCAGGGCGAAGTGACCGTTTCCATCGAGGCGAACGGCAAGTCCGCCACGGGCCGTGGGACGGACCTGGACATCGTCCTGGCCAGCGCCAAGGCCTTCGTGATGGCCCTCAATCGCCTGGAATACCGCAAGGAGCGCATCGAGGGCGTTTGATCTGCCCTTTGCGAATGGAGTGTTCCCACGGCTGAGC
>CAZOXD010000023.1:15326-35569 GCA_964583525.1 uncultured Pseudomonadota bacterium
CGCATCGAGGGCGTTTGATCTGCCCTTTGCGAATGGAGTGTTCCCACGGCTGAGCGGGCCGGGAAGGGTGGTGACGATTGCGGTGACGATTGCGGTGGCGATGGCTGTGGCTATGGCTGTGGCGCCATCCTTCCCGCCCGCGCGGATTCGACCGTCGGCTCAAATTTCATATATCGGGAATTGCGGTGTGGTTTTCACTTGCCCTGCTGAGCGGGTTGTTTCAGGTGCTGCGGAACATGGCCATGAAGCGTCTGGGGCATGCCCTGGATGAAACCATCAACGTATGGGGGCGGTTCACCTTTCTGCTCCCCTTCGCCGGTGCGGGCGTATTGTTGCAGCCCTTTCTGCTGCCTTTCACGGGCGCCGGGGTGCTGGAAATAGGCCTCCCGCCCCTGGGAGGCGGGTTCTGGATGCTGGCGCTGGCCTTCGGTGTCTCCCAAAACGGCGCCACCTTGAGCCTTTCCAAAGCCCTCAAGGAATCGGACATCTCGCTGGTGACGGCGCTTTGGAAAATCAGCCTGGTGCTCTTGGTGGTGTGGGGTTATCTGGCTCTGGGGGAGAAGCCCTCGCCGCTGGGTCTGGCCGGGGTGCTGGTCTCCATGGTGGGGGTGTACCTGCTCAACGTGCAAAAGGCCCGTATCTCCATCTGGGCGCCCCTGCTCTCCCTGGCCCAGGATGCAGGGCAGCGCTGGACGGTGCTGGCCGGGATCGGGTACGCGCTTTCCGTCCTCATTATCAAGAAGATGGCGCTGCTGTCCGATCCGATATTCACGGTGTTCGTGGGCTACGTCTTCTGCAGCGTGCTGGTGACCCCCTATGCCATTTACCGTTCCGGCGCCCGTTTCCGGGAGGTGGGCGCCTACTGGAAGAGCTTCGTTTCCATGGGGCTCTTCGGTACGCTGGCCACCTGGTTCGGCACCACGGCCTACACCCTCACCCTCAGTTCCTACGTGGAAGCGGTAAAGCAAGTAGAGGTAATCTTCGCCCTGGCCATCGGTTATGTGATATTCAACGAAGGCGCCCGCATCCGAGTGATCTGGGCGGGCTCCCTGGTGATCATGGCGGGAATGATCCTGCTCAAGCTGGGGTCGTAGGGAAATAGGCGCCGGGAAATGAGCATAGCGAAATGGGCGCAGGGGTGCGGTATGAAAATGTCATCGCCGAATGGAGCGAACGGTCTTTCATATCGATCCAGGGGATGCTTCCCTACTCTCGGCTTGACAGGGGCGTGGAATCAATCGGGCGTTGCATCAATCGGAGCAGGAAATGAGTGCCATCAACCTTGACGAAAAGTTCTCGCAATTCGACGAGCATTGGGCTCCCAAAATCATTGCCCAGTTGAACGACCTGCACGTCAAGGCGGTCAAGCTGCAAGGCGCATTCGTCTGGCATGCCCACGCGGATACCGACGAGATGTTCATGGTCCACAAGGGAGAACTAACCATCCAATTGCGGGATGGCGAGGTTCTGCTGCGGGCGGGCGAATTGTGCGTGGTGCCCAAGGGAGTGGAACATCGCCCGGTAGCGGACGGAGAATGCGAGGTGCTCCTGATCGAGCCCGCGGGAACGGTCAACACCGGGGATGCGGGCGGGGAGCGGACAGCCCCCTCCGGCGAATGGATATAATAAAGACTGCATCAACCTCCCGGAGAGGGAGGGCATCGAATAACCATCACCCATGCAACGGAGTTGAACCCGGAGAACGATGAACGAGCGTTACGATCACATAGCAGCCGCGGCCCGCTGGGGCCGGAAGTGGGAGGAGGACGGCCTCGACGAATTTCAACCCCACACCGACAAGCCCAAATTCTACTGGCTCACCATGTTACCTTACCCCTCCGGGGATCTGCACATCGGCCACTGGTACGCCATGGCCCCATCGGATGCCGGCGCTCGCTTCAAGCGCATGAACGGATACAACGTATTCTTCCCCATCGGTTTCGACGCCTTTGGACTTCCGGCGGAAAACGCGGCCATCATGAACAATATCCATCCCCGCATCTGGACCTACCAGAACATCGAGCGCATGCGGGGCCAACTGCGCTCCATGGGCGCCATGTGGGCCTGGAAAAACGAGGTCATCTCCTGCGAGCCGGACTATTACAAGTGGAGCCAGTGGGCCTTTCTCAAATTTTATGAGATGGGGCTGGCCTACCGGGAATTCGCTCCGGTGGATTTCTGCCCTTCGTGCAATACCACCCTGGCCCGCGAGCAGGTGGTGGGCGAGGAACGGCTATGCGAACGGTGCCACACCCCGGTGGTGAAAAAAGACCTCAATCAGTGGAAATACCGCATCACCCGGTATGCCGAGGCGTTGCTGGAGTTCAGCGAGACGGAATGGCCCGAGGCCGTGCGCACCATGCAGACCAACTGGATCGGGCGCTCCGAGGGGGTGGAGTTCGACATGGCCATCCAGGGCCGCGAAGGCAAGTCGATGCGGGTTTTCACCACCCGGCCCGACACTATCTTCGGCATTTCCTTCTGCGTACTTTCCCCGGAGCATCCCCTGGTCAGCGAGATCACCTCTGCGGATCGGCGGGAGGCCGTGGATGCCTATCGCCTCAAGGCCGAAGGTCTCACCGAGATCGAGCGGATGGCGGATACCGGGGAGAAGGACGGTGTATTCACGGGGGGCCACGCACTCAACCCCATCAGCGGGGAGCCGGTGCCGATCTGGATCGCGGATTACGTGCTGATGGGATACGGCACCGGCGCCATCATGGCCGTGCCCGCCCACGATACTCGCGACTTCGCTTTCGCCAAGCGCTATGAATTGCCCATTCCCCCCGTAATCCGGCCCGCGGACGGAGCTCCGGGGGAAGGGATGGAAGAAGGGGAAGCCTACACCGGCAAGGAAGGCTCGATAATGTGCAACTGCCCGCCCGAATTCGATGGGCTGCCCTGGCCGGAAGGCTGCGAGAAGGTGGCCGCCTGGCTGGAGGAGAGGGGCGTGGGAGAGAAAACCGTCAACTACCGCCTGCGGGATTGGTTGATTTCCCGGCAGCGCATGTGGGGAACGCCCATTCCGATGATTCACTGCCCCGCTTGCGGGACGGTGCCCGTGCCCTACGAGGAACTCCCGGTGGTGCTGCCGGACGATGCGGTGTTCAAGCCCACCGGGGAGTCCCCTCTCAACGACCATGCGGGTTTCCTCAACGTGGACTGCCCCCAGTGTGGTGGCGCCGCCAAGCGGGAAACCGACACCATGGACACCTTCATCTGTTCGAACTGGTACATGTACGCGTATCTCTCGCCCTATTGGAAGGCGGGGGAGACGATCACGGCGGATGACCGCCCCTGGGACGCCGCAATCATGGCCGAATGGGTGCCCGTGGACCAATACACGGGAGGCATCGAACACGCCATCCTGCACCTGCTCTACCTGCGCTTTTATGCCCACGGCCTCTACGATGCGGGCATCATGCCTACCCGGGAGCCCATCAAGCGCCTCTTCAACCAGGGAATGATCCTGGGGGAGGACAACGAGAAAATGTCCAAGTCCCGGGGCAACGTAATCAATCCGGACGACCTGGTGGAGCGCTACGGGGCCGACACGATGCGCACCTATCTGATGTTCATCGGCCCATGGGACCAGGGAGGACCCTGGAGTTCCAGCGGAATCGAGGGCGCGCACCGCTTTATCAACGACATTTGGCACCTGGCCACGGCCCCCGGCGAGAAGGTGGATTCCCCGGACGAAGAACAGTCCCGTGCCCTGACCCGGCAGGTGCATGCCACCCTCAAGAAGGCCGGGGAGGACTACGGCGCCTTCAAGTACAACACCTGCATCGCAGCGCTGATGACCTTGCGCAACCGGATGAAGGCCTCCCGGAAGGCGCTGCTGGGCAGCCCGGCTTGGGAGGAGACGCTGGACAAGGTGATCTTGATGCTGGCGCCCATCGCCCCGTATTTTTGCGAGGAACTGTGGCAGATGCGGCATCCCGGCCCCAGCGTTCACCTGCAACCCTGGCCGGTGTACGATCCCGCATTGACCGAGGCCGAGGCGGTGACCCTGGTCATCCAGATCAACGGAAAAATCCGGGACCGGCTGGAAATTCCCGCCCAGACCGAGCCGGAAGAATTGGAAGCGCTGGCGTTGAATCAACCCAAGGTCGTGGAAGCCCTCAAGAACAAGACCGTGCGCAAGGTGATACCGGTGGGAAACAAACTGGTCAATATCGTGGCTGCCTGATAGACTCGGGGAGTCGCAAACCTTTCTTTTCGCACCAATCTTCCATCCATCCAGGGGGAATCGGGGGCCCAACCGTCGTCCATCCATATCGTCCATGAAAACCCCAATCGAACCAGCAGAGACCCAGGAGCATTTACCGCCCCGCATTCTCCGCCTGTTAGGCAGGCACCGATACCTCCTGACCCTAGTGGCCTTGCTGGCGGTCTTCGCCATTTCCTCCCTGCCCTACAGTCTCCTTCCAAAAATCCGAGGGTGGGACAAACCCCTGCACATGGCCGAATACATGGTCATCGGCCTGGTGTTGCTCAACAATACCACCCATGGATTCCTGAACCTGAAAGCCCGCACGATTGCAATCGCCTGGGCCGCTGTGGTGCTGATAGCGGTGCTGGACGAGTTCAACCAGTTCTGGGTGCCGGGCCGTGCACCCGATACGATGGATCTGGTCGCTTCCATATCCGGAGGCGTGGCAGCGATTTTACCGGTGTTGCTGGTGCGGATGATCTACAATCTACCGGGAAGGGAAAGATCCACCCACTTGCGGGACGGGTAGGGAGGGATAAGCAGGGGGAGGCTTAATGACAGAACTTCGGGGAACCCAAGTTCATAGGATGCACAGCCACTCACCTATTGAGCCGTAGATATATAATGAGCTACCGGCCAATAATGACCCGTAGGCCTGCCCGGCAGCCTGATCAGCGCACGGCGTTGACGATCCTGGCGAAAATATCGTCCAACTCACGGGCCATCGCGTTCAGATCCGGGTGGTTATAGGGCCGGAACAGATCGCTGGGCTTTTGATAGCGCACCGTAACCGAGCCGTCCTGGTCTTCCACCAGATAAAGCCGGATCGGGGCCTCGAATCCGGCATCCACGCTTGCTTTTAGCATGCGCACCGCAAAGCGTGGATGAAAGAGCCCCCACACCTGGTTGCCCGGAATCTTCACGCCGATGGACTTGGCTCCCGCCTGGGCGCTTGCGCGGTTCACCAACCCCATCCGGTTGGCTTTCATCGCCGCCTGAAGTTTTTTGCCGGTGGTTGGGAAATCGTACCTGGAATGGACCTTAACGTACGGCTGTGTTTGAGCCAGCGCCGTTCCTCCAAGCAGGGCAGCCAGCGAAAATATGAGAACGGCGAGGCGGATTGCCTGCGCCGATTTGCGATATAGGACCTGCCTCATCATAACGCACTCCATTTCCGCCGGGTTTTTTCAGTTTCCTGATTTCGAAGCCAATTGGGCGCCGATGAATCCTGTGGGCCGGTATCGAGAGATTCCACAGCCGCCCGCGTTCCGAAGATTCACCCGGGCATCCACGGGCAGTCTGTAAGACCCGCCACCGTCCGGGGAGCGCACCAACGGGGTTTCCCTCCCAGCTCCCGCATCGGATGCGATTCCCATTTCAGGGTTGCCCGGCGCCCCCCCTCCTTTCTATGATGGAAGCGAACCCGGTTCTCCGGGTCATACCCCCTCCTCCGCTGGAAGGTTTCCGGAGGCTTGCTTATCTAAAGGTGCAACCATGGGAAGACCGCCCCGATGGTGGAGATGGGAGAGGAAGCCCTGCTTTAATAGAAGGGCTGTGACCAACTCCCAAAACAGCAATAGGAGGATTTGCCTCCGGCGGCGGAGGTTTTTGCCCATGGCAACTACCGGCCCATGGCAACTACCGGGGCGGTCGTTTAATTTACGTCGGCCCTCTGGACTCCCGGCAGGGAAATTATTCCCCTGCACCCCTTATTCGGGTTTTATATCAATATTTTGGACTGTTCGTAAAATATTCGCATTACTCCGAGTTAGGGGGGCGCGGGGGAAAGACTTTCCCCCGCATGCTGTTCATTTTTTGCTTTTCCTAGTTGGTCACACCCCTTATAGGGGTTTCCTGTGGCGTTCCGGGCTCACGGCTATCCTGCTTCTCCCGGTTCTCTCCCCACTTCCCGGAGGTCTGGCCCAGGGTGTTACGCTGACCATCGCCTGCAGCGCGGTGGGCATCGAATACCGGCTTTGCAGGGAAGGCGCCCAGGCCTGGGCCGAGGCAAGCGGCCATTCGGTAAGGCTGATTCAAAGCCCCAACCTTTCCAACGACCGGCTGGGTTTGTACCAGCAGATGCTGGCGGCCCGTTCCAGCGAAGTCGACGTATTTCAGATCGACATTATCTGGCCCGGCATTCTGGGAGCTCATTTCATCGACCTGCGGCCCTATCTCCCCACGGGTGAAACGGGCGCCCATTTTCCCGCCATCATCCGCGCCAATACGGTGGCCGGAGAACTCAAGGCCCTTCCCTGGTATACCGACGTGGGCTTGTTGTTTTTCCGGAAAGACCTGCTGAAAAAATACGGCCGGGAAACACCCCGCACCTGGACCGAACTGGACGCGGCGGCGGCCCATATCGTGCGCGAGGAACGCAAGTCGGGAAACAACCGTCTCTACGGATTCGTTTTTCAAGCCAAATCCTACGAAGGCTTGACCTGCAACGCCCTGGAATGGATTGCCAGCTTTGGCGGCGGGCGTATACTTTCACCGGATGGTAAAATCGCCTTGAACAATCCACGCACGGTCAAGGCCCTGAACACCGCGGCTTCCTGGATCGGCTCCATTGCCCCCCGGGGAGTGCTCACCTACGCCGAAGAAGAAGCGCGGGGGGTGTTTCAATCAGGCCGCGCCGTGTTTATGCGCAATTGGCCCTATGCCTGGTCCCTCAGCCAGGCCCCTGACAGCCCGGTGAAGGGCAAGGTGGGAGTCGCTCCCCTGCCGGGCGGAGGGAAGCAAGGCGCCCGCGTGGGTACATTGGGTGGATGGAATCTCGCCGTATCGAAATACAGCCGCCATCCCCGCCTGGCCGCCGCGCTGGCGCTGCATCTCACCAGCTCCAGGGAGCAAACCCGCCGGGCCATCGCGGGGGCTTACAACCCCACCCGCCCCGCGGTGTACCGCGATCCGAAAGTGCTTGCCGCCAATCCATTCTTCGCCTTTCTTCCGGCCATCCTGGCCAACGCCGTGAGCCGGCCTTCGGAAGTGGCTGGAGTGAAGTACAACCGGGTCAGTTCCATATTCTGGGAGGCCGTTCATGACGTCCTCTCGGGCCGGGACACCGCGGAGACCGCCCTCGAGGCTGCGGAGAGAAGACTGCGGCGTATCTCCCGCGATGGGCGTTGGTAACCTGCCCATCGTATTTCCATGCCCTTCCATTTGCATGCTTCCAATTGCATGGAGGAACCGTGACGAAACCCGCCAGGGATTCCTTGCAACGCCAGCGGACCCGCATGGCGCTGCGCTTTCTCGCTCCCACGCTGATCGTGCTGGTGGTGGTGGCGGGCTGGCCCCTGGCGCGGACGATCGGCCTTTCCTTCACGGATGCGCATTTGTCCCGGCTGGAGCAATCGCAATGGGTGGCCCTGGAGAATTACTTCGCGCTGGCGGCCGATCCGGACTGGTGGCGCGCGGCCGCCAACACCCTGACCTTCGCGGGAATCTCGGTTTCCCTGGAACTGCTGGCGGGGTTGGGAGTGGCCCTGGTGCTGCGACGGGCCTTTCCGGGCGCCGGATTCTTGCAGGCGGCCGTGCTGATTCCCTGGGCGATTCCCACCGTGGTATCCGCCCGCATATGGGCCTGGATGGCCAACGACGTTTACGGTGTGGCGAACGATTTACTCCTGCGGTCGGGGCTGATCGATGCACCGGTGGCGTGGCTGGCCGATCCGGTTTCCGCCATGGGCGTAGTAATTCTGGCCGATGTGTGGAAGGCCACTCCCTTCATGGCATTGTTGCTGCTGGCGGGGCTGCATTCCATCCCTCCGGTATTGTACGAGGCGGCGCACAGCGACGGTGCGGGACCGCTGCGCTCCTTTTGGCATATCACCCTGCCCTTGTTGCGCCCGGCCATCGCAGTTGCGGTGCTGTTCCGCACCCTGGATGCCTTGCGGATGTTCGACCTGGTCTATGTGATGTTGGGAGACAACCGCACCACCGCCACAGTATCGGTGTATGCGCGCAGGCAATTGATCGATTTTCAGGAATTCGGATACGGCTCGGCGGCGGCCTTCGCGGTTTTCCTGTTGGCCGCGATGGGGGCCGCCGCCATCGTTACCGGGCTCAGGGTGCGTTTGGAGCCCTTGTCATGAAGCCGGGGGATTGGAGCCCTGCCCGTCCGGGAATACCGACCCGGGTATGGGTGGCGAGGGCCGCCAGGGCCACCGCTGTGGGGGCGATCATCCTGGTTTCCCTGTTCCCGTTCTATTGGGCCGTGAACACTTCCCTGCAATCCGGCTCCGCCCTGTTTTCCGTGGAATATTGGCCCTCCAACCCGGTTTGGGAAAATTACCGGGCGGTATTCACGGAGCAGTCATTCGGGCGCAACATCCTCAATTCCCTGCTGGTGGCTTCCGGAACGGTGGGATTTTCTCTGCTGTTTGCACTCCCGGCGGCCTACGCCTTTGGAAGGGTGCGGTTCCGCGGACGGGGCCTGCTGTTGTTCGCCATCCTGTGCGTAACGATGTTTCCGCAAATCGCCGTGCTTTCCGGATTGTTCGAACTGGTGCGGTTTTTCGGCTTGTACAACCGCTGGGCAGGCCTGGCCTTGAGCTACACCCTTTTCACATTGCCCTTCATGGTGTGGGTGTTGACCGTCTTTATGTCCCGGTTGCCCCGGGAACTGGAGGAGGCGGCCTTGGTGGACGGCGCGTCCCCCCTGGGTGTGCTTGTGCGGATCCTGATGCCTCTGCTGACTCCGGCCATGGCCGCCAGCGGGCTTTTGGCGTTGATCGCCGCCTGGAACGAGTTCCTGTTCGCGTTGACCCTGACCCTTGACGATCAATCGCGCACGGCGCCGGTGGCCATCGCCCTGATCACCGGCGCTTCCCAATACGAGTTGCCCTGGGGACGCGTCATGGCCGCTTCGGTGATCGTTACCTTGCCGTTGGCGCTGTTGGTGCTCCTGTTTCATCGCCACATGGTGGCGGGGCTGACGACCGGCGCTGCGAAAGGCTAAGCTCTGTTTGAAAAGTGCTTTTTGCTGCCTCTTTCGAGACGCCCCCTGGATTGGGATCGATGAACGTTGCGGAATCCAATCATCCCGGGCTGCAAACCACCGCCGGCGTTACCAATCCATTACCATTCCACCGAGAGCGTAGCGCCCTGTCCCAGGTAGGGGCGCAGGTGCTCGGCGCCCTCCATTACGTTGACTTCGGCCACTTCGGGCGGGAGTTCCTCCACGAACCGGGAGGGACGGCAGATTTCCGGGCGCCCGCCGGTGTAAGTCACCAAAGGCACGGTGATTTCCAGGTAGCGCTTGCAGCGGGTGGCGGCCACGTAGAAGAGGCGGCGCTCCTCCTCCAGCCGGTCAGGGGGCTCAAGGCAGCGGGAATGAGGGAAGCGCCCGTCGGACAGCCCGATCATGAACACCACGTCCCACTCCAGCCCCTTGGCCTGATGGATGGTGGTCAGGGTGAGGAAATCCGGGTCTTCCTCCTGTCCCTCCTCGTAATCCTTGATGACCGTGGACCCCACCAGGGCCAGTTGTGAGAGAAATCGCTCCACCGTCCCATAGCGCGAGGCGAACTCGGCCATGTAGATCAGGTCTCCCTCGCGGTCCCGGGCATTGTCGAACTGGCTGTACAGGGCATCATGGTAAAAGCCCCGGGTTACCTGGAGGATCATCTCCGAGGGGCCCATCCCTTCGGCCAGCAGCAGCTTGAAGGTGGCCGCCAGTTCTCCCCACGCCTCCCGGGCCTTGGCGGGAATGGCCTTTTGCAACGCCGCGTTGTCCTGGGACAGGCGCACGGCGTTTTGCTCGGCGAACACGCTGTAGATGCGCTGGGCCGTGGTGTTGCCGATGCCGGGGAGCATCTTCAGGATGCGGGTCCAGGCGATCTCGTCGAGGGGATTGAAGATCACCTTGAGGAAGGCCACCACATCCTTGATGTGGGCCTGCTCGAAGAACTTGACCCCGCTGCGCACCGTGAAAGGGATTCCGGCCTGGGTGAGCCGGATCTGCAGCACCGCGGACTGCATGTGATTGCGGTAGAGCACTCCCATTTCGGTAAAGGGAATATCCCGGTCACGGTAATGGAGCATCCGTTCCACCAGCCGGTCCGCTTCCTCGTACTCGTCGCGGAGGTGGGTCACCTGCGGCGTTTCCAGGGGCGGCCTCACGGCGGTGAGATGCTTGGTGAACTGCTCGGTGTTGTGATTGATGGAAGCATTGGCCAGGTCGAGGATATCCGGGGAGGAGCGGTAGTTTTGCTCCAATTGGAACACATCCCCGCCGAAGCGTTCGGTGAATTTGAGGATGTTCTCGAAGCTGGCGCCCCGCCATCCGTAGATGGACTGCGCATCGTCGCCCACCACCATCAGGTTCCCGTGGTTGCGCGAAAGCAGCGCCAGGATTTCCGCCTGGATATAGTTGGTGTCCTGGTACTCGTCCACCAGGATGTAGCGCGCCTGGGAGGCCAGTTCGAGGTGGGTATGGGTGGCCAGCAGGCGGTGCCAGTTGTCCAGCAGGTCGTCGAAATCCATCCCATTGTTGGCCCTCTTCTTGCGGCGGTACACCTCCGCGATGACTTCCAGTTCAGGAAGGAATTCCTCCTGCCAGGGATACTCCCGTTCCAGCAGCGCCGATAGTTCCAGATTGCGGTTGAAGGCCATGGAAAGAATGTTCTGCACCACCGAAGCCTTGGGAAAGCGCCGTTCGGATTTCTCCGTTTTGCCCACGCACTCCGCAATGGCCATCTTCACCAGGTCGCGGGAATCCGTATCGTCGAGGATGGTGTAATTACTCTCGTAGCCGATCAGCTTGCAATACTTGCGGAGGAAGCGGTTGGCCAGGGAATGAAAGGTGCCGGCCAGCATGCCCTTGGCCGGATTGCGATTCCCAGGCGTACTTTCCGCCATCAGGGCTTCCACGCGCAGCTTCATCTCCTCGGCGGCCTTGTTGGTGAAGGTCACCATCAGGATCGATGCGGGCGGGACGCCCTTTTCCATCAGCCGGGCCACGCGGTGGGTGATGACCCGGGTTTTGCCGCTGCCCGCGCCCGCGATCACCAGGGCCGGGCCCTCCACATGGGAGACGATGCGCTCCTGATCCGCGTTGAGGGTGGGGATGGTATGAGACATTGCTGTTTGAGAAACCGCCGTGTGGGACACCGCCGTTTGGGACACCGCCGCGACCGCCTGTGGTAGGTGGCGAACACGCCGTGCGGGCCTCCGTGGCCCGGGCACTCACCCTAGCATATTGCGCGGGGAAGATTGAAGGGGGGATTTCAGGCCGAGAGTGTGTGGGTACTGCCGACAGCCGGAATGGAGCCGGGGGAAATCAGGCCCCAGGGCTGGTTCGTCAAGGGGAAGCGCTTCAAGCGGTCTTTTTCCCGGTAGCTTTCTGATCCGCATCCATTACCGAGGGATATTCAGCGTCGAGGTCAAAGTTTTCCAGGGAAGTGTCGCCCTGCTGAATTACGGTTTTCACCTCCTCGGGGAGGGAAGCGTAACGGATCAGGCAGTCCGCCATGCGATCTTCATCGCCGGTTTCCAGGGAAATATTCAAATCGCGCAATAATTCGCAGTCCCCAATGGATGATTCCACCAACATGGAAAGGAGCAGGGCATCGCAATACAATTCCATATGTTCATCGTTTTCGAAATCAGCAGCCTTTTTCATAACGCCTCTTGTCCTTGAATCTTGGAATGACTCCCGCGGGGCGCGCGGAATGAGATTGCCGCCGAATCCGTGACCGGCCGCCTTCCAGGGCCTCTCCACAAAATCCTTTTATGCATCGGTTTCCGATATTCGGGGCTCGTTTGGGAATCAATTCCAGGTCACCCGTCCATGGGAGTAATCGCAATTAATTGATTTCATGAACATTCCATCCCCTGCGTTCCCTGCCGGGGCCATTATGGCGGAATGCCGGATTTTCTACATGGATTCGATTCACGAATTCGGCCAAACTGCGTTATTTCGGGGGAAAAAATGAAATTTGAAAATAGCACATTGGAGCGGGTGGCAATTGAAATTGGTTTTCGTCTCATCCGGGGGAGATACGATTTGAACTTTCACTCTGCCCATTCGTGGAAAGTTTGCGGGAGAAACGAAGTGTACCGGAGCTACAAATCACTAAAAACATTTGACATTGCCGGAAAAAGAACGGTATATACGTTGACAATTCAATGACTGGTCATCCCAGCCCAAAGGCAAAAGGAATTGCTTCGGTTGTGGAATCCCAGCATTGCCTGCGCTGTACCCAGGCATCGCCAGAGCCAATTCGTAAGCGGCACTTCCGGTTAATAGATCCGGAGTGGAAGATTGCCAAAGGGAGCAGCGCCGGATGGGAAGATGACCGCCAGCCACCGGGTCCGATGTACATGGATCGACATCACACCGGTTCGAAGTACAGCCTTTTAACAGGCGCTGGACTAAAGCACCCCCACGTCCATTCCGCACCACTCTGCCGCGCCGTAGTTCGTCCCGCGAATCCCTGTACCACCCTGACCCCGGATGGGGCGGAAGACGGGGACTCTCTGCATGGGCAGGGCGGGCGCCGCGGGTCACGGAGTCTCAAACTGTGTCTCAAGCGGTGGGATTTCGGGGGGAACATTTACGCAAATATCGGCGCCGGCGCGCCGTTCCGAGGGCGCACCGGCAAACGTCAGCGCAGCGGTTCCTGCTGCCTTCTCACTCGTTGCGCCTGCCCGCCAAGCCCCAGGGATGGGTACGTGCCGGAATGGAAACCTCCAACGAGAGTCCTCTAATGCGGAATCGGGAAAACATAATCGTCGGATTGGATATCGGCACCACAAAAATCTGCGCCCTCGCGGCCGAGGCGGACGGTGGTGAGCCGTTGAATGTGGTCGGGTTCGGCCAGGCACGATCCGAGGGAATCAGCAAAGGCGTGGTGGTCAATATCGAAAAGACCGTGCGCTCCATCCGCGATGCCGTTCGTGAGTGCGAATTGATGTCCGGAACACCCATCAAGGAGGTGTATGCCGGGATCGCCGGGCATCATATCCAGGGCATCAACAGCGATGGCATGGTGACGGTGCAAAACAACCGCTCGGTGTCCGAGGAGGACATCAACCGTGTGATCGAGTACGCCCAGGCCATCAGCATTCCCAACGACAGGGAAGTGCTGCACATCCTGCCCCGCGACTTTATCGTGGATGACCAGGACGGAGTGCAAAACCCGATGGGCATGTCGGGGATCCGCCTGGAAGTGAAGGTGCACATCGTTACCTGCTCGGCTACCTCCGGTCAGAACATCGTCAAGTGCTGCAACCTGGCGGATCTGGAAGTGGCCGATGTGGTGCTGGAACCCCTGGCCTCCGCCCAGGCCGTTTTGAGCGAAGACGAACGGGAATTGGGCGTGGTGCTGGTGGATATCGGCGGAGGCACCACGGACATCGCCATCTACTCCGCGGGAAGTATCGTCCACACCTCCGTGCTGGCGCTGGGGGGCAACCACCTGACCAACGATATCGCCATCGGCCTGAGCACCCCGCGCTCCGAGGCGGAATTGCTCAAGCACAAGCATGGCGTGGCGCTGTCCTCCATGGTCGAACCCGATGAAATGATCGAAGTCGCGTCGGTGGGAGGCAGGAAATCGCGCACCATGGACAAGCTGGTGATTGTAGAGGTGATCGAGCCGCGGTTCAAGGAAATCTATCAGATGATCAACCATGAGATCGACAAATCCGGATATCGCAACGTGATCGCATCCGGCGTCGTGATCACCGGAGGGTGCAGCCTCATGCCCGGAGCGGACGACCTGGCGTCGCAAATCCTCCAACTCCCGGTGCGGGTGGGATTTCCGGAAAACATCACCGGGTTGAACGAGATGATCTACTCCCCCATGCACGCCACGGGCGTTGGGTTGCTGCGTTATGCCCAGGGAAACGGAATGCACCGGCATACACCCCTCTTTTCCAGCGACACAACCCTGCTCAACAAGTTCGGGCGGCGCATGCGCGACTGGATGAATGAATATTTCTAGCATCCAGCGGGAACTCCGGCACATGGAAGACGCCCAGTTATGGAATTTAGCATAAGTTCCGGGTACGCCAGGGAAGGCATTTCCCGCAGGAATGAATGGAACGGAAGCAATCCACGCCGCAAAGGAGGTGGGAAAGCAACGGAAATCGCTTCAGGGCGGAGACAGAACGTCTTCCATCGTGAAACGGGCGGCTTGACCGGGAAGATTCCCGCAGGCTTTCAATCATGCCACTCAATCATGCCACAGAGGGTGGCTCGCCAGAGGGCTTTCATGTCATCTGGCTGCGAGAACCAACAAGGAGTTGGATCATGGTGATGGGATTTGAAAATATCAAGGAAGGTGGATCGGATGAGATTCCACACGTACTCAAGGTGGTGGGCATCGGAGGAGGCGGAGGGAATGCCGTCAACCGCATGATCTCCACGGGGATCACCTCGGTGGAATTCATCGTGGCCAATACCGATCTTCAGGATCTGAAAACCTCCCTGGCACCCCATAAGATTCAAATGGGCGGACGCAGCACCCGGGGCCTGGGGGCCGGAGCCAAGCCCAATACGGGCAAGGAGGCCGCCCTGGAGGATGTGGAAGCCATCAAGGAACACCTCGCCGGGGCCGATATGGTATTCATCACCGCGGGCATGGGCGGCGGGACGGGAACGGGAGCCGCACCCGTCATCGCGGAACTGGCCCGGGAGATCGGTGCGCTGACGGTGGCCGTGGTCACCAAGCCCTTCAAGTTCGAGGGCAAGGTGCGGCAACGAAATGGGGAGGAAGGGATCATCGAGTTGCGCCGGCATGTGGATACCCTGATCGTCATTCCCAACGACAATCTGCTCCTGTTGGCCAACAAGAACACGCCCATCGTCGATGCCTTCATCATGGCCGACGATGTCCTGCGGATCGCCATTCAAGGGATTTCGGAACTGATGAACAACAACGGCCTGATCAACCTGGATTTCGCCGATGTGAAAGCCATCATGTCGAACATGGGCCAGGCCATCATGGGCACGGGCAGCGCCACCGGCGACAACCGGGCCATCGAGGCGGCGGAGAAGGCCATTCATAGCCCGCTCCTGGACGATTGCCGCATCGACGGGGCCAAGGGGATCCTGATCAATGTGACCGGACCCCCGACCATGAAGCTTTTTGAGATCAACGAGGCCGCCAACTACATCACCGGCCATGCGGACGAGGATGCCAACATCATCTTTGGCGCTGCCACCGACGACAGCCTCCCCGAGGATACGATCGAGGTCACGGTGATTGCCACCGGCTTCAATGGCGTGCCCATCCAACCTGCTCCCTCCCTGCGGGGAAACCGGGAACTCATGCCCCGACGGTCCAATTTCAAGGTCTATAATTCCTCCGGCCGGGAATCCTTTGCCGGAGAGGAGGAAGAGGCACCTGATTTTACCCAGGGGTCATTGAATGCCCATGCCTCCCATCGCCGGGACGAGGAACCGCAGGAGTTGGAGGACGATGAACTTCCAGGTTATCAAGGCGGGTCCTTCCTTGGATTGTCCAGCCGGGAGGATGACCTGGAATCCGAAGAAGAGAGGGAGGAGGATGTGTACGAATTGAAGAATCCGGAGTTGGAGCCCATCGAAACCCGCCCGCAGATTCCGGACAGCTACCGTCCCGAGGAGCAACCGCCAGCGAAAAGCCGGGCCCTGGACAGCAATCTGGACATTCCAACCTTCATCCGGGACCGCTCCCGGCGACTGAGCGAGGATTGATCGCCGGGATTTATTTTTCTGTTCCCCTCCCCTCTTGCGCATGAAGGGGCCGTTAATTGCGGTAACATCCCGGCCCCATTGCTCACGAGTCCATGCACCGTAAGCAATCCGGATCGAACCCGGTGCCTGGGAAGATTCCCGTGGCGGACATTTTTTGCCGCTCCTGGCAAGTGGGAATTCTCTCCCCAACCCGGACCGGATGACCCGCACCGAAACCCCTGTACCCGCGGGAATTGGCAGGGATGAAAAAATCCGGAACGAGATAGGATGTGGAGCCGAACCGGGATGACAAAATTCTATCACATGAATATTGCGGCCCCCCGGACGACGGTGTTCGGACTGATCGATAATCCCGGGCAGCGGCGGTTATGGATGACGGGTCTTGCCGATACCCTGTACACTTGGAGGCCGGAAGGGGATTCCCTCCTGGGCGCCCGGTGCGTCGTTAAAATCATGGAGGGAGGCCGCCTGGTCGAGTACAACGGAGAAATTACCGGGTACACTCCGCCGTCCCATTTCGGGATGACCCTGGGTAGCCGCCATTTCGCCTGGCAACTGGACTATCGCCTATCCCAATCAGGCCAAGGCACACAACTCGAACATTCCGTCCAAATCCTCCCCCGATCACTGCCGGGAAAAGTGATGGGATTCATTTTTTCCTGGCTTGCCAAAAGGGAAATCGCCATTCAACTGGCTTCCCTCAAGCTCCACGCGGAGGCCATGGCGGCGCTGGGAATGGAGTAGAGCCCTCCGCACGGAAATCGCCCCTCAGATCTGCCGTCCCGCCGTTTCCCAATAGGCAGAAGCCAAGCTGGGATGAAATCCGTGGAATCCCACCCGTCAACGCCGCCAAATATGGGGCATGAATAGAACGAACACCGTCATTAATTCAAGGCGTCCCATCAACATGGCTATGATCAGAACCCATTTGGCGTAGGCGGAAAAATGGGCGTAGTTTTCCACCGGACCGACGGCGTCCAAGGCTGGCCCGATATTGGCCAGGGCCGAAAGCGCCGCGCCGAAGGAGGTTAATATGGATTGGCCATCCAGGGCAATCAGCAGGGTAACGGCTACCAGTGTGGTCATGAACAGAAAGATGAATGCGAATATATTGCTGAGGATATCGGGAGTAACCCGCACATGGTTGATTTTTGCGTGAATGACAACCCGGGGATGAACAAGGCGCAGCAATTCCATGTAAATATATTTGAACAGGAGAATGACCCGCACCAATTTGATCCCCCCGCTGGTGCTGCCCGCGCACCCTCCCGTGATCATCATCAATATCAAAACGATCTGTGGAAAGGCTCCCCACATGACGTAATTATCCGATGTGTATCCCGTCGTCGTGAGGATGGATACCACCTGAAAGGAGCCTTTGGTAAGCGCCTCCCCCCCACTGTAGCCCTTGGCGAATACGAGGAACCCCACCACCACCAGGCTGACCGTTGTTATTACAGTCAGATACCACTTCCATTCCAGGTCGCGGAAATAGGGCCATTTGGAGCGGGGGCGGGTCAACAAGCGATAATGGAGGGAAAAGTTCATCCCGCTGATGAACATAAAAAATATCACGATCCATTCGATCAAGGGCGACTGGTACCAGCCGATGGATTCGCCGTGCGTGCTGAACCCCGCGGTGGAAATCGTGGTGAGCGCATGGTTGATGGCGTCGAAGGCCGTCATCCCGGCGGCATAGAGCGCAATGGCCTCAAGCACGGTGATTCCTATATACACGCTCCACAATGCCCGGGCCGTATCCCGCAGGCGGGGGGTCAGTTTTTCGGAGTAAGGGCCGGGCACTTCCCGTTTGTAAAGCTGCATTCCCCCGATTCCCAGAACGGGGAGGATGACCAGAGCCAGCACGATGATGCCCATCCCGCCGAACCACTGCGTCATGCTGCGCCAGAGCAGGATGCCGTGACTTTTGTCATCGTACTGGGTGAAAATGCTGGCGCCTGTCGTTGTAAATCCAGACATGGATTCGAACATGGCATCGGTGATGGAGGGAACCGCACCCGAGATATAAAAGGGAGCCGCCCCCACAACCGCGGCGCAGATCCAACCGAAGGTCACCACAAGGAATCCGTCACGGTCCGAGATTTCCCTTGCGTTCCGGGATATGGCGATCAAGATTCCCCCGATCGCCATAGCGGCAATGCTCGATTCCAGAAAGACCCGCCAATCCGCTTCCCCATGAAAATAGGCGACCCCCAACGGCACCCATTGGGAGATTCCCAGAACGAGAATCAAGGTGCCAATCACATTTAATATCGATAATAAATGCATGGTTTGATCGGGTGCGGGCCGCTTGCGATTGAGGAGGGTTGAAGTGCCATCGACTGGATGTATACCTTTGAGACCGTACCGGTTCACGGGGTACTCGTCATCTCCAAATAATATCGCCTGGGTGTTTCCTGGGAATACCAAACCAAGCGGCGGCATTTCCCGATATCCGGTCTCCTGCCCCCGGATTCCACAGTCCCCCTGCCAGGGTTATCGGGTTGAACGCCACCCGGCGTAAATGGGGATCAAAATCCCCTCGGCAAGGGCAAGATCCTTCCCCCTGGCTTGGCATTCCGAATGACCCACAAGGCGGAGTCATGGTATAATCCCAGTTCGACACAATCTCTCCGGCTTCCAGGAAAGGGTTGAAAATTCATCAAAGGAATCACCATCCCATAGCCTCAATATTAGATTAAATAAATTCTATCGACCCCTACTAATTGAAGCATTTATTGTGCTTGTATATCCTTGCTCTTATCTGGTTGCATTATATAAAAATTCCAGATAACAATATCCAGGACTATTAGACGAATTCCATTGAGTCTTTCAGCGGGATAGTCTAATATCCTGATTTTGCTAAGAAATCATTTATTTTCATAAAATGGAATTGGTTTAAATCCATAGCCTATTATTATAGGTTCATAATTATTTTATTTTGCCTTCAAATTCTCTTCAAAAATTGATGGTACATTTATTATAAGAAATTGGGGAAACCAAGCGATTCCCCACCTATTGGGCCAGCGGCGGAAATCCAACCCTCCCCGGATCCCGCATGGGCATACTCGGGATGGATTGCCCCTGGTTGCATATGTAAGAGTGGCCGGCCGGTTTCAAATCACCTCCCGGCTTTATCATGGAGAGACCCAAAGGAGAATTCAGGCAATTAACATGCGGTTATAATTATCCGGAAAAACTCTATCAATTGATATTATTGCTCGACTATAATAATGAGCAAGGTTGAATATGAGTTGAAATCATTGATTGTTTTTCAGCAATAGATATATTTAATTTTAAATGCCTATTCCCATAGCTCCGGTAATTTGCTATGATTGCTTTGTCAGATCAAAAGCTTAACACCAATCATGGAGGATCGGTCATGGCTTATCAAGAATTATCCCTTCTTCAATTCAAGAAAAAGTTTCCAAGCGAGCGGGCCTGCCAAAAAGAGCTCGGAAAAATGCGCTGGCCAAACGGCTTTGTATGCCCTAAATGCAGTCATGCCCGAGCTTATGAGCGCCCCAAGCGCCACCTTTTTGAATGCGCCGGCTGTGGCTATCAGGCCTCTTTGACAGCCGGGACAGTTTTTCATAAGACCCGCACCCCGTTGGTGAAATGGTTTTGGGCGATTTATTTGGTCAGCCAAGACAAAGGCGGCGTGTCAGCCCTGCGATTGGCCAAGCAGCTTGAACTCGGCTACAAAACCGCTTGGGCGATGCTTCACAAAATCCGTAAGGCCATGGGGCAACGGGACAGTCGCTACACGCTTTCCGGCTTTATCGAAATGGATGATGCCTTCTTCGGCGGAGCGAGCAAAGGCAAACGGGGCCGTGGAGCGGCCAATAAATCCACCGTGTTGGTGATGGTTGAATCCAAGGAGGAACATGCTGGTTTTATCGCCATGCAAAAAGTTGATTCGATGGAGCGCTCAATTATCGAAAAAACCGTGAAAGAACGAATAGCGCCTGCCCAAAAGATCCGCACCGATGGGCACAAATCCTATTCCAACCTGAATGAACTGGGACACAGTCACGACGGCGCCCCTGTTCCGTCCAACCAGGCTTCCGAGGAGTTGCCTTGGGTTCATACCGCTATCTCGAATGCCAAGCGATTTATTTTGGGGACTTACCATGGCGTGAGCCATAAACACCTGCAACGTTATCTTGATGAATTCTGTTACCGCTTCAACCGGCGATCCTGGGAAAAACAACTGACTGATCGACTGATGACCGCTTGCGTCAACGCAAATCCTGTGACTTTTGCGGAGTTAAAGGCATAGGCAATTAATTTTAACCGCATAAATTCAATAATTATAGAACAGGCAGTCAATCGAAATAT
>CAZOXD010000024.1:0-2991 GCA_964583525.1 uncultured Pseudomonadota bacterium
ATTGAACTCGTTCCCAATCCGTCATCGTAAACCACCCTGATCCTCACCTAATCAACCGAGGCGGAGGCCACCTCGGTGGGTTCCTCGATGTCGGGTACGTCGATGCAGCAGCCGAGGGTTTCCTGCAACAGACGCATGGCGATGGAGCGGGGATTGTCCACCACCGTGTGGCCGTCCACGTTGATCACCACGTTGTGTTTGAGCGCCTTGAAGTAGGCGTCCCGAACCGAATCGTCCCGCCGCAGCAGGTTTCCGTCAAACCTGGTGATGAAGACCATCACCAGCTGAGGAATGCCATGAAACAATTTATCCTTGCGGATCATCATGTTCAGGCCCTCCATCAGGGGCGTGGTGGGTGGAAGCACAAGGTAGTCGAACTGATGATGGCTTTTGGTGGTGGCCATGCTTTCCACCGACGCCATAATTTCCCGCGTGCCTTGGTAGGATAACTGGGGAATCGCCAGGCGTTCCGCCCCCCGCATGTTGTGACGCTTGTAGTTGTGCTGAAAGGCCCTCAGGGTCATCCGCAGCGCGGACTGCACATTGCGCATCCCGTGGTGCAGCGGGCTGGCCTGATCCGGGGCATAGGCGCCACCCCGCAGAAACTGGCGGGCATGGAAACGCCGGAATATGGCGTGGTCCAGGTAGGTATCCTTCAGGGGCTCATAGGACAGACTCATCAGTTCCACCAGAAATGTCTGGGCCTTGCCGAACATCGATATTTTTCGTTCCACTTCGGGAATGAACAATTCGATGAGGAGCTTTTTGCGGGCGGGCATGAAGTATTTTTTCACCTGTTCCGGCAGATCGGCTATTTCCGTTTCCATCGTCTCCATGCGCTCGCTCAGTCCATTGGCGGAATCGCGGAGGCGTTTTTTACGGGCGGTCCACCGGACAAGGTTCTCGTGCTTTTCCTTGAAGCGGTGGAATTCGGCGGCTTGGCCTTTCACGGCCAGCAACAAACCTTCCACCTTCTTTACCGTACCCAGCAAGTCGTTGCGCACGATTTCCAGATTGTTACTGTGTTTTTCCCACTCCGATTGAAGCCGCCCGGCTTCCTCCTCGCTGGGAGGCGTATCCCCGGTTTTGGGGGGCATGGGCAGCGCGGGTTCGGAATTTTCCGCGACCGCCTTGAGGACCGATTCCTCCACCCGCAACTGGAAGAAATGCTCCAGCTGGCGCATTTTGCGGATGCGCGATTTTTCCATGTTTTCCTGCACTCCCTTGGAGCGCAAGGAGAGGGTATGGGAATTTTTCGAGATTTCGATCAGCACTTTGCGCAACATCTCGGCGTGAGCCACGATCTTCGCAGGATCGACGCTGGAATCCAGTTTTCCCAGCAGTTCCACCCGCGATCCCGCGATGGACATATAATGTTTGAGCGTGGCCAGCGCCTGTTGAATCTGCGTTGCGAATTTTCGCAGTTGGGAATCGGTTTGCCCGATTTCATTTTTGTAATTTTGCACCTGGGATTCCACCCGTTTCGAGTGGTGTTCCCGCTCCATCGCCTTCATCCGTTGCACGAATTGGAAGCGGCCCTGGAGTTTTTCTTTCCAGGCGGGGGCGAACCCCGCGATATGGAGCTGTTCCTTTGCCGTTTGCCAGGCATGATGAAACTGGTGAAATCGGCGCAATTGGCCGGAAAACCGTGTCAGGTGCTGGAGCCATGTATTCACCTCCTCCATCATGCCGGCATAGCCCGAATGCAGGCTTTCCTGGAGTTGGGTTTCGGTGCGGGAGGCCCCTGCGAGAATCCGCTGTTCCAACGCTTCGGGATTGCCGGGTTCCGAGGCGAAAAATTCGCTTTCCGAAGCTCCTTCCCTGTGCAATTGGCTTTTCAATTCTCCGACCAGGGCATCGAGCTTGGCGGTGGTCTCTTTGAGCTGGTTGTCCACCCCTTCCTGGTCGTTTTTGAACTCCTCGAATTGCTGACGGTAGGTATCCTCCTCTTCCTTGAGCATGTTCTGGTAGATTTCCGAGCCGGAATCGTCGATGGCCGACAGACCTTCGTTCAGGTCCTCCAGCTCCCCCTTTGCCTCCCCCACCTTCATGGTGAAGTAACCGTCGAGATCCTCCGCCTTTGGCTGTAGATTTCCCTTCTCCCGCGCGTGATGAATGGCCAGGGCCAGTTGTTCCTCCAGAAACACGCTGAAGTCGTAATCGAAGTCGGAGAACAGGTCCTTGTTTTGCTGGTTCTTGAACAATTCGGCGCAGGAGAGGCTGGGGAAGAAGTAGCGTTGATCGTTTTCCTTTTTCTCCTCGTCGTTGGCGAAAAACAGGACGTCGGGGTGCTGGCCTTCCGGCAGCATTTTCCCGTAAGCCCCCCGCTTGAATTCGGCCAGCCATTTGGCCAGCAGGCCCGCTTCCCGGCAATTTTGGATCTTCTGGAAGAAGACCATGTCCTCCTTTTGAATATCGAAATTGCGCCGGAATTCGTGGGTGATAAAGTTGAGGAGCATCTGCATTTCATGATAGACCGCCTCCAGCTCCTGATTGGTGACCTTGGGGTATGAGGCCAGCCCGGTATCGATCCATTCCGTACTGATGGGCAGGTTGTAGGCGATGTCACTCACCCGGATCCGTTCGCTGGGCTGGCCGAAGGCCATGTTTCTCATCAGCGAGATCAGCGAGTTGAAATGTTCGTTGTAACGCTCCGGTGTTTCGGTGTGGGTCGGTATCTCCTCGGGTGTGTCGCAAAGATAATAGAAGCTCTCCTCGTCAATGACTCGTTCCAGACCGAAGCGACGCAGCAATTTCAGGGTTTGCGCAGCCAGAGGCCCCACCCCTGCCGCATGAAGCCGTTGCGCATATATTTCCGATTTTCGCGTGTGTTCCACCTCTTCCCCAATCAGCTTGTGGTAGAAGTGGGCCTTGACAGCTTCCTGCATGGGGTCGTTGAGGGCGGAGGTGGTGCTGGGCTGGATGATCCGGTCGAAAGGGATCAGGGTGCCATTTTGTTCGTCTTCGGGCAGCTCGAGTCCCTGGATGGCT
>CAZOXD010000024.1:3091-10033 GCA_964583525.1 uncultured Pseudomonadota bacterium
ATCGATAATGATCATCCGTTCCTTCCGGCCCTTGCCCACCTCCACTTCCTGGGGTTCGCCATGGCCCAGCACCGATTGCAGCTTGCGCAAGGTGAGCAGGGTCAGCGATACCGGGCGGCCGGAGCCGTCCAGGTTGAGCCGTATGTCGGTGAAGAACGGCGTGGAAAGCGAAATTTCCTGCTGCCGGGTGGATACACGTTTTTTGAATTCCTCCGCATCCGTGAATTCCACAGGTTCCTTCCCCTCCGGGTTTTCCAGCACCAGGGTGGTGTGTCCCCCGGAAAGCACCTCGCTGAATTTTTCCCGCAGGTGAAGCAGGGAGCCGCTGAGAAATACGGATAATTCCGGATAATCCCTCCGGAGGCGGGGCAGGTAGTCGAGAAAGGAGGAAAAGGAGCGGAATTCGGATTGAAGTTCGATGATGATCAGGTATAGCCGTTCATCGGAATCGCTGATGTTAGAGAAGAGCTGGTCCGCGGAAAGATGATTGGATCCTTCCTGGGCCGGCATCATCACCCGCCGCAGGCGGGGGCGTAAATCATCGGAAATCTGGTGAATGGTCTGGACGGGATCGGGATTGAGGAGGATCACCCGGCCGTTTACGGCCCGTTCCGGGGGAGGAATTTCATCGTTTTCCACCCGCCGGTTCACCTCGTCCTGGACCACGCGATGGTCCTCGTCGGTCATCGGAACTAGTGAAAAATCGATTTCCAACATGGTGTTTCCCGGCCCCAAGGTGTCGATGGCGAAATTTCCGGGGGAGGCAAGGGCGGCCTTTTTGCAGCCTTCCCCGCGATCCAAATGCGATTTTTTCGCCTCCCAGACTAGGCGGATCGCCAAGTCAGGTCAAACCTCCCGATCTTGACTGGATTTTCATATCCCTTTGATAATCACCCCCATGCTGTGCTGTACGGAGTGAAGCATCCCATGATATTGCGCGGAAGACCCCTCCTCTCGCGGACGGGGACTCATGAATAATTCAGGCCAGGCCGTGCTCCGGAGACTTGATGGATGGGCCCTGCCGGGCTAGCCAGGGTTTCATCCTGGCCTGGGTTTCATCCTGCCCAGCGCATTTTTCCCTTTACGGTATCCATCTCAAGGAGATCGTAACCGATTACGTTCATTCTTACTATACATTGACTGGAGATACCCTGTTCCGGGATGCGCTCCATTGTTATTTTGTGTGAATGGCGGATGGCGTTGACAATACGCGCCGATCCACCGATGAAGGGGGGCGGTTTCCCACGGCTCGAACCCGGTCCGGCGATTCCCCGGATGAAAACCCCGCGGATCAAAATCAAGAGAACGATGGCCGTCACACTCAAATTACTGCTGAGCGCCGCCACCCTTTGTTTCGCATTGGGCTATGCTTCCCGCCACAGAGACAATCGCGGCAATCGCGGTAATTCCACTCACCGGCATTGGATGATGTGGGGATTGGCGCTGGCCTGGACGGTGCCGATTGTGTGGGGAGCGGGGGGGGTGTTGGGGGTCAACCTCCGCCCGGGGTATTGGCTGATCGATTTGCTGGGGGGGGAAGGCCGCGCCCATCTTTTGGCCGGATTTCAGAAGGGGATGACCATGCTGGCCCTGCTGGTGTTGGGATTCCAGGGATGGTTGGGATTGCGCCGGGCGCCATTGCGCCGTACCCTGTCCTATGCGGTGATCCTTCTTTGGCTGTGTTCCTATGTGACCGGCATGTTCTTTTATTTCTGATCGCAGCGCATTTCCCCGCATTTTTCATCCACTCTTTTCCGGTTGGATTTCCATGCGAGATCATCAGTTTCCCGGCCGTTCCGTCGTGATGTGCGTCAACGGCATGATTTCCACCAGCCAGCCCATGGCCACCCAAGCGGGCCTGGAGGTATTAAGGGGCGGGGGCAACGCCATGGATGCGGCCCTCGCCGCCAGCGCCGTGCTGTGCGTCACGGAACCCCAATCCACGGGAATCGGCGGCGATTGCTTCATCCTCTACCACGAGGCAAGGACCGGCAAGCTGCACGGCCTCAATGGCAGCGGCCGTGCGCCCGCCGGGGCCACGCCGGAAGCATACAGGGCCCTCGGCCATCCCGAGGTGCCCGAGCGCGGCATCCTCTCGGTCTCCGTCCCTGGCGCCATCGCTGCCTGGGAAGCTGCCGCGGAACGGTTCGCAACGCGCGCCCTGGGCGAACTGCTGCAACCGGCCATCGGCTTCGCCGAGAACGGATATGCCGTGACCCCGGTGGTGGCGTGGGCCTGGAAAAGCAACGAGGAATTGCTGCGGGAGACCGAAACCAGCGCCCGGGCGCTGCTGGTGGACGGGAACGCTCCGGCGGCCGGGAGCCTCCACCGCCAACCCGATCTGGCCCGCTCTCTGCGCCTCATCGCCGAGGAGGGGAAAAATGCTTTTTACGAAGGGCCGATCGCCAAGGCCATCGCCGCTTACATGGCCGAGAACGGCGGGCTGATCTCCGCAGCGGACCTGGCCGCCCATCGCTCGCAATGGGTGGAGCCGATTCACACCGACTACCGGGGATTGCGCATCCATGAAATTCCTCCCAATGCGCAGGGCATCACCGCCCTGATGGCCCTCAACATCCTGGAAAACATCCGCCTGGGCGAAATGGAGCACCTGAGCCCGGAATACCTGCACACCTTCACTGAAGCCTTCAAGCTGGCGCTGGCCGAGCGGGACCGGTTCGTGGCGGACATGGACTTCGGCGATATTCCCATCGCCGGGCTGCTGGACAAATCCTTCGCCCGCGAGCAATACGGCCGCATCGATGCCGCCCGCGCCATGGCGCACCCCGTAGCTTCCGGATTGAACGGCGCCGGAATGAACGGCTCCGGATCGAACGGGGGGGGCGCCCCGCACCGCGACACCATCTACCTGACCGTGGTGGACAAGGACCGCAACTGCTGCTCCTTCATCAACAGCCTCTACTTAAACTTCGGAAGCGGCGTGGTGGCCGGCGATACCGGCATCATGCTGCAAAACCGGGCGGCGGGATTCGTGATCGAGGAAGGGCATTTCAACTGCATCGCCCCCGGCAAGCGCCCCATGCACACCATCATTCCCGCCATGGTCTACCGCGGGGATCAGCCCATCCTCTGCTTCGGCGTGATGGGCGGGCACTACCAGGCCATGGGGCACAGTTACGTCCTCAGCAACTGGCTGGATTTCGGGATGGACCTCCAGCAGGCCATCGACGCGCCCCGCTTCCTGCCCCAAGACGGCGTGCTCACCGTCGAGCGGCCCATTCCCGAGTCCACCCGGGAGGCCCTGCGAAAAATGGGGCATACCGTGGCCGAAGCGGACACTCCCTTCGGCGGCGGTCAGGCCATCTATATCGACTCCGAAAGCGGCGTGCTCTCCGCGGCCTCCGACCCCCGCAAAGACGGCTGCGCCATGGGGTATTGAGGGGGACTGCGAACTGCTTTGCCTCCGGCGGGTCAAGGGCGTCGAGGGACTTCCAAGCGCCGTACAAAATGAATGCGAGGTCGTTACAAGGGGTTGTGAATCGCTCGAAGTCTCGCGATTCCTCCTTGGCAATCCCGGCAGGGAGCATGGCTCCCTGCACCCCAAATAGGAAAAGCGAAGGGGGGATAGCGAACTGCCTACCCCACCCCGTCCCTGCGGGCCACCCCTCCCCGCTGAGCAGGGAGGGGAAATGCAAGGGCGAACTGCAAAAGCATGGGAACCGCAGATGGACGCGGATAACTGCAACCTCACCCCCCCCGCGCCTGACGGCGCTCCTCTCCTCTCCGCAAACGGCGAGGGGGAATTGCGGAATTGCCTACTCCACCCCGCCGCCTCCCCTTGGCCCTCCCCCCCTCATACTTTGCTATCGTTTTGTGCATAACTGCTGTGCATAACCGTAGCGAAAATCCCCATGTTTTGTACAATTATCGCTTGGAATGTCTTGTTATATTAAAGAGAGGTTTGGAAGGTGGATAATATTGCCTTGTGCATAGTTCGATCCTCCTCGTCTCCATAGAAGGCCTGATTAATGTAATCATATCAGGCTTCCAGCCTTCCAAATCGGTAACCGGTGCATAACTTGTGTGCATAGATTGCCGTTGAGCAGGTCCGCATCTTTCTTATTATTCCGGAAAAAGTGGTTGGTACTTCTACCTGAATGTCCCGAGGGATATGCAAGGAAATGTAAAGAAGAACCAAATACGTCGCTCTTTGCGGACTCGCTTTGTTTCCGTGGCGAGGCGCCGCCCATCAACACTGCGCCGTGTTGGAGCGCCAGGACAGCGCCGAGTTCACCACAACAGTCGATATCCTGAGCCCCAGGTGCTCGATCAAGCCTCGTTCAATGTGAAGGAGAGCGTTGGAGAAGCCAATTGCGATGCCCAAGGGAGCGGGCGGATCCGGCGGGCCCGGGTGACAGGGCGGGGCCAGTGAACGGCGCATTTTGCATTTTATCGTTCCCATGCGGTACGGGTCGAAGTCCTGCACCATAAACCGGGGTTTCCGGCTCCCTGCTAAAGAGGCCCCTGTTCCCCTTCCATGTGCAGCTTGATGCGCTGCAGCAGCCTGGATGCGGGCCCGCCATCGATGAAGCGGTGGTCGAAGCTGAGGCAGAAGGTGCACATTTTCGCGACCGTCACCTGCCCATCGCGCACCACCGCGCGGTTTTCCACCTTGCCGATGGCGAGGATGAAGGTTTCCGGGGGATTGATCACGGCGGTGAAGGCGGTAATGTCGAACTCCCCCAGGTTGGTGACGGTGAGGCTGGAGGCGTACAGTTCCTCCCGGTGGAGGGACATGCGCAGGGCCTTCTTGAGGAGCCCCTTGAAGCGGCGTTGAATTTCCAGCAGGCCGGCGCCTTCCAGGTCTTTCATGGAGACCGTGATCAGGTTGTCCCCCAGGGCCACGGCCATGCCCACGTCGATGGAGTCCAACTGCACCACCTCGTCCCCCCGGCGCTGGATATTGAATTGGGGCAGGTCTCCAAAGGCCTTGGCGACCGCATGGGCAATGTAGATATTGTACGAGGGGGTTTCCCCGCCTCGTTCCTTGCATTCCCGGCGGTGAGCATCCGCCCGGCTGAAGTCCACATCGGCGAACAGGTCCACCTTGGGGGAGTCCACCCAGGATTTGGCCATCCGCTGAGAGGTGACCCGCCGCAGTTGGCTGCGCAGGATGTCGCGCTCCATCTTTCCCGGGGATTGCAGGGGCGCGGTTGCGGCCATCGCGGTTGAGGCCGAGGCGAGATCGGCGGGATCGCTCTGTCCGCCAGCTTCTTCTTGTGTGGCTCCTTGTTGCGCAGTCCCTTGTTGCATGGAGGCCGGAGCCGCCAGCAAAGCGGCCAGATTGGCGGGTGCGGGGGCGATCTCCGTTTCCCACCCCACCAGCCGGCAGACATGATCCGGAGGGGCTTCTCCCCCAGTCTCCCCCGTGCCGATCCAGGCGATGGTTTCTCCCTCCGGCACGATGGCCCCCGCCCCGGCATAAATCGCGGACAGGACTCCGCCGCGACCGGCCATCACCACGTGGACGGTTTTTTCCATAGTGATTTCCACCACTTCATCGCCGGCCTCCACCGGGTCCCCCTGGATTTTCAACCAGGTCAGGATCACCCCTTCCCCTGTGGCGTACCCCAGATCGGGCATAACGATTCCCGGCACGGCATATCCTCGGTCTGTTCCATGCGTTTCCATGGAAATGGTGGAAATACCTGAACGGTGGATCAGCGAGATCCCGGGATGGGTGGCCCCCCTGACCGGCAATCATGGGGAACCCCCTTCCAGGGCTTTCGGGTTACCGTCCCAGCGGCCAAAACGGCTGCCTGCGCATGTCGGTGGCGTCCCATCCTACCCCACCCGGGGCGGAATTGAACAGGATTCCCGGTTCACCCCCGATCAGCGGCCCTTGAATACGGGTGCGCGCTTTTCCGTGAAGGCGCGGATGCCTTCCCGGAAATCCTCGGTGCGGGCCGAGGCGATGATGCTCTTGGCCTCCAGTTCCATCTGGGTTTCCAGCTCGTGGTTGAGGCTGTGGTAAAACAACTCCTTGGCCCTGCCATAGGCGGCCGTGGGGCCGTTGGCCAGCATTCCGGCCATTTTTTTCACTTCCTCCCAGAAGATATCCGCGGGGAGGATGCGGTTGACGATTCCCCAGTCCAGCGCTTCGTGAGCGGTGAGCACCCGGTTGGTCAGGTAGAGTTCCATCGCTCTCCGCATACCGACCAGGCGCACCAGGAAATAGGTCATGGAGCCGTCGGGTGAGGCTCCGATGCCGGAGTAGGCCGCCGTGAACACGGCATCCTCCCGCGCCACAATCAGATCGCAGGCCATGGCGATGCTGAACCCCGCGCCTGCCGCCGTCCCGTTGACCGCGGCGATCACCGGCTTGGGCATCCGCACAAGGTGGGACATGAAGGCGTGGAAGGGAATCACCATCCGGTCGATGAAGCGCGGGACGGCATCGCCCTGGGAATCGAAGGCCTTTACGTCGCCTCCCGCGTGAAAAGCCGGCCCTTCCCCCGTAAGGATCAGCGCCCGTACTTCGGGATCGTCCTGGATATCGATGATGGCATCGATCAGTTCGTTGGTCATATGGTCGTTGAGGGCATTGTAGCTTTCCGGCCGGTTGAAACGCAGGATGGCCAGCGCGCCCTCACGGGTCAGGTCGATGGTTTGGTAATTCACCGTTGCATCTCCTTGGAATTTTTTAGTGGGATTCCTTCGTGGGATTTCATCGTGGGATTCCATTATGATTGTGGCCCGCGTCAGAGGCGGCCGTATCGTCTGCGGCGGCCGGCACATCCTGGCCTCGCCGGGAACCGCCGGTGGCGGATGACGCCTGGGCCAAGCCATTAAATCCGTTTATTCCGCGGGATTCAACCGGGAAGATCGAGCGCCTTGCGGGCCAAGGAGGGGATTGCGGGATATGTGGGGATAAATCAGGCGGGCTTTACGCCTTGGGAGTAAAGAGACCGCGGGGGGAGA
>CAZOXD010000024.1:10133-17496 GCA_964583525.1 uncultured Pseudomonadota bacterium
GGGGATAAATCAGGCGGGCTTTACGCCTTGGGAGTAAAGAGACCGCGGGGGGAGAGACCCGGGGGGACGGATGGGGGGCGTTCATGCGCCCTTACACCTGACCCCGTTGGCTGCGGTGATGTTCCAGCACCGCCTCGATGATATGGCGGGGCTCCCCGGTCACCACCTCGATTTCAGCCCTGGAAAGGCCCTGCATGGAGAGCGATTGAATCGTATCCCGCATCCGGCTGGGATTTTGCCGGGTTTGCCCGCTGATCTGCACGATGCTGCTGATGAGGGGCGTCGGTTGGGAGCCCGCTTCCAGCTGTGATTCATCCGGGAAAGCGAACGGGTCCTCCGATTCATCAACGGAAGGGACGCCGGACGAGGAAGACGCTCCCGGTTTTCCGGCAGCCGGGAAGGGCCGCCTCTGCCCGGATTGTGGGTGGAGGGCCGTCCATGCCGGGGGAAAGGGCATGTCCCCGGGTGGAGGCTTCCCCCTGGGTGCAGGGGGCTTTTCCTGGCTCTTGGGCGGCGTCACGGACATGGGCGCCATAGACGATACAGCAGTCATGACTGGCGCCGGATGGACCGCAAGCGGATCCGGCGGCGCCTCCTCGCTGCGAGGCCCGCGGTTTCCCTGGGTAATTCCGCTGGTGAATTCGTTCCGGGCCAGTGCGTCCAGGGTGGTCATCAAATGCAGGGAAATCGCCGAGAGGCGCAGGGCCTTGTCGAATGCCTGCCGGATCTGGGGATCGGGCGCGTCGTGGCTTTCCAGCCGGATCATGGCCTGGGCCAACTGTCCGACTTCGATCATCACCTGTTCCATCCACTGGGCGGAACTGTCCAGGGATTTGACCGTGCCCTTTTCCAGTTTGGAAATCTCCTGGAAAAACCGGTCGGAGATCTGATTATCAAACCAGGCGGATTTCCAATCCGGAATGCGGAGTTTCATTGCCGGCTCCTTTCCCCGTCCGGCCGCGGCTGCATGATTCCGTGCGGGAGCGCTGGTAGCAGCGCGATTGAGGGACGCCTTCCATCCTCGCAGGAGGTAGGGTGTATGTGCAGGGGGAATCCATGCATGGAAAGTGCCGGATTGCCATGGATATGGGGGATATGGGGAGAATTTCGGGAAGAAACGGGCCCGTTCTCCGCGCGGGTGGACCAGGGGTGGTGGGCCTCCGATCCTCTCCAGGGGACTACAAGGAAATTTCCGGAATTTTCCCGGTCGTTTTCCCGTGATCGATCCCCGCCAGGGAGAGCGGGGTGACGCTGATTTCGCCGCCCAGCATCACGTCCCGGTCGGTGGGCGCTTCCGAATGCGCCTGCAGCACTACCTGGGCGGAGTGAACGAATCCGTCCCCTTCGGGTTTGAAGATGGAGCCATAGCGATTATTCTGCATGGGCACCCAGCGCACCGGTGTTTCCGCGGAGACCACGCCCGGGTAATTGATGTTGAGAATCACCTCGGGGTCCGCATGTTCCGCCGAGAGGATCTTTTCCATCATCGCCGCCATGCGGGTGGTGGTGGTCTCCACCACTTCCAGCGCTTCGGGGGCGGTGAGGCGCTTTTCCCGCGACCATTGGCCAAAGTGTTCCGGCTTGAAGTACGAGGAAAACGCCGTGGAAGGAATTCCCTGCAGCATCGCTTCGGCCGCGGCGCCGACGGTGCCCGAGTTGAGGATGAATCCCAGCCCCACGTTGCTGCCGATATTGATTCCCGAGACGATCCAGTCGGGCTTGCTGGAGAACAGGTGATGCACGGCCAGATTCACGCAATCGGACGGGGTTCCCGATACGGCGAAGGCCTCCACCCCGAAATCCGCCCGGGGCTCGGCGCGCACCACGCCGAAGCGGGTCATGGCCTTGCCCTTCCAGCTTTGCTCCTCGGCCGGCACCGCGATCCGCACGGTGCCCAGGGCGGAGAGTTTTTCGGCCATGGGCCGCAGCATGGGGGAATCAACCCCATCGTCGTTCACGATCAGTACGGTGGGCATGGCTTTCCGGTTTTGGTTTCCTGATGGGGTTGGGTGGGGGAGGACTCCCCGGGTTCATTGCTGGGCGGGTATTGCCTCCATGGCGGTCAGGATGCCTGCGACGATCTCACCGGTGCCGGCCCGGCCGCCCTGGTCTACCGGGAGCGCCCCGCCCCCGGCCAGGTAGCCGGCCACGCTCTCCTCGATCCGGTGCGCGCATTTTCCCAGGGATGGATTCCCCCTTTTTTCGGCCAGGTAGCGGCACATCATGGCAGCCGAGAGCACCATGGCGATGGGATTGGCCAGGCCCTTGCCCGCGATGTCCGGGGCGGTGCCGTGGGAGGGCTGGAAGACCGCGTGGTTGTCGCCAATGTCTCCGGAGGGGGCCATGCCCATCCCCCCGGCGATGCCCGCCCCCAGGTCGGAGAGAATGTCGCCAAAGATGTTCTCCATGGCCATCACGTCGTATTCCCAGGGTTTGCGCACCATGTTTAGCGCCATGGCGTCCACGTAGCAGTAGTCCTTCTCGATGTCTGGGTACTCCAGCCCCACCTCGTCGTAGATGGAGCGGAAGAAGGCCATGGCGGTGAACACGTTGGCCTTGTCCACGCAGGTGAACTTGCCGGGATGGCCCTGCTTTTTGCGGGTGCGGGCCAGCTCGAAGCCATGGCGCATCAACCGCTCGGTGGTGCGGCGGGTGATGACCATGGTTTCCGTGGCCACCTCAGGATTTTCGCCGCTGCCCCGGGAAGCGAACAGCCCCTCGGTGGATTCGCGGATCAGGACGAAGTCTACCTTTCGCCCCCCCAGCTGCCCCAGCACCTGTGGAACGCCGGGGAAGCAACGGATGGGACGCACACCGGCATAGAGATCGAAGATGAAGCGCAAATCGACCTGGGGGCGGATTTCCGTTCCGTCCGGGTAGCGGATTTCCGGCCATCCGCAGGCGCCCAGCAATATGGCGTCGGCCTTCTCCGCCTCGGTCACCGACGCTTTCGGCAATGCTTCGCCCGTTTCCTTATAGCAAAAGGCGCCCGCCGGGAGTTCCTGGAAGGACAGGGTGAATCCTCCCGTCATTCGTTGCGCTTCGTGGAGCACCTGCAAGGCTGCCGCGGTGACCTCGATCCCGATGCCGTCCCCGGGGAATACCGTGATGTTGAAAGGCGGTTCAGCGCTCAAGATGGGATTCCCTTCCGATGGGGTTGGATCCTGGGTGATTGGCCGGTGCGGATCGAGACGGGCTCGCATTCCGTCATGCAAGCGGAGGTTGCAAGGCGCATTTATACAGGCCGGAGGAGAATTCGGCAACCGTCCGCGCTGCCAACCGCCGCGCTCTTTTTTTATGGGAACTGCAACTGCGAAAGGTTCGCGCAAACGCGCAAAGGCGCAAAGAACGGCAACGGCTACAGCAAGGGGAACCGCCGATGAACGCCGATGAACGCGGATGGGAACTGCAACTGCGAAATGCTCGCGCAAAGGCGTAAATAACCGCAACTACAACGGCAAGGGGAACCGCCGATGAATCCTTTCAGATCTTTTCTTTCCCTGGATTGGTGTTCGGAATTGCAATCAAGGAATGCGCCCGCCCAATCCTGCCCGCATTTCTCCTTGCCTTGGTCTTCCGCCGCCACGTATGATGATGGGTTGGCAGATGGGCCGGGACGAATGGCAGCCCCTCCGACGGAATCGAATTTTCGCACTCTCTACCCACGACCGGTACATGAAGGCACGGCACATGACTCCCTCGCCGGGGAAGGCGAATCCCGCGCTCGGAAAGGCCTATCCCGCCCCCGGGCACCGCGTGTACAATTTTTCCGCGGGTCCCGCTACCCTGCCGCTTTCCGTGCTGGAAAAGGCGCGGGAGGCCCTGCTCGATTTTCAGGGGCTGGGGGCCAGCGTGGTGGAGGTCAGCCACCGCACGCCGGAGTTCCTGGCCCTGATCGAGGAATCCCTGGCGCTGCTGCGGGAGTTGCTGGCGGTGCCGGAGAACTACCGGATACTGCTGTTGCACGGGGGCGGGCAGTTGCAGTTTTCCATGGTGCCCTTCAACCTGATCGCCTACCGCCCCGCGCGCAAGGCGTTGTACACCGACACCGGGCTCTTCGCCTCGCGGGCGGTGGAGATCGCGGCGCGCTACGGTTTTGTGAGTGTGCCCTGGCACAGCCGGGAGACCGATTACGACCGGGTGCCGGAGATCGACCCCGCCGAAGTGGATCCGGAGGCCTCCTATCTGCACATCACCAGCAACAACACGGTGATGGGCACCTGCTGGCACACCTTCCCGGACACCGGCGGCGTGCCCCTGGTGGCGGACATGACCTCGGAGATACTCTCCCGCACCCTGGACCTGCGGCAGTTCGGGCTGATCTACGCCGGGGCGCAGAAGAACCTGGCCCCCGCCGGCCTGTCCATGGCCATCATCCGGGAAGACCTGCTGGGCCACGCCCTGCCGGAGACTCCCAAGTTGATGAACTACGCCGTTTTTGCGGAAGACCGGCATTCCATGGCCAACACGCCCTCCAGCTTTTCCGTCTTCATGCTGCGGCAGATGATGGATTGGGTGAAGGAGCAGGGCGGCGTGGCGGCGCTGGAGCAGCGCAACCGGGACAAGGCGGCCATCCTGTACCGCCTTCTGGACGAAAGCGCGTTTTACCGGGGTTTCGCCCTGCCGGAACACCGGGCCATCATGAACGTCACCTTCGACCTGCCGGACGCCGGCCTGCTGAAGCGCTTCCTGGCCGAGGCGGACGGCGAGGGGCTGATGTCCCTCGCGGGGCACCATGCCCGGGGGGCCGTGCGGGCCTCCATCTACAACGCCATGCCCGTGGAAGGCGTGCAGGCCCTGGCGGACTTCATGACCGAATTCCAACGCCGCCACGGGTGACGATCCCCACACCTTTCACCCAACCCACCGGAACCCGAACCCTCCCATGACCGAACGCGCCTTCAACTTCTCCGCCGGGCCCGCCATGCTGCCCCTGCCCGTGTTGCAGCGGGTGCGGGAGGAATTGCTCGATTACCAGGGACTGGGCGCCTCGATTATCGAGATCAGCCACTTTTCCGAAGCGTTCACGTCGCTGATGCACGAGACCGAGCAATTGCTGGTGGAATTGCTGGAGGTGCCTTCCAATTACAGGATCGCCTTTGCCCACGGGGGCGCCACCATGCAGTTTTCCATGGTGCCCCTGAACCTGATCGCCCGCAAACCAGCCCGCAAGGCGCTCTACGTGGAGACGGGTCACTTCTCCAAAAGCGCCATCGCGGAAGCCGGACGCTATGGAACCATCGAGGCGCCTCTCAGCACCCGGGAGGACGATTTCAGGTCCATTCCCTCCCTGGAGGAAGTGGAAACGGCGGCCCGGGACTCCGGAGCGTCCTACCTGCACATCACCACCAACAACACCATGAAAGGCACGCGCTGGAGCGAATTTCCCAGCCTGGGGGAGTTGCCATTGGTGGGCGACGCCACCTCTGAAATCCTCTCCCGGCCCATTGACATCTCCCGCTTCGGGGTGCTCTACGCGGGCGCGCAGAAGAACATGGGGCCTTCGGGGGTTTCCGTGGCCATCGTGCGGGAAGACCTGTTGGGCCATGCCCTGCCCCTCACCCCGAAGATGCTCAATTACACCCAACTGGCCCGGGACCACTCCCTCACCAATACGGCCAACACCTTCGCCATCTACGTGATCAATCTCGTCCTGCATTGGGTCAAGACCAGCGGCGGCGTGAAGGAAATGGAACGCCAGAACGAGGAAAAGGCGGGGTTGATCTACGCCGCCCTGGACCGCCATGCCGGATTCTACACCCCCCATTCCCGGCCGGAATGCCGCTCCACCATGAACGTGGTGTTCCGCCTGCAGGACGAGGACCTGGACGAGCGCTTCGCCCGCGAAGCCAACGCGGAGGGGCTATACGCCACCCGCGGCCACCGCTTGATGGGTGGCATCCGCGCCTCCATCTATAACGGAATGCCCAGCGAGGGAGCGAGCTCCCTGGCCGGCTTCATCGACGAATTCGCCCGCCGCAACGGGTAGGGACATTGCACACAGTGGCGGGCGAAAGTGCGAGCAATGGAGCAGCCATGCCGCGATTGTTGCGCGTCCTACCCCGGGGAATTCCGGCCGCTTCCACCGTACCCTCTTTGCCGTCTGCTCCCACAACTCTCCCCGTGCCGGGGCGCCTCCACGCACGGTGGGCGTCCTTCCTGCTGGCGCTGATTACTCTTTCCTCCCTGCTGATGGCCCTGACCGCCCTGGGGATGCTGGGGGGATGCGAGCGGAAGGATTCGACCGGGTCCGCCTCTTCGGATGCTTCGGTGCGCCCCTCCCCGGCGCATTCGAGCGACTTGCCACCCGCCGGGAAAAGTGGGGAGCCGCCCACTGCGATGGGAAACAGGGAAGCCCCCCGCATCGTGATGTTCGGCGACAGCCTCACCGCCGGCTTCGGGCTGCCCCTGGAAATGAGCATGCCCTCCCTCCTGCAAAGACGGCTGGCCCTGGCAGGCTATCCCCACAAAGTGATCAACGCCGGGGTCAGCGGGGACACCACGGCGGGCGGGGTTTCCCGCCTGAACTGGGTGTTGCGCGAACCGGCGGCGGTGATGGTGCTGGCCCTGGGCGCCAACGACGGCCTGCGGGGCCTGGACCCCGCCCTGATGCGGGCCAACCTGGCCAAAATCATCGAGGAAACCCGGCGCAGGAAAATCACCGTGGTGCTGGCGGGAATGAAGATGCCGGCCAATTACGGCCAGGAGTACACCACCCGCTTCGAGGCGGTGTTTCCCCTGCTGGCCCGGGAATACGATCTGCCCTTCCTCCCCTTCCTGCTGGATGGCGTGGCCATGCGGCCCCACCTCACCCAGGCCGATGGGATCCATCCCAATATCGCCGGCACCAAGGCCGTCGCCGAGAACGTGTGGAAGGTGCTCCAACCCCTGCTGGAGAAGTGAGGGACATAGCCAGGGAGGGGAACGGCGAACCGTAACTGCAACCGCTTTGAACCGCCGATGAACGCGGATAGACGCGGATAACTGCGAACTGCAACAGCAACAGCACCCCTCCCCCGGCTCCTCCCCCCGGCAATTTGAATAGCTGCGGAGAGGGGGGCTTGGGTGCAACGAAAGAGCGTGATTCGAACGAGCGGTTTTCCCTCCACGCGGTGTTGTTGGAACTACCGGGGGAGGGAAGGAGACCCGCAGGGGCGGACGGGTGAGGCCGCAGTTGCAGTTCTTTGCGCCTTTGCGGCTTTGCGCGTGCATATTGCAGTGGCAGTTCCCATCCGCGTTCATCGGCGTTCATCGGCGGTTCCCCATGCCATTGCAGACCCCCACAGCCCCTCCTACCCTTTCAGCACTTCGGCGATGCTTTGGCACAGGTAGTCCATCCGCGCTTCGGTGATGGCGGCCATGT
>CAZOXD010000024.1:17596-26362 GCA_964583525.1 uncultured Pseudomonadota bacterium
TCGGCGATGCTTTGGCACAGGTAGTCCATCCGCGCTTCGGTGATGGCGGCCATGTTGATGCGGCCGCTTTCCACCATGTAGATGCCGTATTTTTCCCGCAGGGCGATCACTTCCTCCTTGGCGATGCCGGAAAAGGAGAACATGCCGATTTGCTCCAGCAGGAAGTCGAAATTGCGCTCCACCCCTTTTTTCTTGAGGGTTTCCACAAACAGGGCGCGCATGCGGCGGATTCGCGCGCGCATATCGGTGACTTCCTCCTGCCACAGGGAGACCAGTTCCGGGGTGCTGATCACCAACTCGACCACCTTGCCTCCATGGGCCGGGGGATTGGAATAGTTGGCGCGGATGGTCACCTTGACTTTGCTCATCACACGCCCGGCTTCATCCCTGCTGCCGGTGACCACGGTCAGGGCACCGGCCCGTTCGCGGTACAGCCCGAAGTTCTTGGAAAAGGAACTGGAGATCACCATGTTCACTCCCGCCTCGGCGAAGGCCCGCACGGCGTAGGCATCCTCCTCCACGCCCCGCCCGAATCCCTGGTAGGCGAAGTCCAGGAAGGGCAGGATGGGCCGGCGGGCGAACAGTTCCACGATGCGGTCCCATTGCGCCTCGCTGGGATCCACTCCGCTGGGATTGTGGCAGCAGGCGTGGAGCAGCACCACATCGCCCTCGGGCGCCTGCTCCAGGGCCTCCAGCATCGCCTCGAAGCGCAGGCCGTGGCTTTCCGGATCGTAGTAGGGATAGCTTTCCAGCTTCAGCCCGCCATTGCGGAAGACCCCGTGGTGGTTGGGCCAGGTGGGATCGCTCAGCCAGATGGCGGCGCCGGGAAACTGCCCGGCCAAAAACTCCGCCCCCACCCGCAGGGCCCCCGTGCCTCCGGGAGCATGGATGGTGGCCCCGCGCCCCTCGGTGACGATGGGATGCCCCGCTCCGAAGAGGAAGCCTTGCACGATGCCGGCGTAGCTGCTCTCCCCACCGATGCCCAGGTAATCCTTGGTGGTCTCCTTTTCCAGCAGGATCCGCTCCGCCTGTTTGACCGATTTCAGGACGGGATTGACCCCGCTCTCGTCCTGGTAGACACCCGAGGTCAGATTGATTTTCCGCGGATTATCATCTTTGCGGTACGCTTCCGTGAGACCGAGGATGGGATCCGGTGGCGCTTGTTCCACCGTGGCGAAGGGGGCATAGGAATGGGGGGGCATGAAAAGACCTTTCTCGTTTCTCGTGGTTACGGGCGCTTCTTCCGCGAATGTTCCCGGGGAGGAACAAGGGTTTGGGAAGAAGCGCACAGGTACGGGCCGGACAGGTTCGCCGATTGCCAGCAGGACTCCAGGGCGCCGGCAGGATTATGGGGCGCGGCGAAAGCCGCACGGAATCTTCCGCACCCATAGCATCCATGGCATCCGGAACCTTGTCTACTATAACCCCAAGGGAGGGGAGACTCAAAGCCTTCAGCGATGAATTTTGCTCGCCGTCCGGCTCCCCTGGGTGGGTTCCCCGCCCAACCGTTTTCTTCATGAAATATATCTATTTATTAATATATGGTGATTCCGGCTTCCCATCGGTGATGATCCCGGATATATTGAAGCTTCAAAAAAATTGGGAAACCGGGAAGGATCGCATTCGATTTGATTGTCATGACGAAGAAAAAAACCACTTCCCGGAAGAGATGGAACCTTGGACTCTCCAAGACCTGGACATGGATTCTGCTCGCAGCCATTGCCGCTGGATTCGGGCTTTATATGAACCTCTCCGGCGAATCCGAACCCTTGGCGACGAGCGGGCTGGATGCTGAATCCGTCGTTCGAGGAGGAGAACTGTTTGCCATCCACTGCGCCTCCTGTCATGGTTCCCAGGCAGGAGGGGAGGATCTCGCACGGCCCCGGGGAGGTGTCCGGGCGAACGGGGTTTACCTGGCGCCCGCCCTCAACGGGACGGGGCACGCATGGCACCATCCACCCGATGCGCTGTTCGGCATCGTGAAGAACGGCTCCCCCGCCGCAGGGTCGCAAATGCGGGGGTGGGCCGGTAAAATGCCGGATCGAGAAATCACCATGGTTCTTGCATATCTTCAGTCCTTATGGCCACAGGATATGAGAGAACGCTACCGGCAAACCTTCCAGAAGCGGCGGGCTGGATAACCGCGCTTGAAATAATTGCAAGGATCGGCTGGAAAGCGGTCCTCGCTGTAGAACGGCCCCGCAAACGGATTGCGGGAACCAGCGATCAGGAACTCGCGGAATGAGGGGAAAATGAGCGCGGCTATGACAGGCCAGGAAGTACGCAAAAATATCCGCACCGGCGGGTTTACGGACAATACCGCCGGGCAGGCCCCGGGATTCGTCCAGGCCAACCTGGCCATCGTGCCCCGGGAGTACGCCTTCGATTTTCTGCTGTTCTGCCAGCGCAATCCCAAGCCCTGCCCCCTGCTGGAAGTGATCGAAGCAGGGGAGGTGGCCCCCCGGCGCTTGGCGCCCGATGCCGATATCCGCACCGACCTGCCCCGGTACCGGGTGTGGGTGGATGGGGAATTGACCGAAGAGCCCGCCGACGTCGCCCACGTCTGGCGGGACGACATGGTCTCGTTCCTGCTGGGATGCAGCTTCAGTTTTGAAAAACAACTTCTCGATGCGGGGTTGAGCCTGCCCCACATCGCCCATGGCACCAACGTATCCATGTACCGCACCAACATCGCCTGCCGTTCCTCCGGCCCCTTCGCCGGGCCGATGGTTGTGTCCATGCGTCCCTTCCTCCCCGAAGAGGCCCTGAAGGCCACCCTGATCACCGGGAAGTTTCCCTTGGTGCACGGGGCCCCGGTACATCAGGGAAATCCCGCCGCAATCGGCATCGGGGATATCGGGAGGCCGGATTATGGCGATGTCACACCGTTCGAAGAGGGGGAAATACCCGTATTCTGGGCCTGTGGAGTAACCCCCCAGGCTGTACTTCTCAACGCCAGGATTCCTTTCGCCATCACCCATTCCCCCGGGCATATGTTCGTTTCGGACATCCGGGAGGAGCAATTGATCTGGTTTGGCGAAAGTGTCCGCGATGAGTGATTCTTTCTTTTTGAACGCATGAGCAAAACCCCGCAAGGAAAAGCACCGGGATCGGACGAGGAAGCGCATTCAGCGCCCGGTTTCCGGCAATTGATCCAATTGATCGTGGACGCCATGGCGGCACGGCTCCCCGCACGGTTTTTTCCATTCCGGAAACAACCGCTGGGAGAAGTGCTGGTGAGCGAGCGGATCATTGCGCCCCACCAGTTGGACAAGGCCCTTGCCAATCAGGAGAAGTTCGACCGCAGGTTGGGGGAGATGGTAGTGGATATGGGGTTCGCCAGCGAACCGGAAGTGCTGGACGCCATCAACCGCAACTACCGCATTTCCGCGGGCTCCCTGGATGACGATATCGCCAGGATGATCGAAAGCCGGCTGGCCTTCCGGGAATCCCTGAGCAAGATGCGGATGATGTTCCGCTTCAAGGTCTCCCTGGCCCTGGTCGGCGTGATCTGGATAAGCATTTTTTCCATCAGTGTGCTGATGCTGTGGCGTCAAAGCACCCAGATGCGCGACGCGGCGCTTCAGATGGGGGTGGCCAGCCTCGCCATCACGGAGGAAAACGCCAAATCGGCCCTGGGCAATAACGATATTTCCACCCTCAACAAGCAATTCCAGTCCGCCACGCCCAACAAGGGGCTATTGTACGGAATCATTGCCGATCCCCAGGGCTTGGTAAAGGTGCACACCAATCCGGATCAGGTCGGCTCCCGGTTCATTCCCAGGCCCGAAGGGGCAGAGGAAAAACACACCGGAGACGTGGACTATTTCGTCTACAAGGACCAGGAGGGAGGCGAGGTGCTGCACCTGAGCAAGGCGCTGATCCATGGCAATCAGAACATGGGCCGGCTCCATCTGGGCGTTTCCCTGGATTTCCTCAACGAACAGTTGGCCAACGATGGATACCTGATCGTCCTTTTGAGCCTGCTGATCGTCGCCTTCGGGGTGATTCTCTCGATCAATTTGGGCAGCAGTTTTCTGCGGCCCCTCTCCGGGTTGCTGGCCTCCGCCCAGGGTGAAGAAAAGCAGATTCACCGCTACCAGGTGAAGGTGCGCCCGGACCACGAGTTCGAAGATCTCGCCACCTCGTTTGATTCCATTTCCCGCCAGTTGAGTCAGAAGCTGTTGATGGAGAAATCCTTTGGCCGCTATGTGAATCCCGCTATCCTCAACAAGATCATGGCCAATCCGGACGAGCCCTGGATGAAGGGCACCCGCACGGAGGCCACCATTCTCTTTACCGACGTACGGGGCTTTACGGGCATGTTCGACAAGAACCAGCCGGAAACCATCGTGGAAGCCCTCAACGAGTATTTCGAGATCTGCGCCCGCATCATCAAAAAGTACGAAGGCTACGTGGACAAGTTCATCGGCGACGCGGTGCTGGGCGTTTTCGGCGCCCCCTCGCCTCTGGACTACCATCCCCTCAAGGCGGTCAACGCGGCGCTGGAAATACAAAAGGAGCTCAAGCGGCGAGCCCGGGTCAACACCAATCCCCTGCTGGACAAGATCGGAATCGGGATCAATACCGGCATCGTCGTTTCCGGCAATATCGGCTCGGAGGAAAAAATGGAGTACGCCGTGATCGGCGATAGCGTCAACATGGCCTCCAGAATCAGCGATCTGGCCGCGGCGGGGGAAATCGTCGTCAGTTCATCCGTGATCGAGGAAATCCCGCCAAACCTGATTACCGTGAGCGAACTGCCCCCCCAGAATGTCAAGGGGAAGAAGGACCCCATCACGACCTACAAGGTGATCAAAACCACGTTTTAGGCTGTGTCTGAAAAGTGCTTTTGGCTGCCTCCTGCAAGACGCCCCGCTTGGCGGGGCTTTCCACCACCCAGCCCCTTTATGGCGCCCCGGAAGAAAAGCTCGAATGGGTGCGCCGCTGCAACGCCCGCTTTTCCGGACGGCAGGTATTGCCGGAAAACGTGCTGGCGTTTTGAGTGTTGGACGATTTAGCCCGCTTCGTTCGAGAGCGGATTTTTTCCTTCCGGGCGGCTTCGCCAGGATGGCGCTACGGCACCCTTCGGTTGGCCGTGAGGTGACCTTTGTCCTCATCGCATCGGTTGAAACTAAGGATGGCGGCAACCCAATATCCGACCTGGCCGCTTGCAAATAATTTCAGGCGGGTCTGAACCCCCTGCCGCCTGAGTGACAGGGGGTTCATCAAATGGGATTTAACCCAACGTATCCCTGGAGGATTGCCAGCCCAGGAAAAGAAGAACCGTAACAACCAGATTGAGTATGGTGGGAACGGCAAGGTGAACGGTATCCGCGCTGTATTCCATCGCGATCCAGGAATACAGCATCGCCAAACCGCCAAGCAGGAAGCCCAAGGTAAGAGTAAGCACCAGGGAACCCTGCCCGCCCGGATTCCGGATCACCAGAAAGCTCCCAACCGCCAGGGCGATCAGGATACCGCCCGGCCATCTCAACCAGACGGCCTCGGTTGGATTGGCCCCAATGAATTCTACGAATTGGGAGGGAATCAGTAAAAGAACCAGACCATAAATGCCCAATTCGATCACGACAAGGATCAGTGCGATTTTCAATACTATGGAAACATTTTGTTGCGCCATGACATTATTCTCCTTACCATCGAAAGACCGGGAAAGGCTCCCGATCCTTGCGATATTTCCAGAAGAGCCGGGTTCTCCCTTTTTGGCTATGAATCAGGCCAACCCATGGCGGGAATAGGGAGAATCCCACCGGCCTGGCTGTCGGGTCCGCGAGCCCCATGATATGAAAGTTGTTAAAGCTGGAATCGAGCACCAATGGCTTGTCTGTCTTGGGCTCGATGGACATACTGCGGTTCCCTGAACGGACCCCCAGTCCTGTTGAACCTCCTTTCCCTCTTTAGCACGGCGGAATTCGCCAGCAAAGCCCGGGTGCCATGGGGGAGGTAAAAAAGAAACCGATATTTCTTGTATGGGAGGGCCAAAAACCCACCCATTTCCCGGGTGAAACAGGCCCCCTCCTGGGGGATAAGCGATTGTATCATGCATTCGGTTGGCGGCGCCATTTCCCGCCGCACAATCCATTTCCCCCTACTTCTTCCCCTTGAGCTTCTCCGCCCCCTGCCGGAAGCGGCCCCCGGCCACCAGCAGAGCGTTGAGTTGGGAGGCCATGGTCAGGGCGTCTCCGGGCGGCATGGAGGACGCCGCACGGTGCATGTCCTTGGTGAGCCCCACGGCCATGGGATCCAGCGCGGCCAGGGCGGCGGTCATGGCGGTCTCGGCTTCGGCCAGGGTTGGCGCATCCGGGAGCAGGCGGTTGATCAGCCCCATCTCCAGCAACGCGGCGGGGGGGAAGAGATCCGTGGAGAGCAGCAGTTCCAGGGCCCGGCGCGGGCCGGCCAGGCGGGTCAGCAGGGCCGTGTTCACCGCCGCTGGGAACCCCCCGCGCATCTCCAGGGCGCCGAAGCGGGCCGTCTCGTCGGCCAGCACGAAGTCGCAGCCCATGGCCAGGGTGAACCCGCCTGCCACCGCATACCCCCGCACCACGGCCACGGATGGCTTGGAAAGCCGGTACAGGCACTCGTAGATGGCGGTATAACCCGCGCTGTCGGCCAGGGTTTCCTCCAGTGATTCCAGGGAGGCCGCCTGTTCCAGGTCCCGCCCCGCGCAGAAATGCTCCCCCGCGCCCTTGATCACCAGGCAGTGGCAGCCGGGGTCGTCCCCGGCGGCGGCCACGGCCCCGGCGAGGGCGGTGTTCATCTCCCGGGTGAGCGCGTTGCGGCGCTCGGGACGGTCCAGCACGATGGTGGTCACGCCTTTCTCGTGCCCGCTGCGGATCATGGGGAAAACCGGGCGGGAATGAAGGCCTCCATGGATGCCTGCGAGACCGCCGGGTCCAGGGAGAGCGCATTGATGATGGGCGTGTTGACTCCCGCCGCATGATAGGCGGCGATTTCCGCGCGGCATTCCCCGGCCGTCCCCACCACGCAGAATTTGGTGACCACCTCGTCGTCCAGGGCGGCGGCGGTCTTGGCGCGGTCGCCGGAGCGGAAACCCTCGCTGATGCGCGTGGCGGCCTCCTCGAATCCGCACCAGGCGAGAAACTTGTTGTAGACGGGGGCGGAATAGTAGCGCACCAGGAAGTCCCGCGCCTCGGCCAGCCCCTTTTCCCGCTCCTCGGTCACGGCGACATTGTAGCGGCAGACGATTTCCAGGTCCGCCAGGGTTCGTCCCGAGCGCTCCGCGCCCGCCGCCACGTGCTCCAACATGCGCGGCAGGGCTTCCCTGGGCGCCAGATGGAGAATCACGCCATCGGCCAGTTCTCCAGCCAGTTCCAGCATCTTCGGGCGCAGGGCGGCCAGATAAATGGGCACCGGCGCCGGAGGCGGCGCGGCCAGCCGGAAGCCCCGCGTGCGCAGGGTTTCACCCTCGAACTCCACCTTTTCCCCGGCCAGCATCCGCCGCAGCACCTGGATGGTTTCCCGGATCCTGGTGAGTGGTTTTTCAAAGGGAATGCCGTGCCAGTCTTCCATCATTACACGCGAGGAGGCGCCCAGTCCCAGCACGAATCGCCCCGGGGCCAGGTGAGCCAGGGCCATCGCGGAGGAAGCCAGCACCGCGGGGGTGTGGGTATAGACCGGCACGATGCCGGTGCAGACGCGCACCCGGCTGGTGCGCGCCGCCACGGCGGCGGCCAGGGTGAGGGCGTGCATCTTCCCCATTCCGTCGGGAATCCACACGCTGTCGAACCCGTTTTCTTCGGTCCAGTCCGCCCGTTCGATGCCTGTCACTTCCGCAGGCGGCAGCAGGCTCATTCCCAGAGAGATGGAATTGGTCATGGATCGGTTCCGGCAGAGTAATGGCTGATGATGGGGAAAGGAGAGGACGGAATATTTACGCAACTCTCAGGATTCGGGATCCGGGGCGGCTTCCATTTCCTTGATCCGCACCAGTAACTGCTTGCCCTGCTCCTCGTCGGCGAATTCGCATTGCAGGCGGTAGCGGGAAGGCTGGTTTGGGCCGAGTGGGGGCTCCTCCTGGACGCGCACCACCTTGGCATCGGCATGAAGGTTGTCGCCCAGTTTGATGGTGACCATTTTCCCGGGCGGAACGGGATCGTCGGAATAGAAGGCCATCCCCGAAATGGAGATGTCGATGGCGAAAACCCAGGGGTCGATATCCACCGGCAGGTCGTTGGGATTGACCCGGATGCGCGGATGACGCCGGCGGTCCGCCTCCTCCGACAATTCCTGGAGATCGCCGCTTTCCCGGCCCTCCTCCAATACCCGTTCGTAGTCCTGGTGCAAATCCGTATCCGCCATTGCCTGGCTCCCTCTTCGATCGGAACGTCATTCCGGATGGCCGGAAACGCGGGAGGCCCGCGCCCAGCCAGGTTCATGCATGTTCACGGCTCTGAAAACCTGCCGCCGCCTCCTATATCCAGGAAAACCTCCCCTTCATACCCCAGCCATGCCGGGGCTGTAAATACCATCCGCCAGGAAGTGTTGGTTTACCTCCCCGCAGTCTGTCCGCCCCTCCTCTCCGCAAACGGCGAGGGGAACTGCAACTGCCACCCCTCCCCGGCCCTACGGAATCGCTTGCGAGTCGCACGATTCTCCCCTCCCCGTGCACGGAGAAGGGAAAAGCAATCGCAACAGCTTGGCGCTCCTTCCCTCCCCCGGTCGTTCCAACAACAACGCGTGGAGGGAAAACAGCTCGTTCGAATTCCGCTCCATCATTGCACCCAA
>CAZOXD010000024.1:26462-35503 GCA_964583525.1 uncultured Pseudomonadota bacterium
ACAACGCGTGGAGGGAAAACAGCTCGTTCGAATTCCGCTCCATCATTGCACCCAAGCTTCCCTCTCCGCGGTAATTTGAACAGCCGCGGGGAGGGGTGCCGTTGCCGTTCGGCATCTCCCCCTCTCCCCTGAATCCTGAGCCTGTCGAAGGGTGGAGAGGAGGTCAGGGGGCGAGGTTTGCCCACGGATCGCAAACCTAACGGCAATTTCGACAATAAATCTTTCCAATGCAAAGGAATTTTCACCATTTCATCATTCACTTTAAAAAAGTGAACCTCCCCCCGCCCCGCGCTCCATGGACTCCCCCCCTCCCTTGGGGCATAATGGCTTTACCGGCGGTTCACTTCGCTCCCTCGGCGAGGCCCTTCCCCGCACTCCGGCACGGGAGAGGAGGGGCGGAAGGAACCGGGCGCACGAGGCGCCCTATCACAGGCGCCCAACAATCGAACGCGGCATGGAGGGCATGGAAGAACGGAAACGGGCCGAACAGGCCATCGTGGCGGCGCAGGAAACCAAGGCGGAGGACGTGTTGCTGGTGGACATGGACAACCGCTCCCCCATCACCGATTACGTGTTGATCTGCAGCGGGCGTTCACAGGCTCATGTGAGGGGAATCGCCGAGCGCATCGAGACCGATCTGAAGAAGGAGGGGGTGCGCTATAATTCCATGGAAGGGTACCAGGAAGGCAGTTGGGTGCTGATGGATTACGATGTGCTGCTGGTGCACATCTTTCATCCCGAAACCCGCCTCTATTACGACCTGGAAGGCCTGCTGAAAGACTACCCCAGCGAACGGTTCTCTCCCCCCGAATCCTCTCCGGATGGCGGGGACGCGACCACCGCGGCCTGATTCGAAACCCTCGATGAATGCCGAACGGCAGCGATTCCGAACGGCATTGATTCCCAACGGCAGCCACCGCCCCCAACGAGCCTAACCATGAGCCTCCACTATGAGCGATGACAGCCTGATCTGCACCGTCGAGGACGGCCACGCCCGCATCGTGCTCAACCGCCCCCAGGCGCACAACGCCCTCGACGGCGCCCTGATCGAGGCCCTCTCCGAAACCCTGTCCCGCCTGGAAGTTCGGGAGGACGTGCGCGTCGTCAGCCTGCGGGGCGAAGGGCCCTCCTTTTGCGCGGGCGCCGACCTGAAATTCTTCCTGGAGGTGCTGGACGACGCTCCCCGGCTGCACGGATTCATCCGCAAGGTGCAGGACGCCTTCACCCGGCTGGAGCAGTTTCCCAAACCGGTGCTGGCCGTGGTGCACGGATTCGTGCTGGCGGGGGGCCTGGAAATGTCCCTGGCCTGCGACCTGGTGCTGGCCGCGGAGGACGCCGCCTTGGGGGACCAGCACATCAACTTCGGGCTCCTGCCCGGCGGTGGGGCTTCCCAGCGCCTGCCCCGGGTGGTGGGAATGCGCAAGGCCAAGGAAATGATGATGATGGGCAGCCGGGTCAGCGGCAGCGAGGCGGAACGGCTGGGCCTGGTCAACAAGGCGGTGCCCGCCGCCCGCCTGGAAGCCGAAGCCGGGGAATGGGTCGCCAATCTGCTGGAAAAAACGCCCACGGGACTGCGCTACATGAAGGAGATGCTGCACGGCTCCGATGGCGCTTCCCTGAAAACCGGGCTGGCGCTGGAGGAAAGCGTGTTCCTCAACTACGCCCGCCTGGACGATTTGCGCGAGGGCCTGAAGGCCTTCCAGGAAAAGCGCAAACCCAACTTTTCCACCCCCTGACCCTTTCCCCTCCATGAATCCATTCCTCGATTCCCGGATTGTTCGTCAACTAGGTGCAGGCGCCGTTGCCCGGTGGTGCGCTGGCAGGTGGAGGACGCTATGGATATCCGCCCTGCTTTGCCTGGCGGTCTTCGGCCAGGGGGCCACCGCCACCGGAACCACCGAAATTTCCGCCCAGGATACCGCCGCCCAGGATACGGTGACCGTGCTGGCGGCAGGCGATTTGCGGGGCGAGATCAAGCCCTGTGGATGCAGCCCGGAAGGCCAGATGGGAGGCCTCCAGCGCCGTCTTTCCTACCTGGAGAAGATGACCGGCCGGGGAGTGCTGGGCCAGGGAGGGCCGAATCAGAAAAGAAACCGGGCCGACGCGCCCATCGTGGTGGACCTGGGCAATAATTTTCCCGAGCCCACGCCACAGGGGCGCTTCAAGATCGAGTTGATCGAAACGCTGCTGGAAATGTTTCCCCCCGACGCCATCCTCCCCGGGCCGGGTGAACTGCGGGCGGGGGCGGCCGGGCTGTCGCGCAACCTGCCCTACGTGCTCGGCAACGACGGCGCCGGAAAGCGCTTCGCGCCCGTGGTGCGGGTGCGCCGCAAGGGACGCACGATCTCCATCCATGGCTACCTCTCTCCAGCCCTGGTCTATCAGGCCGGCCAAAGCCATTTTCGGCTGGAACCGGCGGAGGCCGCCCTGAAGCGCTTTCCGCCCCCCGCACCGGGAGAAACGGCGCTGCTGCTCTTCCGCGGAAGCGACGAGGAACTGGCCACGCTCGCATCATCGGGAAGATTCGCCCTGATCGTGGCCGGGAACCCTTCCGCCGACGAATTGAAACAGATCACCGAGCGCAAAATCGGCGCCAAGTCGCATCCCCAGGTGCCCACCAAGGGGCAAGGGCTACTGCGCATTGAGCTTGATTTGCGTGTGCGGGATGGAAAGGCCTCTTCCCTTGCAGGGGACACCACCGTGGACATCGCCGGGAACACCACAGTGGACTGGCTGAAGGAGAATTGGGCCGATCATCCGGCCGCGGCCCCGGTCTTCGCCGAATACGACGAGCGGGTGAAGGGATTGTTCTTCGCCCGCATGGAAATCATGGCGCGGCAACAACGCGAATCCTCCTTTGCCGGCGCCCAATCCTGCCAGGCCTGCCACCTCCCCGCCCACGAGGCATGGAAGAAATCCCGCCATGCGGGCGCCCTGGCCACACTGGAAAGGGTGGGCAAGCAGTTCGATCCCGAATGCCTGGCCTGTCATGTGGTGGGGCTGGATCAGGGCGGCTTCCTCAGTCAGGAACTGACGCCGGCCCTGGCCAACGTGCAGTGCGAGAACTGCCACGGCCCGGGCAAGGTCCACGCCAAAAATCCGGCGGTTCGCACCGGCCCGCCCGTGGGAATATCCGGCGGCAACGGCGCGCCCGCAGCCAAGCCGGACGAGCGCACCTGCCGCACCTGCCACCGGGGCAGCCATTCCCCCACCTTCGCCTTTCCCGCGTATTGGCCCAGGATCGCCCATTTCAAATGAGGAATTCCGGGCTGCATTCCCCTGACCGCCCGGGGACCCGGGGGATTCCGCAGTTCCCTCCATTTGTGAAACCCAATACCGCACTTGCGCGATGCGGGGAGGATGATGCTACAATCCATCTTTTGGATGGCATCTAAGTTTCTCCATCGGCGATTGCGAAAAAATGGTTCGAATTCCGAAAATATTATCCGGTTCCGCGTTGGCCGCGGTGATGGTGATAATGCTGACCGCGGCTCCCTCCCAAGCGCAGAGCTATCAGGAAAACCCGCTTCTGCTGGACATCGCTCCCAACCCGGTGGCCGCCTACGACTTCGAAACCGAGAACCTGGATGGCGACACCCTCAAGCTGAGCGACTTCAGGGGCAAGGTGGTCTTCCTGAATTTCTGGGCCACCTGGTGCGTGCCCTGCCTGCAGGAAATGCCCGCCATGGACCGGCTCAACAAGATGATGGCCGACAAGCCTTTCAAGATGCTGGTTGTCAATCAGGCCGAAAGCCAGGAAAAGATCGAGGCCTTCCTGGCCCGGCGCAAGTTCAAGTTCAGCTTCGAGATTCTGCTGGACCGGCTGGGGGAAATCGGGGGCACCTACGGTGTAGACCGGCTACCGCTTTCTTATATCATCGACCAGAACGGGTTCGTGATCCGGCGCGCCATCGGAGCCCGGGAGTGGGACAGCCTGGATGCCGTGAAACTGTTCAACAACCTGATGGATTCCCTGCCCGCGCAAAAAGCGGCGGGGCGCACCAACCTCACCGGGCAGGAAGCTCCCCGGGCCCCGCTGGCGGCCAAGGAGTGAGGCCCGGGCCGCGTCCGCCGGGCCCTCCGCCTTAATACCGTCGCCATACCACCGCCATACCAAGGTTTCCGATCTTCTCCCCCTTCTCTCCTACAATGCGGTGATCGCCGTCACTCCCCCCACCACCAGCACCACGCCGCACAGCACCCGTGCTCCGAAGCGGTCGTAGCGCAACGCCAGGCTGAGGAAAAATGTGAAGATGGGAAAGGTGGCCACGATGGGCGAGACCACCACTACCTGTCCCGCGGTGAGGGCGGAGTTCAGGCAGAATACCCCCACCCCGTTCAGGACCCCGGTCAGCAACAGCCACTTGGTTGCGCGGCGCAGGCCGCCGGGTTTGAGCGCTGCCCGGCTGCCCCGGGAGTAAATGGAAACCATCGCCACCCCGGCCGTGAAGGTGATCATGGCGGCGGTAAAGGGCGCTTCGGCGATTCCCAGCCCGTACTTGGTGCCCATGTGGATGCTGCCCCGGAAGAACGCCGCCCCCAGGGGGAGCAGCACGGCCCACAGCGGCCAGGTGCGGTCTCCCGCCCCGCGCCAGGAGAGCACCATCACCCCGGCGACGATGCACAGAGTCCCCAGGGCGATGCTCGGGGTGGGCTGCTCCCCCAGCACCACGATGGCGCTGATGGTGGCGAAGAGAGGCGCGGTGGAGGCGATGGTGCCCGATACGGTGGGTCCCAGCCGCCGGTTGGCCTCGAACGCCAGATACAGGGAAATTCCCGGGGTGAACAGACCCACCACGATGAAGAGGCCGATAAAGCGTGGCAGGGAGACGGTTCCCCATGCCGTTTCCGGATGAATCAATGGAAACAACAGCCAGAAAAACCCGGCCGTGGCCCCGATGGAAAGCAGGGCTCCCACGCGCGCATTGACTTCTCTCAGCCCGGCCTGGGCCACCACGACGGAAACGCCGAAACTGGCGGCTGCACCCAACGCCAGAAAAATGGGAAGCGATTGCGAATCGAACATAGGGCTCTCTTAGGCCGGGGCCGGATGATCACAGGCTGATCAGCGTTACCCCTCCCACGATCAGGACGACTCCGATGAGAATGCGCAGATTGGGAAATTCCTGTCCAACCAGCAGGGCCAGGGCCATCGCAAAGAGCGGGTAGGTGTTGATCAGCGGGGAGACCACCACCACCAATCCAGTGGAGAGGGCCACGTACATGGCGCCTACGGCTACGGCCACGGTGACCCCGCTGGCAACTCCCCAAAACAATCCCGGGAAATTGATTTCCTTCTTCCGGGTGCGGGAGCGCTGTAGCCAGGCCGCCAGGGACACCACCGCGGCCACAGAGAAGGATACCGTCAGGGCGAAGTGGGGATCGTCCAGCACCCCCAGCCCGAAGCGTGTCCAGACATGATTGAACGCCCGCACCACCGCCGCGCCGAGGGGAAAGAACAGCGCCGCCAACGGCCATGCGCCCACGCCCCCCCTGCGCCAGGAAAGGCCGATCACCCCGGCCACCACGGCGCAGGTGCCCAGCAGGATTTCCGTGGTGAGGGGCTCCCCCAGTCCGGCCACGGCTCCGGCGGTGGCGAACATGGGCGTGGTGGCGGCCACGGAGGACGACACGGTGGGCCCCATCCGCTTGTTGGCCTCGAAGGAAAGGTACATGGAGACGGTGGGATGAATCAGCCCATTGAAGCCGAAAATCCACACCGCCGGGGTGAGCCAGAATTCCGCGCGCATCTTCCAGGGCGCGATGGCCCAGAAGATCAGCGCCGCGGTGACGATGGAGATCATGGTGCCGGTCTGCGCATCCACGAAGCTCAGGCTGCGCCGGGCCAGCACCGCCTGCAACCCGAACAGCGCAGCGGCGAACAGGGCCAACGAAACGGGCCCTGGCATTAATTCCGGCATCGAACTCCTCTATTTGAGTGAATAATCGGAAAATACTGTATATTCAGAAATTGAAATGCATGTATTACAATTCAGAAAAAAAATTGTCTCTTCCACAGAATCTGTGGGTGATTATGAAGGCATTAAGGTCGTAGTTGTTTGATGAGTAAGCATTTTCGACGGACTTGGAGCGTCGTGAATTTGACACCCATATTGAACATGCCCGATCTGAACCACCAGTGTGGTTTCGACACAGGTGTATTCGACGGCTGTCTCGCATATCCAACAAGTATGAAGAAAGCGGCCCCGAATGGCATTGACCGTCCGGGGCCAGATGCACCATCGGCGCACCGTCGTCCTGGATATCCCTTGAAGGGTTGCGTCCCCGCAGAGCCCTACTCCGTTTCTCCAGGTATTTGGAGCCTACGCGAATCCTCCATGATGCTGCAACCACCATCGGACACCGGAGCGATGCCTTGAAAATCCCGCGGGTTTGGGGGCTGGCCCCCAAATTCCGACCTGGATTTACCCACAAATTCTGCGGAAGACCCAAATAATTTTAACCGATGGCCGATTTAAAATCGCGTTTCTAAAGTTAAGGTGTGCAATAAAATATGTGCGATAAAACTTAAATATAAATAAAACGCTGGTTAGTTATTATTTTTTTTCAATAATAATTTTTTGATTTTGTAGTGAGAATACTAAATGCCAAAGAAATTTAAATCAAATACTCAAGGTAGCGAAATTGATTTTCAACTCCATACATTAGGTTGGAAATCATTCCAGGATTTATGTTCTACAATATTAAAAAGCATTTTTGGACAAACATATCAAATATTTAGCTCGACTAAAGATGCAGGTAAAGATGGTGCTTTTTATGGAGTGTGGAATCAAAATATGGGCGAGATTTTAATCGGTTCTTTTGTTGTGCAATGTAAATTTACAAACAAGTATAAAGGGTCGCTATCTTTAACCGATTTAAAAGAAGAAAGAAAAAAAGCGGAGTTGTTAGCAAAAAAAAAATTATGTGACAATTATATAATATTGACAAATTTTAGTTTGACCGGATCTGCTGACACAAAAATCAGGGATTATTTTCTTGAAATATCAGGAATAAATCAAGTGAAGATATATGGAAAAGAATGGATTACAGGGACAATTCGAGAATCTTCATCTTTGAGAATGTTGGTTCCTAGAATTTATGGTTTAGGAGACTTAAGTCAAATTATTGATGAGCGGGCATACCATCAGGCTTTAGAAATTTTGGCATCCATGTCGGATGACCTTTCAAAATTTGTAATTACTGATGCATATAAACGAAGTGTTAATGCAATCGCGGATTCAGGTGTAGTGATGTTAATAGGAGAACCTGCTTCCGGGAAAACCACGATAGCAGCTGCTCTTTCATTAGGATCAATTGATCGGTGGGAATGTTTGCCAATAAAAATTCGAAATTCAGATCAGTTTCGGAAACATTGGAATGTTAATGAACCTAAACAATTGTTTTGGGTGGATGATATTTTTGGAGCAACCCAATATCAGCGACAATATGTGGATGAGTGGAACCAAGAATTTCCGGCTGTAAATGCCGCTATTAGAAAAGGTGCACGTTTTATTTTTACTTCGCGTAATTATATATTTAATGCAGCAATTAAAGATCTCAAATTAAATACACTTAATTTGCCTGATAAATCAAAAATTATAATTAACGTTCATCAAATTACAAAACAAGAAAAAGAACAAATTTTATATAATCATATAAAGATGGGTGATCAAACAAAAAAATTCAAAGGCTCGATTAAAAAATTCTTGCCGTTGATAATTAAAAATCAAGATTTCTTGCCCGAAACTGCCCGTAGGTTGGGGAATAGATCATTCACAGAGAATTTATCATTAACAAAATATTCAATTCAAAAATTTGTTGAACATCCTATAGAATTTCTTTTAGAAACAATTCGCACAATCGATAAAGATAGCCGGGCTGCACTTGCGTATGTATATGGGAGGGGGGAAAAGAAATTCTCCGTTAGAATTTTCAAAACAAGACCGTGAAGCATTAGAATTATTGGATTCGACTCCCGGAAAAATTAATAGTGCAACCGAAACACTCAAAGATAGTTTTTTAAAATTTGTTGACGCTGGTTCTGATATATATTGGAGTTTTAAACACCCTACAATTTCCGATGCGTTTTCAGAGTTGGTTTCAAAAAGCCCAAATTTAATTGAAATTTATATAATTGGAACACGAACAGAAAAACAACTTCAAGAAATTGTTTGTGGGGATATCGATATTGATGGTGCAAATGTTAAAATATCTCCAAAATATTATGACACCATAATTAAAAAACTTGATGAACCTGAATTAAGCACCAGAGAGGTATATTACTTTCTTTCATACAGGTGTGATAAAAAATTTTTAGAACGATTTATAAAATTAAATCCTGGGGTGTTTGAAAAAATTTCTGATGCAAAGTCATATTTATACGTATTTATAGAATTTCGATTGCTTTCTTGTTTGCACGAATTTGGATTATTGCCTGAGCATATACGAAAAAATTTCATAAAAGGTGTAAAGAGACTTGCCGTTCAAATTCCTGACGCAGGATTTCTATCATTAAATCATATTAGAAATTTAATTAATGATGATGAAATTGAAGAAATATTATCAGATGTACGAGAACATTTAATCCCAGAAATTTATTATGAAATTGATAATTGGAAATTTAACTATAATACTGATGAAAATCCCGATAATTATTTTGAAGAATTGATAGATGCTTTAAAAGAATATAAAAAAGCCTTTGATGGAGAATTAGAATTAGAAGAACAAATCGAGGGAGCTTTAAATCAAATAGAAGATATTACAGAAGAATTACGGGATGAATACTACAGTAACAATCCGGAACCCGAATACGATGGAGAATCAGGATACGGTTATAGCGATATTAACGGCGAACGAAATATTTTTGATGATATTGATCATTGAATAAATGAAAAACCAATATATCAGAATTGAATAAAACACCACTAAAAATTATCGCCGAATATCTATGAATACCATAGCCTTGTCCCCGGCCCCTCCCTAAGGCGCGCCCCATCCCCGGGTATAGATCCGTTGCAAGGGCAGGGTGAATTGATCGT
>CAZOXD010000025.1:0-7956 GCA_964583525.1 uncultured Pseudomonadota bacterium
AGGAGCTTCGTGCAACTCCAAATCGTCCCCATAACGGAACTCGGCTCTCGTCTTGAGCGTATGCTTGATGCAATCATGATCTGTCCCTCCATGATGGATTGAATGGATCGCTGTACTCCCCCTACGCGCTTCCATCCTGAAGGGACGTTTCATACAAATATCCTACATTCGACCTACAGATCGATTACAGATCGAAATTAAGCAAAAAAGAAGGATTCCCCCGATTTTCCTCCGGTGAATTGCATTCCTGGGTCCGGCTCTTAACTCTGGTGACTTTCATGGCTCCCACTGTCGTCACCGTGCTCCATCTCCGATCCACCGCCATACCCGCGCAGGCGATTGTAGAGCATGATCTGGTGGGGAGCCAGCATGGGCTGTGTGCGCAGGTGGGTCTTGAGGTGGGTGAAGCGCAGTTCCATCCGCACGGCCGCAATGGCTTCCAACAGGACTTTCAAGCGTGCCTCGTCCGGGGCTCCTTTTTCAGCGGCGGAGGCAAAGGCCTCGTTCAGTTCCCATTCGCGCTCGATCAAGCGCAGTCCCAGCCGGGTGGCCTCCCGCTTCATCCCATCGTAGAGGGCCTGGATGCCGGCCACCTGTTCTCCGCTGAGCCCGATCTCCTGGCGCATTTCCAGCAGATGCACCGGTCCGGGCACGCCGTTGAGTTCCGCCGCCTTGGCCAGCCCCCAGCCCTTCCCGTTGCGCAGGGCGTCCAGGTCGGCCTGCGAGAGGCTTTTGATGGCGCGCTTTTCCTGCCCGGCATAAGCGGAGCGGAGGGAGGGGCTGCCTTCGTCCTTTTGATCCTGAGCGCCGGCGTTTGGTGCGCCTGCCATGGCCACGATCATCGCCAGGGCGGCGATCAGAAGTGGGGAACCAGGAAGAGTGCGTGGAACGTTTCTCATGGGGGACTCCTTCTCATGGGTACGGCTGGGTTATGGATTCCCGCGGATTGGGGCGCCACGGGGTGATCCTTTTATTATCCCTTGATCCGTTTGAGGTGCAATTGCAAAAACCGGTTCGATCCGCGGCGGGGGGCGGATTGCTCCAGACCGTAAGGAAAAAAAAAGGGAGCGCCATGGCTCCCTTTTCAGAGGTTACGGTGGATTACGTGCCAGTGGTCATGGCCGTCACGGTGGTTATCCCCGATTAGCACCAACAAATCGCAGGACTAATTGCAAAAGGGAATCCCGAATCCCGGAATTCCCCTTCATATTTCAGCCCATGGGCGGAGTTGAACGGCTGACCTACGCCATCCCCCCCCGGATTGGCTGCTGGGATCGCCGTTTACGTGTTTGTACCGCCTTCCCTCCGATTGGCGGCAGTGTCGGCGCGGCGGCCACTGCGAGGATTACTGTGAGGGCCACTGTGAGGGCCGTTGCGGGGATTGCGCCGGAGCTTGTGCCGGGGGCGGAAGGGCTTTTCGGCGGCCCGGGCCGGATGCCGCGAAGAGCTTTCGCCATTGCGCATTCCCTGGGGGGCGGCATCGCGCCGCGGTGGCTGTTGGGGCTGGGGGGCGGGGGCTTCCACCACACGGAGTTCGTTGACGTTGAGGCGCTCGATGCGATGACCGGTAAGACGTTCGATCCGGCTCAGTTTCACCTTGTCCTGGGCCCCCACCAGGGAAATCGCCGTACCGGTGGCGCCATTGCGGCCCGTGCGCCCAATGCGGTGAATGTAATCCTCGGCCACGGTGGGCAGGTCGAAGTTGATCACATGACTCACGCCCTCCAGGTCAATACCGCGCGCCGCCACATCGGTGGCCACCAGCACCTGTACCTTGCCCCGGCGCAGGGCATCCACCGTTTTCAGGCGGGCGTTTTGCCGCATGTTGCCGTGCAGGGCGGCGCAGGACAGTCCGCTGGCATTCAGGCGCTTGGTGAGCCTGTCCGCCCCACGTTTGGTCGCAGTGAACACAATGGCCTGGTTCACCTTCGGGTCCGTCAAAAAGTGCGAGAGCAGGGCGTGCTTGTGCTCAGGGCCATTAACCGTGTGCAGGTGCTGTGAAATGGCCTGATTGCGTTGCCGCACCGGACTGAGGTGAATGCGCTCGGGATTTTGCAGCAGACGCTTGGTGATGTTCATCACCTCTCCCTCCAGGGTGGCCGAGAAGAGCAAGGTCTGCCGTTCCACGGGCAGCGCCGCGGCAATGCGCTGCACGGGCTTGATGAACCCCATGTCCAGCATGCGGTCCGCTTCATCCAGCACAAAGAGTTCCAGCCGGCTGAAGTCCATCAGGCCGCGCGCCATGTGATCCATCAGGCGGCCCGGCGTGGCCACCAACAAGTCCACCCCACCGCGCAACATACGCTCCTGGGGGCCATAGGACATACCACCGACCACCGTTCCGGACCGCAGTGCGGTGAAGCGCCCCAGTTGGCGGATCACCACCTCCACCTGTCCGGCCAGTTCGCGGGTGGGCGTGAGAATCAGCACCCGCGGGCCGCATCCTTCCTCGCTGGCTGGGGTAAGCAGCCGTTGCAGGGCCGGCAACACAAAAGCCGCGGTCTTGCCGGTGCCCGTTTGCGCGGAGGCCAGCACATCACGGCCTTGCAGAGCCACCGGAAGGGCCTTGGCCTGGATGACAGTCGGGGAATGAAACCCGTTCTTGCTCAAACTCCGCAACAAGGGTAGGGCCAGCCCAAAAGACGCGAAGTCCTCCTGGGGCCCAGTGTCGTTGCGATGGTTGGGGTTGTTGTGATCGTTGGTTTGGTTGGATGCTGTGGGTTGGCCCCGATCCGTGGGGTCTGAATTCGATTGATGCAACAATACGTTCTCCTCTTCCGGCCCGCAAGGGGACGGAGACTAAAATGCGCTGAACCTGTCTGTTAAGGCGGTAAACGCGGTGTACTCACGCGTTCAATTGGCTAGCGGAAGCCGCCAGGCTCTGGAATTTCCCCCCGTTGCCCAGGGGATGGGACCCGATCATCGGGTGGGGGCGATACGTCACTAACCAGAACACCAGCGGGAACAGACTCCAGGGGGTAGGTCGGGGACGATTTACTCTATAATCCAAACACTATACACCATGAGTTGGATTTTGGCGAGAACAATCTTTTTGCTTCACACAAGCGCCCCTGTCCTTATCGTAAACTTTTTCCGGGAAGATGCGGGACAGAAAACCTGTAGGATCGGCTTTGGCAGCAGCGGACGGAAACAATACGGACGAGGTTTACGATAGGGAGAGGGCCTCCTCGGGGAGCGATCAGGAGGTTTGAGCCAGAAGGCCTTCTAAATGCAGAGTTTCCGGGAGCGGTTCGGCGTCTAAATCCCTGCGGAGGATCTCAACGCATAGATGAAACTGCTTGAAGGCCTCCCTTCGTTTCCCCTGCGTCAGCAGCAACTTGATGAGACCCTGGTGCAAGCTTTCTTCCACCGCGTAAATACCCAGCGCTTCCCGAAGGCAGTTGCACGCCTGTTCAATTTCGCCCCGGCTTTTTCTGATCTCCGCCAGACGTTTCACCGCCGCTACGTAAAGTTGTCTCAGGTACTCCCGTTCCGCTTCGAAGTATTCCGCGTCGCATTCGTTATCGTATAGATCGCCCTGATACAGCGCGACCGCCTCCTGAAGATACCAAAGCACCTCTTCCTGCGTTTGCTTCTGATCGGTTTTTGACGCTTCATGCAACAGTCGGCGAAATTCATAAAAATCTACGAATTGAGCTGAATCCAGGTTGAATAAATAGCCTTCGCCTTCCCTGAGGATGTACGTCCAGCCCTTTTGCGGAAATTTGGTGTCTATTGCTTTGCGTAATGCGTGAACGACACCATGGAGTTGATTGATGGTCGCGAACCCGTCGGCATCGGGCCAGAGCAAATCGATCAAAGCCTCTTTGTTCACGGGTTTTCCGCCCCGGGACAGCAGGATTTTGAGCAAAGTGAGCGCTTTGCTGCGGTAAAAGAATGAAGAGCGGGTGACAGGCTTGCCATTCCTGATCACTGAAAATTCCCCCAGGCATCGCAGCACGAGGCCTTCCCCGGTACCGGCCTGGATTTCCGGCAGGCAGGTACTCCCTTTCCCCTCAGAGTCCAGGAATAGAGGCTGGGGAATATGCTTTGCCGCTTCGTCGGCCATGGCCATTAGCGATATCAGATCTTTGTTCAATGGCCCGCTTGGATTCTCTCCATAATCGAGTAGAACTCTTCCCACCAGGCGGTTTTGCAAAACCAGGGGGGCGCAACAGGCCGCATGCCCCGAATCCACCACTCCCTTGCAGAGATCGAGGTGATATTCCCCGCCCGCGCCCAAGGCCACGCCATGCCTGTTACAAAGATCAACACACTTATGGTACGTCGAATCCAAAGCTCCCTTGTGGGCTTCCGGAATGCCTCCAGTGGATACCGTTCGCACGACGCGTTGCATGCCCTGATCGAAGAGAAACAACGTTCCTCCGCCGGCGCCGGTCTGTTGCTGAAAAACGCGCAGCAAGGCGGCCAGCCAGTCCTCTTGCCGCCTGATCCCGGCCACGTTGTCCAAGGCCGTTCGAACTGACATTCTGCGGCCTGCCAATCCGGCGTAGATTGCGTTGCTGATCGGGTTTGCGGCCTGCTGCAACAGGCGGGAAACCCGCTGCAACGGCACGTTGGTTTTGCGCCATGCCAAATTGATAGAACCCAGCGCGCCCTCTCCGAAATCGGTCAGAGGGATGCAGGCATAGGAGCGGATGCCGCAGCGCTTTACTTCCGCCCGTAGATAGCGGCTGTCCTCGCCTAGCCGGTCGGTAACCAGAGGCTTATTCTGATTCGCCACAATCCCCGGAAAACCGATCCCGCGCGCAAAGCGAAGACGAGACATCAAGGCCTCACGATCCTGCCCCCGGCACGTGGTAAGGAGCAGATCTCCGCGGGTGTCCTCGGCGAGAAAGAGCTCGATATCGTCCGCGCCGGTGGCATCGAGCAATATTTGCAGGCCCGACTCGAGGCTGTCGAACAGATCGAGAGGCGAAAGGGCCCCCGCCAATTCCCCCACCAGGAAAACATCGTCGGGGTCGGAAAAACGGCTGGCATCAATCTTTGAGTTCCCGGTCCGGTTCGCACCCATGAGGACGATTCCCTGGAGAGCGGATCATTTGATCGAATAATCCCGTTGAACATTCCGCTGGAATCCATCCGTGGAAATCAGACCCGTTGGTGAAGAACCAACGGAAAGCAGCCAATGGCATCGAATCTGCTGTCGGTTGATTTTCCCCCGTCTCGAATTCCAACCTGCGCTCTATTGAATTTTCCTGCCCTTAGATCCCCGTACAGAACATTCCCGATGTCCCGGGTCCGGGTTGCGAGTCCGGTTTTTCACCAGTCGATCGCCAGACAACGAGCCGAGGCTATTGTCAATTTTAACCTATTTTATCCAATTTTGTCCACCACGGCGGGTCTGTAAGAAATTTGTAAGAGGATAGTGGCAAGGTCCTGTTACAAAGACAACGTGCAACAGACAGGAGACGGGGATGACCGCCGATATTATCGAGCAGGTGCGAAATCAATTGCGGCGGGTGCAGTACCCCGGATTCGAACGCAATATCGTTTCGATGGGGTTCATCAAGGAGATCCGAATGGACGAGAGCGGCGTTACGATCGAATTTTCTCCCAACACCCGCGACGAGAAAAAAGTGCTGCAAATGGAGAAGAACATCCGCAAGGAGTTGAGCGGCCTGGACGAAACCGGAGAGGTGAAAATCACCCGGTCCGTACCCTTCGCCGAAGAAACGCAAGCTCAAGAACAACACTCGCCGGGGCCACCGGCCGGATTTCCGGGTGGCGAGAGCGGTGGGCAGGATTCCGGTTCGCCCGATTCCAATCTGCGGCGAGCGGACCTCGCGCCAGACGCCGGATATGGTGACGGGGGCCCGGAGCCGTTCGGGGGACCCGATTCGGATCTGCTGAACGCGGCATCGGAAAGATATAACGGCAGCCTGCGGGTGATTCAATGGGAAGTCGACCCCAATGATTCAGCTTTCGAATCCGGGGAGGCCAACACCCTCCAGGGCGATTGGGAATTCCACATCTGGTGGCAGATCCACCCGGCCCGGCTGGTGTACGCATCCATCCAGGCGCTGCGGGAGGACTGGGCGGATCACACCGGAGCGGCGAGGCCCCACCCCGTGGGGAGATCGGAGGCGGTGAATCTGGTCTACGACATCGAGCGAAAAGCAGTCGTGGCGATTTACGGAACGGTGAGAGACTTCCGTCCATTTGTAGAAGCATTCATCGAGGGATTTGCTCCCTAGCGGCAACGAGGCGGCGGCAACTCCGGCTCCCGGGGCGGGCATCATTTCCGCTCATGAAAATATCAAAAACTAATCTAAAGTGAGGTCAGCAAATGAGCAACGGCAGCAGCAAGGGGTCCCGTTGGTTTCGTGTGATGGACGAACCTCGCGATTGGGAGGATTTCTACCGCAAGCGCTGGTCTTACGACAAAACGGTCCGGACGAGCCATGGCGTCAATTGCTCAGGATCGTGTTCCTGGGAAGTATTCGTAAAAGACGGCTTGATCTGTTGGGAATTGCAAAAGACGGATTGGCCCCAGATCAATGGGGAAACGCCCAATTACGAACCCCGCGGCTGTCAGCGGGGCATCTCCTCCTCGTGGTATCCGTACAGTCCCGTCCGGCCCAAGTTCCCCTACGTTCGCGGCGTGTTGTTGGACTACTACCGGGAGGAGCGATCCTCAGGGAAGGATCCCGTGTCGGCCTATGCCGCCATCGTGGAAGATCCGGAGCGAAAAAAGAAATACCGCAACGCCAGGGGGAAGGCCGGATGGAAGCGGACGTCCTGGGATGAGTCCACCGAAATCATTGCGGCCTCGCTGGTGTACACGATCAAGAAATACGGCCCGGATCACCTGGCCTCATTTTCCCCCATTCCCGCCATGAGCATGGTGAGCTTTGTGTCGGGGCACCGCCTCTCCAATCTGCTGGGGGGGACCATGCTCAGCTTCTACGAGTGGTACCACGATCTGCCGCATATCATGCCCATGATGTGGGGAGACCAGACCGACGTGCCCGAGTCCGCCGACTGGTACCAGAGCGCCTACTGGATCGTGATGGGTTCCAACCTGCCCATGACCCGTACGCCGGACTGCCACTTTGCCTCGGAGCACAGGTTCAACGGTGGAAAAATCGTCAACCTGTCCCCGAACTACGCGGATATCACGAAATTTTCCGATCTGTGGGTGCCTGTGCGGCCGGGAACGGACGCGGCGTTCCTGTTGGCCTGTATCCATGTGATTCTCAAGGAATATCACGTGGACCGGAAATCGGATTATTTCATCCCCTATGTCAAACAGTACACCAATCTTCCTCATCTGGTGCTGTTGGATGACGACGGGGAAGGCGGCTATCTTCCAGGGCGCTTCCTGCGGGCCAGCGATGTGCCGCAATTCGCGAAGGAAGAACTCGGCGACTGGAAGATTCTCATGATGGACGAGAAGAACGGTGGGCTGGTGCTCCCCAACGGTTCCGTGGGATTCCGCTGGGAAAAGAAGCAGACCGGCCGGTGGAACATGAAAAACGAGGACGCCACCACCGGCAATCCCTTCGAACCGATGCTGACCCTCATCGACAGCAAGCACGAGGAAGTGACGGTGCAGTTTGCCGACTTTACCGACACCTTCGATACCACCCTTGGCGCCACCGAGGGGAAGGGTAAGCGTTCCAAGGCCGTCCGGCGGGGTGTTCCATCCACGATGGTCACGGCCGCCGATGGGAAAAAATTGCGCGTAACCACGGCCTACGATCTGATGCTGGCCCAGTTCGGCATCGCCCGCGGAATGGCGGGGGAATATCCGGCCGATTACGATGACGCCAGCCAAACCTTTACCCCTGCCTGGCAGGAACAGGAAACCGGGGTGGACCGCGAACTGGTGTACAGGGTGGCCCGGGAATGGGCCGACACCGCGGAAAAAACCCAAGGCAAATGCCTGTTCATTACCGGTTCGGGTATCCTCCACTGGTATCACGGCGGCAC
>CAZOXD010000025.1:8056-33070 GCA_964583525.1 uncultured Pseudomonadota bacterium
CCCATCGAAGTGCTCAAGGAAGCCCGGAAAGCCGGGGCCAAGAGCGAGGAGGAGGTGGCCGATTATGTCGTCAAGCAGTTCCAGGAAAAAAAGCTGGGCTTCGCCATCAACGACGTGGACGCGGAGCAGAATCATCCCAAGGTGCTTTGGATCTGGCGGGGCAACCTGGTCGGAACCAGCATGCGTGGGCACGAATATAACTTGAAACACATGTTTGGAACCCACAACAACGTGCTGGGAGAAGACCGCGCCAAGGATCTGGTGGAAGAAATCGAATGGCATGAGCAAGCGCCCCTGGGCAAGCTCGATCTGGTTTTCAACGTCAACCTGCGGATGGATTCCTCGGCGAACTATTCCGATATCGTACTTCCGGCCGCCCATTGGTACGAGAAATACGATCTGACCTGCACGGACCTGCATACGTTTTTCCATCCCTTCCAGCCTGCTCACGATCCGCCCTGGGAAACCCGCCACGATTGGGAGGCGTTCAAGCTGATCGCCGAACAGTTCACCAAATTGGCGCAGGAACATTTCCCCGAGCCGGTGGAGGACATGGTCATGACGCCGATGATTACCGATTCTCCGGACGAATTGGCGCAACCGATGGGGGAATTGCACGACTGGAAATCCGGCGATGGGAAACCCGTTCCCGGCAAGACCTTCCCCAAGGTCAAGATCGTCAAGCGCGACTACGCCAATGTGCTGGACATGTACACCACCTTAGGTCCGCGCGTCTGCCAGCCAGGCGGCTATGGTGCCAAGGGGATCACCATGGACTTGAGCGAGGAGTACGAGCAGCTCAAGGAAAGCTATCTGGTGGGCGAGAAAAATGGACGCCCCTCCCTGGAGGACGCCAGGCAGGTTTCGGAAGTGATTTTGAGAATCTCGCCCGAATCCGACGGCGAAGTTTCCCACAAGCTGTTCGAGGGCCTATCGAAAACGACCGGGTTGCCCCTCACCGATTTGATCGTAGGGGAGCGGGATGTACACATCCACTATCCCGATCTGGCCTCGCAGCCCATCCGCAGCATCACCTCGCCCCATTGGTCCGCGATCGAGAGCCCGGGACGGACCTATGCTCCCTGGGTGATGAATATCGAAACCTTCAAACCCTTCCACACGCTGACCGGGCGGCAGGAGATCTATTTCGATCACCGCATTTACCGGGAACTGGGGGAACATCTTCCCACCTACAAGCCTCCGGTCGATATGGTGAAGATCGGGGATGTCCGGCTGGATCATGCCGAACCCGATTCGAAGGTCTTCCGGTTCATCACCCCCCACGGGAAATGGCAGATCCACAGCATGTTCTGGGATACCTGGCATATGCTGAACATGTTCCGCGGTGGGCAGGTCGTCTGGATCAACGACGAGGACGCCAAGGAGATCAACGTGGAGGACAACGATTGGGTGGAAATCTACAACGAGAACGGCATTTCCGTGGTGCGGGCAGCGGTCAGCCACACCGTGCCCCGCGATATGTCGATCATGTACCACTCTTCGGAAAGACATGTGAACGTTCCATTCTCTACGCTGGCCCGGAAAAGGGAGATGACCGATCTGCGGGGCGGGAACAACAACGCCACCACGAGGATCATGATGAATCCCGCCACCATGGTCGGCGGATACGCCAATTGGACCTATTTCCTGAACTACTGGGGCACCAGCCCCTCGGAGCGTGACTGCGCCGTCCTCATCCGGAAGATGCCTCTGCCGGAAGGCCGGGTCATTTATCAGGAGAAGGACCTGCCTACCCCGTGAGACCCGGGGAAACGCCCAGGAAAACCTATCCGCCAACAGTCAACGAGAGATGAAAAATGCAGATCAAACAGCAAATGAGCATGGTCTTCAACATGGACAAATGCCTGGGCTGCCAAACCTGCACGCTCGCATGCAAGAACATTTGGACCAACCGCGAGGGCGCCGAATACCAGTTCTGGAACAATGTGGAAACCAAACCCGGCATTGGCTACCCGAAGGAATGGGCCAACCAGGAAAAGTACAAAGGCGGCTGGAAGGAAAATCCGGGCGGAATGGGACCCCGCTTGAGCGTATCCTCCCGTTTTTGGGAGATGCTCAACCTGTTCTACAATCCCGTCATGCCCCAGATGGAGGATTATTACGGCAAGGGTCCTTTCACGTTCACCTACGAGGATTTGCATTCGGAAACGCCCACCAAATATTCCCAGCCGGTGGCCCGGCCCAAATCCATGATCACGGGAGAGGAGGATATCCCGATCGATTATGCGGTGAACTGGGAAGACAACGGCGCCGGCACACACTATGACGGCACGGGTGCGGACGATTACAACTTTTCCGATATGACCGAAGAGGAAAAGCGGGTCTACCTCGAATTCCGCGACTCTTTCATCTTCTACCTGCCCCGCATTTGCAACCATTGCATGAATCCGGCATGCGTGGCGGCCTGCCCCAGCGGAGCCGCCTACAAGCGCGAGGAGGACGGCGTGGTGCTTATCGATCAGCATCGGTGCCGCGCTTGGCGCTATTGCATCTCGGCCTGTCCCTACAAAAAGCCGTATTACAACTGGCGCACGGGCAAGATGGAAAAATGCCTGCTCTGCTATCCCAGGATCGAGACCGGCCAGCCGCCCGCCTGTTTCCACGCCTGTCCCGGGCGAATCCGGTACATGGGACCGATTCTCTACGACATGGACCGCGTGCCCGAGGTAGCCAATGCGCCCGATAACGATCTGGTGCGGCTGCATCGCGAAATCATTCTGGACCCCAACGACCCGGAGGTGATCGAACAGGCGCGCAAGCAGGGCATCACCGATGCCTGGATGGATGCGTGCAGGAAATCCCCGGTCTACAAGATGGTGAAGGAATGGGAGATCGCCTTGCCGCTTTACCCGGAATTCCGCACCCTGCCCAGTTTGTTCTACGTCCCACCGGAATCCCCAGCGCGCACCGCGAAGAACGGTAAGGGCAAGAACTTCGACATGGAAGACGGAACGAATGTGATTCCGAGTCTGGAAGCAATGCGCATCCCCATCAAGTATCTCGCCCGCCTGCTGGCTGCGGGTAACGAAAGCGAGGTGGAGAAAGCCCTGCGGAGGATTCTGGCCTTGCGTGCGTTCCGGCGCATGGAGCGTGTGGAAGGAAAGACGGATGAATCCGGCCTGAAAGCCGTTGGTCTTTCCCTGGCGGATGCCCGGGGCATGCACCGCCTCCTCGCGCTGGCTCATTTTCATGAACGGTTCGTGATTGCGACAACCCGGCGCGAGCAAACCGATATTGCACCGTATATCGAACGGGGCTTCCGGGGCTATGACGAGATGAATCCCAGTGAGCGGCCGAGGCGGCGGGGCTTCTTCCACGGGCAGAAACCGGAAGTGGGAAGTTAATAGATGCAAAAGGACACGATGAATCACGTAACAGTGCTGGCAGCCTCCTACCGTTTGATCGGCGAGTTGCTGCTCCATCCGGCGGAGCGGGACGACGCAACAATCCGGCAGGCGTTGGAAACCGTCAGAGCCGGGCCGGCTGCGATTCTGGCTCCTATCGAACGGTTTCTCGACGAGCCGGCTTCTCATTCGGCGGATGAATACGTGCAAACGGTGGAATTGGCGCCGCCCTGCCCGCTTTATCTCGGTCATTATCTTTTCGAGGAGCCGGAGAGTTGTCACGGCGTCGGTCTGTCCGGCCGAAACGAGTACATGATCGAACTTATCAATATTTACAAACACTTCGGTTTCGAAATGTCCAACCGGGAATTGTCGGATTTTCTTCCGGTCATAGTGGATTTTCTCGGGATCAGTCTCGAACGATCGGGATTGGACCGGATCGGGCTTCGCCGCTGGTTTTTGGAGGAATTAATCGTGCCAGGAATCGAACCGATGAAGGAAAAACTGGAAAAATATGAAAGCCCGTACGCATTGCTGGTCGAGTCTCTGGATGCCGCTCTCAAAGAGGACGTTGAAAACTTGGCGGATCAACCGGCATGGAAGCCGCCGGTAAATGATCCCGCACAGGACCTGCGAAAAGTGCCACAAACTTAGTTGCCCTTCGACGGGAGATGAGGTGTGCCATGACTGATTTGCTCTGGGGTGTTTACCCTTATGTCTGCCTGACCCTGTTTTTCATCGTTCCGGTCATCCGAATGGTGTTCCGCCCTTACGCATGGAGCACAAGAGCCACCAGCCTGTTTAGCAACAAGCTGCTGGGGGTTGCCTCGCTCTTTTTTCACTGGGGCATATTTCTTGTGTTTTTGGGCCACGCGGCCGGGTTGATCGGTGGGGTGTTGGGATATGAAGCCTGGCTGGTATTTTTCTATTGGGCTGGATTGATTGGCGGTTTGATGGCCCTTTTCGGGTCCATCGTTGCCCTCATCCGGCGCTGGACCGTGCTCGAGGTGCGGGCCATGAGCCAGTTGGAGGATTACCTCGTGCACTTTTTCCTGATTCCGATTCTCGCCATCGCCCTCTATCAGGTGATCTTCGATCGTATCTTCGGCGTAGCTTTCACAGCTTCCTCCTGGTTTGCCAGCCTCTGGGCATTTTCACCCCAGGCCGAACTGATGGAATCCGCGAGTTTTCTGACCAAATTGCATATCATTTTGGCTCTGACTTTCCTCGCCTATTTTCCGTTCACCAAACTGGTGCATCTTTGGACGATACCCGTCAATTACTTTGTGCGCCCTTACCAATCCATGCGCACCGTCCGCTACCAATTTCAGCGGAAATGGGAATTCGCGTTGCGAAGCGACAAGTCGGTCCTTGTTTATGGCCTGTTGTTTTTCGCATTCAGCGCGGTCGTCATCTCCATCTTCCTGGGCACGCCGCAGCATCAGAGCCTGGCCAAGACGGACGGGATCTCAAGCGATGGTGCGAATCTGGCAGGGTATGCGCTGTTCGTCAGCCAATGCGCCCGCTGTCATGGGATGGACGGTTTGGGAAACGGGTTGGGCGCGGAGTCTCCCAAATTCGTCACCGCGCCACGGAATCTTGTCGAGGGCCATTACCGCTTCATTTCCACCGATAACGGCATTGCATCCGATGTGGATCTTTATCGCGTCCTTAGCGATGGCCTGCCGGCATCCGGAATGCCCGCGTTCAGTATTTTATCCGAGCCACAGCTCGCCTCGCTGGTCGGGGTGTTGAACGGTTTTTGGAAAAACCGGCCCCAGGCGGGCAATGCCATCAAAGTGGGAGATGTTCCGGCAATAACGCAACAGATGCGCGATCAGGGCAAGCAGTTGTTCAAGACCTTTTGTTCGAGCTGCCACGGTGAGCAGGGAAAAGGCGATGGTCCGCAAGCCAAAACCATAAAGGACTGGAAGGACATTGCGGTCAGTCCCGCCGACCTGTCGAGTGGCATGCTGAAAAGTGGCCGGGATCTGAAACAAATTTATCTTAGAATCGCCTCGGGAATTCCAGGCGGAAAAGCCGGCAGCCGATTGATGCCCCCGTTTCCCCTTCCCGCGGAGCAGATCTGGTCGATCGTTGGCTATCTTGATAAGTCAATTCTTCCACCCAGACCTCCCGGCATATCGGCAAATGGTTCGAGCAGATAGGTTCACCGGGGCCTATTCCGGGCAGCCAGGCAGCGGGAAATGCCGACGTATTGGAAAGCAGTGAGGGGAGAAATGTAAGAGGGGCCGCCCGCGTGTCCTTTACCGCGGCAGGTGCGGGTGCGAAGAGGCGTGGGCAGAGACACGCTATTCGCACCTGGTATCCAACGCAATCGTTCGGCTGTTTTGTCGCCTTTCGAGCCTGCTGACGTTCCTGAAAATCATCTTCGGAAGGTCGTGACCGGCGGTCCCTCATACAAAATCGACGATTAGTGATCTTTCGGTTCTCCTTTTCGGCCGTGTTTACGATTCTCACTATATGAAGAGAGGTTCTTTCCTATTCCATCTGAGAATTGCCGGTTGTAAATCCTGGTTACAATAGCTTTGTTTTCCAATGATTATAATATCCAATATTTATTGTGAAATTTAAAAATATATAATGAATTATATTTTTCATGGGTAAGCGCTATGGAATCGACCATTACCTATAAATCTCATAAGGCATTATTTTTAAATACATTTGCATTTACTGTCTGCTTCGGGGTGTGGATGTTCAATGGCGTTTTGGTGACTTTTTTAGTTGATAACGATCTCTTCGATTGGGGGCCGGTAAAAATAGGTTGGTTACTGGGTGTTCCGGTATTGACAGGTTCCATTTTTCGGCTTCCTGCAGGAATTCTAACGGATAAATTTGGAGGTAAATGGGTATATGGAGGGCTCCTTCTGCTTTGCTCCATTCCATTGTTTCTTTTGTCATATGCGGATAATTTTACCGAGTTTATTATATTGGGTTTCGGGTTTGGCCTTTCTGGAGTCAGTTTTGCCATCGGGATTGCTTTTACTTCCGTATGGTATCCCCAAAGGTTGCAGGGCACGGCTCTTGGTATTTTTGGCGCCGGTAACGCCGGGGCGGCCCTGACAACCCTGTTTGCTCCCAGCATGTTGAACTGGTTGACAGACAATGGTCAGAATCTGGAAGGATGGCGTAATTTACCCAAAATTTATGCTGCAATCATTCTGGTCACTGGTGTCATCTTCATCATCTTTTCCGAAAACAAAAAGCCCGCTTCAAGTGCGAGTAACCTGAAAAATATGCTGTTACCACTGAAGGATATTCGGGTATGGCGTTTCGGTCTGTACTACTTTTTGGTATTCGGGTGCTTTGTGGCCTTTTCCCAGTGGCTGGTTCCCTATTTCGTCAATGTCTACATGTTACCGCTTGTAACAGCCGGTATCTTTGCTTCCCTTTTCAGTTTTCCTTCAGGGGTTATCCGGGCATTTGGCGGATGGTTGTCCGATAGGTTTGGCGCCAGGATTATCATGTACTGGGTATTGGGAGGTTCCGTGGTCATCAGCCTGATGTTGAGTATTCCCCGAATGGATATCTATTCTCCCGGCAAAGGGGTAATGACAAAAAAAGCCGGGATGGTTGAATATATTGGAGAAAACAGCATTTTAGTAGCAGGGAAAAACTACAAATTCTTTGGCCGCGATCAATCTGTGGAGTACACGGATGATCATTTCATGGTCTTTCCTGTTAAGGAGACCTGGCAGGAACCAATAGTGAAGGTGGGTGATCGGGTAAAAAAGAAACAGCTTCTGGCAAAAGGGCAAACACGAATCTTCTTTCAGTCCAATGTCTGGATATTCGCGTTTCTCGTGATGATGATCGGCAGTATCTGGGGAATCGGCAAGGCTGCGGTATATAAACATATTCCGACATATTTCCCCGATGATGTCGGTGTCGTAGGGGGCATGGTGGGGGTGCTGGGCGGATTGGGCGGTTTTTTCTCTCCCATCATTTTCGGTTATCTATTGGATTGGACCGGTATCTGGTCAACATGTTGGGTCTTTATGTTATTATTATCCACAGCTTGCCTGATTTGGATGCACAGTGTGGTAGTCAAAATGGCAAAAAAAGAAACTCCTGAACTTGTTTTACATATGGAGAAAAGATAGCACATTAATTAATCATAGAATCAATAGACGCATCGGGGTCAAACTATAGGGATTAATGCTTTCCATGAGATTGGCCTATCCCGCGTAAACATGGAGCAAAATGCGCCTTCATCGTGAACGGTAATTACTGTCGTTGGTGAAGGTCCATCTAAATTGCCTTGTTTTTCCGTAACTTGTCAGGGAAAAGAATACGATGGTAAAGACACCACAAACTTGGGATGTAGAAGACAATGCCTTCTGGGATTCCGAAGGCAATAAAATCGCCAAGCGAAACCTGTGGATTTCCATTCCGAATCTGCTGCTGGCCTTTTCCGTCTGGATCTACTGGGGAATGGTCGCGAAATACATTCAGAAATTGCACTTTACGACGGGCGGGGATCTATTCAACTTCACCTTTTTGAACGATGGAGCGGCCTACTCGGATGATGGATACCGTGCGCTCCTCTTCACCTTGCCGGCGGTAGCGGGTCTGGCGGGAGCAACCTTGCGCATCCCCAACTCGTTCATAATCGCTATTAGCGGTGGGCGGAACGTCAAGTTCATGGCCACATCGCTCCTGATCCTGCCGGCGTTGGGAGCCGGGGTGGCACTACAAAATCCAACCACTCCCTTCTACATCTTCATCATTTTGTCAGCACTGTCCGGTGTTGGCGGCGGAACATTCGCAGCGTCCATGTCCAACATCAGTTTCTTCTACCCCAAGCGGATGCAAGGGCTGGCATTGGGTCTGAACGCCGGCTTGGGAAACTTCGGCGTAAGCATCATGCAGTTCCTGATTCCCTGGGTCATTACTTTTGGGGTCTTCGGGGCACTGGGCGGGAATCCTTACGAATTTACGGAAAAAGGGGCAACTGTCCAACTCTGGATCCAGAATGCGGGCTTGGTCTGGGTGCCCATCCTGATTTTTTTCGCGATACTTGCCTTTTTGTTCATGAACAACCTCCCCTTCCACAAGTGCGGCCCGACCCCGGTTGCTGTCGGAAAATACCTCTACCTGACTCTACTCGGCTACCTCGGCGCAATCGTGGGGATCGTCCTGTTGATCGTTCCCTGGGGCGGGTTCCCGATGCTCCTCAAGACCTTCCTGGTCCTGGTCGCCGCGGTGGGCGTCACCCTCGCGGCGATGCGCTATTTGACCCCCAGGGAGACGAAGGAAAATCTGTTGGAACAGTGGGGAATCTTCCGGGACAAGCACAACTGGATCATGACTTACCTCTACGTCATGACTTTCGGATCGTTCATTGGGTATGCGAACGCCTTTCCCAAGCTCATCGACGACGTCTTTGGCGTCTACCGGGTAGGAGAGTATGCCGGGCAACTGACCGGACTTTCCTCTTCCGCCTACATCTGGATCGGCGCCGGTGTTGGCGCATTGATTCGCCCGATTGGAGGATGGCTCTCGGACAAGCTGGGGGGCGCGCGAGTCACCCACTGGGACACCATCGTCATGGTTGCCTCGACCATCGGGTCGGGATACATCGTTTCCCTTGCCATGGAGTCCCCACGACCCCAGCAATATTTCATCCCCTTCCTGCTTTTCTTTATCGTGTTGTTCGCGACAACAGGAATTGGAAACGGGTCGACGTTCCGGATGATCGGCGTTCTCTTCGAAAGGGATCAGCGCGGCCCGGTGCTTGGATGGACCTCAGCCATCGCAGCCTACGGCGCCTATCTCATTCCCAAGATTTTCGGGACCCAGATCAAGGCCGGTACACCGCAATACGCCCTCTACGGTTTTGCGCTTTACTACTTCAGTTGCCTGGTGCTGAACTGGTGGTACTATGCGCGCAAGAATGCGGAGCGGCCGTGTTAGTGTGGTGAAAGACAAATTTCCTAAATTATATTGATGCCTCCGGCGGCAACCCTCTAAGTATTGCGTTTTCGGAATGGGTCACACCCCCTCCAGGCAGGAAAAGATTTGCAATCCTCGAACCGGGGGTTAAAATAGGGGCCAATACTCCCCATTTGGATCATGGGTTGTTCCCGGACACCCAACGATCAATCTACGACGCAATAGATACGGAGACGAGCAACATGCCTTCCTTCAAGAATATTTTCAAAGTGGTGGGACAGGAGGAACAATCCGCTCCCCCGGCCCAAGGCGGCGATATCACGGAACGCATCCAAAACGACATCCAGGAAAACAAGGTGCTGTTGTTCATGAAGGGATCGCCGGACTTTCCCCAATGCGGCTTCTCCGCCGCCACGATTGAAATTCTCAACTCCCTGGGCGTCCCCTACACCACACGGGATATCCTGCAGGATCCGGAACTGCGGCAGGGCATCAAGGAATTCTCCAATTGGCCGACCATTCCCCAGCTTTACATCAACGGCAAATTCGTCGGCGGATGCGATATCGTCACCGAGATGCATGCCAGCGGCGAGTTGGAATCGCTGTTGAAGTAACGGCGGGTCAGCCCCGTTCCCGCACTATCCTCCTTCCGGAGCGGCATACCGCTGCTCCCAGGGGCTTTTCTCTAAGCCGGAGCAACCCGTACCGCAATATTGAATTCTGGCGGCCGGGCCTGGAGTACAAGAGCGGACGATCCCTCCAGGCCCGGCCGCGATGAATCTCAGCTTCCGCAAGTTCAAAGAGGGCGTCGGAAGCGCGTCCATCATCCAGGGATCGATGCGGAAGGTGCCGCATCTTGCCCTCCCCGTGATTTTTCAATAGGCTGCCAAGCATTCCCGGAGTCCCCGCCGTACTGCCCGTAACCGCGTGAAGGGAGCCCTGCCATGCGCATGAAAGCCGCCGTGATGTACGAGGTCAAACAGCCGCTGGTCGTGGAGGAGATCGAATTGGATCCCCCCAAGACCGGCGAAGTGATGATCAAGATGGTCGCCACCGGAGTCTGTCACAGCGACGTGCACTATTACACCGGGGACGTCCCCCGCGAAACGCCGATCATCCTGGGCCACGAGGGCGCGGGTATCGTGGAACAGGTGGGCGAGGGCGTGGAATCGGTGCAGGTGGGCGACCATGTGATCTTGACCTTCCTGCCCTCCTGCGGTCAGTGCCGCTGGTGCCACACGGGCCATCCCAACCTGTGCGACCTGGGGGCCAAGCTGCGCACAGGGCGCATGCTGGACGACACCTACCGGCACCACCGCGCCTCCGACGGGCTGGACATCAACAGCTTCCTGTTCGTCAGCACCTACGGGGAATACACCATCTCTCCGGAAGCCTCCGTGCTCAAGGTGCCGGACTATCTGCCCCTGGAGCGGCTCTGCCTGCTGGGGTGCGGGTTCACCACCGGATTCGGCGCCGCCACCAATTCCGCCCACATCAAGCCGGGGGACACCGTCATGATCATCGGCTGCGGCGGGCTGGGGCTGGCCGCCGTCCAGGGGGCGGCCCTCAGCGGCGCTGGAAAGATAATCGCCGTGGACGTGCACGAGGAAAAGCTTTCCATGGCCAAGAAGTTCGGAGCCACCCATACCGTCCAGAACCGCCACGATTGGAAGGAGGTGGTGAAGGAAGTACAGGAAATCACCTGGGGCATGGGCGTGGACTACGCCTTCGAGTTCGTCGGGTTCGATCAGCACGAGGAGACCGTCAAAATCGGCTACGAGGGGCTGCGCAAAGGCGGCACCTTATTTCTGGTGGGCGTCCCGCCCGTGGAGAAAAAAACCATCCCCATCGGCCCCACCAACTTCTCCCTCTATCGCAAGAAGCTACAGGGGGTACTTTTCGGCGACGCCCAGTTCCGCGTGGATATTCCCCGCTACATCGACCTCTACCAGCAGGGACACATCAAGCTGGACGAGATGGTCACCCAGGAATTCCGCATCGAGGACATCAACACCTGTTTCGAAAACGTACTGGCCGGGAACAAGGTGGCGCGGCAAGTGATCCGCTACGATTAAAGGAGCATTCCATGCGTATGAAAGCCGCGGTATTGGCGGGGCCGAAACAACCGCTATCTGTGGAGGAGGTGGAACTGGACCCCCCCGCTCCAGGCGAGGTGCTGGTGAAAATGACCGCCACCGGAGTCTGCCACAGCGACATCCATGTCTATACGGGGGACAGCGCCTACCGCCCCTTTCCCATCGTGCTCGGCCACGAAGGCGCGGGAGTGGTGGAGGCCCTGGGCGAGGACGTGACGGACCTCGCGCCGGGGGATCAGGTGATCCTGACCTTCCTGCCCGCCTGCGGAAAATGCCGCTGGTGTCATTCCGGAGAGCCCAACATGTGCGACCTGGGGGCCCATCTGCGCACTGGAATGATGCTCGACGGCACGACCCGCCTGCACGGCACCGATGGCACGGACATTTCCAACTTCCTGCTGGTGTCCACCTGGGCGGAATACTCCGTGGCTCCCGCGGACTCCATGGTCAAGGTGCCGGACTACGTGCCCCTGGAAAAGCTGTGCCTGCTGGGTTGCGGGTTCACCACCGGCTTCGGCGCGGCCACCAATGCGGTAAACATCCGTCCCGGGGAAACCGTCACCGTCGTGGGCTGTGGGGGTCTCGGGCTCTCCGCCATCCAGGGCGCCCGCCTGAAAACCGCCGGCAAGATCATCGCCGTGGACGTTCACCCGGAAAAATTGGAAATGGCCAAAAAATTCGGGGCCACCCACACCGTGCGCAACAACCATGATCCCGAGGCGGCCGTGGCGGAAATCATGGACATCACCTGGGGCCTGGGAACCGATTTCAGCTTCGAGTTTGTTGGGTACGACCAGGCGCCGGAAACCCTCTTCATCGCCTTTCAGGCCCTCCGCAAGGGCGGAACCATGAGCCTGTGCGGGGTAGGAGCCTCCAACCTGGAGGAGATGCCCTTCGATCCCTACATGCTCACCCTGTGGCGCAAGAAGGTGCAGGGAGTGCTCTTCGGGGATGCGCAGTTCCGCACGGACATTCCCCGCTACGTGCAGCTCTTCGAGGACGGGAAGATCGACCTGGACGGACTGATTACCCATGAATACCCCTTGCAGGAAATCAATACGGCCATCGAGAACATCCTGGCCGAAAATCGGGTGGGACGGCAGGTAATCCGCTTCGATTGAGAGCGGGAGGGGGGAGAACCGCAACTGCGATGGTTCGCGCAAAGCCCCTTCGACGGGCTCAGGACAAGGCGCAAAGGCGCAAAGAACTGCAACTGCATTGGCTCGCGCAAAGCGGCCAAGACGCCAAAAACTACAACTGCTCACGCAGAGGCGCAGAGAACGGTATCGGGCTGCTGGACCCCGTTGGTTTTGCGCCTGTGATCGCATCGCACCTCTGTTGCGCCTCTCGGCGATATTCAATAGGCTTCCCTTCCATCCCCAATCAGAAACCACCCGGGAGAATTCCGTTATGCGCATGAAAGCGGCGTTGCTGAGAGCGCCCAACGAACCGATGATCATCGAGGAAGTTGAACTCGACCCCCCCGGCGCGGGAGAAGTGTTGGTGAAAATGACCGCCACGGGGGTCTGCCACAGCGATCTGCATGTGATCACCGGGGATCTGCCGCGGCCCTTCCCGGTGGTTCTCGGGCATGAGGGAGCCGGGATAATCGAGGCCATCGGCACAGGCGTGACGATGGTCAAACCCGGGGACCATGTGGTGCTGACCTATCTCCCGGCCTGCGGAAAGTGCCGCTGGTGCCACACTGGGCAACCCAATATGTGCGACCTGGGGGCGCTGTTGCGCACGGGAAAAATGCTGGACGGCACCTCCCGCATGCGCACCACGGATGGGGAGGAGATCAGCAACTTCCTGTTCGTGTCCACCTGGGCGGAATACTCCGTCGTTCCCGAAGCCTCCCTGGTGCCGGTGCCGGAGCACGTTCCGCTGGAGAAAGTGTGCCTGCTCGGCTGCGGGTTCACCACCGGTTTCGGGGCGGCCACCAACGCTGTGCACATCCGCCCGGGGGAAACCGTCACCATCGTCGGATGCGGAGGGCTGGGACTGGCGGCGGTGCAGGGCGCCCGCATGAGCAGCGCGGGCAAGATCATTGCGGTGGACCTGCATCCGGAAAAGCTGGAAATGGCGAAAAAGTTCGGCGCCACCCACACCGTCCTCAACAACCACGATCCCGACGCGGCCGTGGCGGAGATCATGGACATCACCTGGGGTCTGGGAACCGATTTCAGCTTCGAGTTCGTGGGCTTCGATCAGGCCATGGAAACCCTGGACATCGCCTTCCGGGCCCTGCGCAAGGGCGGCACCATGAGCCTCTGCGGGGTGGGGTCGGCGAAGTTCGAGGAAATGCCCTTCGATCCCTACGTGCTCACCCTGTGGCGCAAGAAGGTGCAGGGGGTGCTCTTCGGCGATGCCCAGTTCAAGACCGATATTCCCCGCTACATCCAGTTGTACGAGGAAGGACGGATCGACCTGGACGGCATCATCACCAAGGAACTGCGCCTGGAGGATATCAACACGGCCGTGGACAACGTGATCGCCGGGAACAAGGTGGCGCGCCAGGTGATCCGCTACGATTGAGAGTCGGAAATACAAGGCGCCAAGGACCTGCAACTCCCACTGCTCCGGCTCGCGCAAAGCTCCTTCGACAAGCTCAGGACACGGCGCAAAGGCGCAAAGAACGGCGAAAAGCGAACGGCAACTACAAAAGCAACGGGAACCGCAGATGAACGCGGATAAACGCGGATGAAACAGCGAAAGGCAACTGCAAAAGCGGCCACTGATAAACACTGATGACACTGATTTGAACTGCGAAAAGCTCGCGCAAAGCCGCCAAGGCGCAAAGGAAAGGCAAACTGCAACTGCTCGCGCAAAAAACCTGCTGCGAGGGCATGGCAGTGCACCGAGGGGCCAAGAGACTGGAAGGGTGGCAGCGCAATGGTAGATGCACGGGGGAATTTCATTCCACATTCAAGGGGATGAAAGGGAGATTTCCATGGCGAAGATCTGGCATCCCCATGCCAAGCGCGAAACCGTGGGCGAATTCATCAGGGGATGGTGCATCGTCCAGGGACAGCGGCGCAGCCTCCAGGAAGCCATGTTCTTCGCCTACGAGTGCTTCTGCTACAACCTGCGCCAACCTGACCTCACCCTGGGACAGTTCAACGCGGAAATGCAGCTGCGCGGCTTCCGCATGGGCATGCGCTCCGGCATGGCAGTATGGAAAGGTATTGGGCTCTGTCTGATGGAGGACGCCTTCATTCAGCACCGCTATGGGGTCCGCTACAACAACGGCAAGTGAGGCGGTAGACCCCCCGGCCACAGCCCATATCCCAGCCCATACCGCTGCCCTCACCCCTCCGGCAGGCCGGCCTTCCTCAGGCCGTCCAGGTAATCTACTCGTACTGCATCGCTCCAGTGGGGAAATCTTTTTGAAAGGCTTTTCAAGGTCACATTGGGAGATATTCGCAGCAGCATAGAGATTTGGTTTCCGGCTTCCTCCAGATTTCCCAATTTGGCGTGGGAAGCCGCCCGCGTTCGCAACGCCCCTTCGTTTTCCTCCTTGATTTTTTCCAGCAGGGAAATGGATTTCCTGTAATCCCCTGCAATATAGAAGACTCCGGCCGCGAGCACATAATAGAAGTCCGGTGGGAAGGGATTGAGCAAAAGCGCTTTCTCCACGAAGGGAATCGCTTCCTTGGGCCTTCCCCCGGCCGATGCCAGAACGACCCCATATGAAACCAAAGAACCGGCATCGTTGGGGTTGAGCTCGACGGCTTTTTTGTATTCAGCCAGGGCTTTTTTTGTATCAATCCGCGTGAGAATCAGGCCCAATACTGTGTGTGTCTGGCCGTAGTTTGGGTTGAGGGATACGGCTTTTTTTGCCAATTTGACGGCGTTTTTAAAGCGCCCCTTGCTGCCTTCCCATCCGGCAAGATAAAAATCGACCATGGCCAGGTTAACGATGGCCCGCCAATACTCCGGCTCCAGTTCCAGCGCTTTCACCAACAGGAGGCGGGCCTGCAACAGGTTATCCTTGTTGTAAAAGGCGGTATTGCGGAAAATAGACCTCGCCTTCCAGGTGTAATCCTCGGCGCGGTAGTCCGCCGGGTTTTTCAGTTGCACCTTTTTTATTTGACTTTGGGCAACGAAAAACGGCAGGGCGCCCACGATCGCTGAGGTGATCTCGTCCTGCAGGTTGAACAGGTCTGACAACTGGCGGTCGTAGCTCTCGGCCCACAGATGGCTGCCGGTTTCCGCGTCGATCAATTGCACCGTGATGCGGAGGGTTTGCCGCGACTTCTGAACGCTGCCTTCCACCACATAGCGCGCCCCCAACTCCCGCCCGATTTTCCTGACGTCGGCTCCCTGACCCTTGTAGAGGAAGGTGGAATGGCGGGCGATGACGGAGGTAGAAAAGCGGGAGAGGGCGGTGATGATATTCTCGGTGAGGCCGTCGCTGAAATATTCCTGGGCCGGGTCGCCGCTCAGGTTGTCGAAGGGCAGCACGGCTATGGCCGCCTCGCGTTCGGCCGTGCCTTGGGGAACCGGTGCGCGGAAGGCGTTCCAGGCGAAGTATCCTCCCACGGCGATCAGGGCCAGCACGGCTGCGGCCAGGGCGGCGTTGCGCCAGGTTTTCGCCGCGATGGCTCCCGCGCTGACGGCGCGGTGCGCGGCGACACCCGGTTCGGAGAGCACTTTGTAGGCCCGCACCGGCTCGGGAATGTTCTTGACGATCTTCTCGCCCAGGTATTCGAAGTGCAGGGGCAGCCGGGACTGTACCTGGTCGTAAACGTTGCGGGAGATGCAGATGCCGCCGGGATCGGCCAGGGCTTCCAGCCGCGCCGCGATGTTAACCCCGTCCCCGTAAAGCTCGCCCTCTTTCAACAGCACGTCCCCCATGGTCAGGCCGATGCGGAACTGCATGCGGCGGTTTTCCGGCAGCGAGAGGTTGCGCTCGGCCAGTTCGCGCTGGATTTCCACCGCGCAGGTGAGGGCGTCCACCACGGAGCCGAACTCGGCCAGGATGGAGTCTCCGGGCCGGTTGACGATCCGCCCGTGGAATTGCCCGGCATACTCGGAGAAGACCTCCCGGTAGGCGGTGAGGGTTTCCAGGGTCTGGTCGGGGTTTTCCGCCATCAGGCGGCTGTAGCCGGCTACATCGGTGACGAATACCGCGGTGAGCTTGCGTTCCACTTCCCGTGCCGCCATGGCGCACCTATGGCTGGGGTGAAACCGGGAAATAAGGGGATTCAGATGGAAAATATACTTGATCCGGGTCCGGAATGCACCAGGAATATGCCGACCTACCCCTCCGGCAGCCATCCTGCCGGACCGTCCAGCAGTTCCACCTCCTCCAGGGAACACACACCCCCGCCCCCGGGCAGATAGCGCACCCCGAGGATGGTTTCCCCGTTCAAAACCTCCGCCTGAATCACGACCACGGGTCGCACCGTGCCGTCTTCGAGGCGTTGCAGGCCGCAACGGGGCAGGGCCAGCGTGGCCGGCGCGGCGTTTCCCTGCGCGGCGTCCAGCCGAAACACCGCCCGCCCCGCCGCTATGTCTTCTGCGCTGGAGAGCCTCCCTGCCAGATGGGGAACGTCCCGCCAAGCTGCCGGGTCGATAGGCTTCCAGGGGGATTCAGTCATGGCCACCGTTGGGAATTGGCGTCAGGGATTGCGAGGCCCGCCAGGGGGTTTTTGCATGGGCCCGGCTTTCGCGGGCGGGCGCCTGGGGGGCGGGGGGGAAGCGGATGCTTCTTTATCAATGGCCTCCATGGTGGCGTGGATGGCCTCGCAGCGGGGGCTGCAGAACAGCGACATCTGGCGGCGAATGCTGACGGGCTTGCCGCACAATCTGCAGGAGCGCTTCATGCTGTCCGGGGAATTTCCAGGCGGAGACATGGCGTTCCAGGCCAATACGGGATTGTGTTGATGGAGGGCGTTGGGACGGGAAGCGGTCTCAAATATGGATCTTTGAGTCAAGCCCGGCCCTTCCCTTCGGCAGGCTCAGGACAGGCGAGACGGATTCCTTCGGAATCCTCTATGACGGGCCGGACAAGCCTGTCCGGCCCTGGATTTCAGGGAAGCGGTCTCTACAAGCCGCGTTGCTGAGGAGCGCGCAACGCGCGCGTCTCGAAGCACGCCGCGATCACGAATTTTTTTAGGCCAGTTCTCGCACCCAAGGATGATTCTACCGGATCAGGCCCTGCCAGGCCAGCGCCGCCACCCCGACCGCCAGCACCAGCCGGTAGGCCACGAACACCAGCGTGGTGTGGTTCTGCAGGTAACGCAGCAGAAACGCGATAGCCGCATAGCCGCTCACCGCCGCAGCCAACAGACCGGCGATCAATGCGCCGGCCGTGAGCGCGCCGCCCCGGATTCCTTCCAGCACGATGGGCAGCTCCAGCAGCCCGCTGCCCAGGATGGCCGGGATTCCCAACAGAAAGGAGAAGCGGGCCGCATCGGCGCGGCGCAGGCCCAACAGCAGACCCCCCAGGATGGTCGCTCCGGAACGCGAGGCGCCCGGCAACAGGGCCAGGGCCTGGAAGCACCCGATGAGGAACACCGTCTTCAGGGTCAGGCTTTCCATGTTTCCACTACCCTCCCCCCGCCGTTCCACCAGGGCCAGGGCCAGGGCCACTACGGACAGCATGAAGGCGATCAGGTACAGGGAGCGCAGGTCGTTCTCGATCACATCCTTGAATCCCAGCCCCAGCACGGCGATGGGCAGGTTTCCAGCGGCGATGGCCCAGGCCAGCCGGGCGTCCGGGTGAATGCGGGCCTTGCCCTTCCCCAAGCTACCGACGCTCCCCAGGCTACGCACGGCCGCCAGGGAAAGCCGCCACACGTCCCCGGCGAAATAGATCAGCACCGCCGCCAGGGTGCCCAGTTGAATCACGGCGGAAAAGGCCGCCCCGGGATCGGCCCACCCCAACAGCGAGGGCACGATGCGCAGGTGGGCCGTGCTGGAGATGGGAATGAACTCGGTCAATCCCTGCACCAGTCCCAGCGCCAGCGCCTGCAGCCAGGAAAGGGCGGTCATGTCCCCCACTCCCGCAGGATGCGTTCCGCTTCTTCCATGATGGTGCGAACCACATCCCCGGCATCCATTACCTGATGGATCAAGGCGGCGCTAAGGCCGGAGGGCAGCACGCCGTTGTCAACGTCACCTTCGATGCGTCCCAGAATGGAGGCTGTTTCGCCCACCTCCAGCATCTGGCGGGGATAGGGGAGAATTTCGTTCTCCCGCCCCTCCCACGATTCGGTGAAGCGGTTGCGCACCATCCGGTTAGGCTTGCCGGAATTGGCGCGGGAGACCACGGTGCCCTCCTCGCCGATTTCCACCAGCTTGTTCTTGTAATTGATGTGCCCCCGGGCCTGGTGGGTGGCGATGAAGCGGGTGCCCATCCATACGCCCGCCGCTCCCAGCGCCAGGGCGGCGACCAGACCGCGCCCGTCGGCCAGTCCGCCAGCCGCAACGACGGGGATCCTCTGGCTTTCCGCTCCCCGCGCCTGTAAGGCGTCGACGGTGTTATTGGCGCCGCCTTTTGCCAAGGCGTCGACGACCGCCGGCACCAGGGCGATGGTGCCCACCCGGCCCACGTGCCCCCCCCCGTCGTGACCGGAGGCGATCACCGCGTCCACTCCAGCCTCGGCTACCCGGAGGGCATGGCGCACGTTGCCGATGGCGGACATGACCACCATTCCCGCTTGCTGAGCGCGGGGCACGATCTCTCCCGGATTGCCCAGCCCGGATACCAGCACGGGTACCTGCTCCTCGAAGACGACCTCGATGTGTTCCAGCACCTGGCGCGAATATCCGGTGCTGGCGGCGTCACTGTCCTCCACCCGGGCGAAGAGAATGTCCACCCCGAAGGGCATCTCCGTGGCTCGGTGGACGGTGCGGATTTCCTCCCGCAGCGCCTGCGGGGTCATGAAGGCCGCCCCGATCACGCCCAGCCCACCCGCCGCGGAAACCGCTGCCGCCAATTCCCCATAGGCCACCTGATACATCCCGGCCTGGAGAACGGGATAGCGGATGCCCAGTAATTTACAAAGGGGATTGTTCTCGAGAATCGCTTGCAGGGGCATGACCGGTCCAGGGCGGATACCATTCAGGGATGCCGGATACTCGCCCATCGTTGCAAAAGAGGAGAGAGGGGGCAAGGCGCAATGAAAGTACCGGGGCAGGTCATGGCCCGGTTCCGATGCAGTCGCGAGACTCATCCCAAGCGCACCCCGCCCCCGCGCCAGAGCCGCCGCGAGGGGGGGAAGAAGCGAGAGTGCGCGGGCCAGGTAGAGCAACTGGGTGGCGGCCCACATGCCATGGTTGCCAAGGAAGTGGCCCAGAATCTCGCTGGCCGGGAGGAACACCACCAGCAGCGAGAGCACCATCCCTTTGCGCATCGAGCGGCTGGCCGTGGCTCCCACATAGACCCCGTCCAGGATAAAGCATGAATTGATCGTAGGCCGGAAGTTGAATTTCCACGGTTAAAGACGGTTAAAGAAGGTTCGTCAAATAGAAAAATTTTGTGATAGAGTACCCCCAGTTGAGCAAGCATGGTGCGCGGCCCGTCGGGTGTGGTGAGGGGACGGAATTCGTTGATACAGAGATATTATTTTTCGAGTTTGGAATAATGGCGCTCTTGAAGAGTCTTCTGGGATCTCATAGCGAGGAGGACAAGGAGGTGCTTTCCTCCCTGAATATCCTTGATCGCCATAAGGTGCCCATTCGATTGGAAATCGAAAATACCACCATTCATTTCAAGACTTTGCTTTCCATGAAATCAGGCACCGTGGTCATTGCCAAACCTTTGGCGCTCTATGAAGGTTTGAGCAAGGGGGGTACGGTTCGCTTCAAGATTCCCGATTCCGAGGGCAAGGAAATCCGGATGGAAATAGTGACCCCGCATTTCAATTTGGCCAACGGGAATCCCGTGTTTTTGTGCAAGGTTCCCTCGGCGTTTGCAGAAAGCTACGCCCGGGGCGCATTGCGGTACAACATGTCAAATTATAATAACGTTAAGCTGCTTCTTGATGAGCATAAGGATGGATTCCGTATCGTGGACTTGTCCACCTCCGGGTGCAAGATCTACATTCCCAGCAAGGAAGCGCTGGACCTCTTTCCCATTGGCGAAGCGCTGGAAAGCGTGAAGATCAATATCGGCAACCGCGTTCAAGTGAACTTGACCACCCTTGTTCCCCGTAATCATCGGGCCATGGCGGTGGGTTGCTCCATGGAGGTCACCAAGGCGGGTAATTCCAGAAAATACCTGGTTCACTTGATCAACTCGATGGAAAAATCAGCCTCGGAACGCTATCGCACCTGATGGCGCTACCCTCCTCCCACCGGCAGCGATGCCGGATCCCGGCGCCCACCCCCTCGAGCGGGCAAGCGCCGGAATCCCAAGCCTTCTCCCCAGGGGAGGGTTTTCCGCGCTTCAATCACCCGCATCCGTTCAGAGGCCCTTGCGCGCCAACAGTTCCACCAGGTCTCCCTTGGTGAGAATGCCCTCCAGGACGTTGTCCCTGACAACGGGAAGGCACCCGATTTTCCGATCCACCAGCAGTTTGGAGGCGGTCTGAACACTCTCCTCCGCACCAATGGTGGCTGGATCGCGGGTCATCACTTGTTCCACGGTGATCTTATCGAGGAGATAAAGCAGTTCGTGGACTTCCAGCGTGGTGGCATCCGAAGCCGATGCACGCTTGAGATCGCGGTCGGTGACCACGCCAACCAAGGTTCCGGCTCCATTGACCACCGGGAGATGCTTGAATCCTTTCTCCTTGAGCAACTTGGTCGCGGTGAGGAGAGAATCGGTGGGATGCACCGAAACCGGGTTGGAGGTCATGATTTCGCCTATTTTCATGGGGTGCCTCATGGGGTTGGTTGTTGGACTGCCTGGGTGCCATTCCCCCCTTCCACCAAGGCTGAAAAATTTCTTCCCCAAAATCGAAAAAACCCAATAATTCTCCAATCAATTCCATCGTTTCTTTCGTTCTCCATGGACGAGCATTCTTGACCTTTTTCTGCCATCGCGGATAGTGAATCGTTACCGATCATATGCGAGGATCGGTTTGGATGCGATTTCTCAATCGAACCCTGTAGTCCTATTATAATTTTAGCGCATATTCCGATTCTTTATAACCGGGAAATCACAGGAAATACCGCCATGTCCAACCCATTGATCCGCTATGATTTAAGCCTTCCCGGTTATTTCAGCTATCCGCCCGCGCCGGGGATTAATACCCGGGCCATGATCCCGCGCAAGGAAACCAAGGCCCTTTATATGCGGGGGGAATTCGGGCAGAAAGCCGATGGCCAGCAGCGGCCCATGACGGCGCACAACACCACTCACCTGGATGTCCCCTTCCATTTCGATGGGGATGGAGACGATCTGGCCGCCGTGCTCAACCGTGCTGAAAGCCCGGCCGACAGGCCCTGTCTGGCGCGGGTGGTTCACCTGGGCGGAGACGCAACACTTCCCGGCGGCCACGGAAGGGATGGGGTGGACTATTGCGAAGCGGTATCCGCGGAGGTGCTTCCTTCCGCCGGGGAATTGCGCGGGTACGAGGCGCTGGTGCTCCTTACCGGGTTCGGTGAAGTCATGGCGAAATACGACGGAATCCCTTTCACCCACGACAGCGATGGATACTATCACGCGCCCTGGCTGACCGGCGATGCGGTAGCCCTCATCCTGGAGGCAGGGTTGTCTCTGGTCGCCATCGATTCCAACACAGTGGAAGAGCAGACCAGTTCCGAACCCCATCGCATGAGCGGAGATGCCCATCACAGCCTGTTGTGCAACCAGCCTCCGGTATTGATCATGGAATGCCTCCATGGCGCGGGAATGGCGGAGAAGGTGGGATTTCTCCCCACCGAGGGCTTGTTCCAGATGGTTCCCCGCAGAGTGAACGCCAGAGGCGCCGACGCTGCCCATAGCCGGGCATTCCTTTACTTCTACCGCGACGATCCCCAGGGGAAAGCCCTGCGGGATTTGCAGGAAGTCATCACTCCGGGAGAATTCCATGGCTGATCAGCAGCTTCCAAGAACACCGATCACGGCGCTGCTCCGGGAGGGAAGTCCGGGAGCTACCCGATCCCCGGGAGGAAAGGGAGCCAGGGTGCGCGTCCATGGCTGGGTGCGCACCATCCGCAGCGGACGGGAGGTAACCTTCATCGAACTCAATGACGGCTCCTGCCTTTCCAACCTCCAGGTGGTTCTGGAAGGGGACAATCCAGCGTTGCAGCTCCCCGAGGAAGCCTCTACCGGGGCCAGCCTGATCGTGACCGGGACCCTGGTGGAATCCCCGGCGAAGGGGCAGTCCGTGGAACTGTTGGCCGATGCAGTGCGGTTGGTGGGCGGATCGGCCCCGGACTTTCCGTTGCAGAAGAAACGCCACGGGTTTGAATACCTGAGAACCATCGCCCATCTGCGGGTACGGTCCAATACCTTCGGTGCGGTGGCGCGGGTGCGCAACGGGCTCTTCATGGCCATCCATGAGTACTTCCAATCCCGTGGATTCATTTATGTTCCCGCTCCCATGATTACAGCCAGCGATGCAGAGGGGGCGGGGGATATGTTCCTGGTCACGGCGTTGGACCTGACCGGCGTACCCATGGACGGAGATCACGTCGACTGGAGCCGGGATTTCTTTGGAAAAAAGGCATTGCTGACCGTATCCGGTCAACTGGAAGGGGAAATCTTCGCCCACGCCTTTCACGATGTGTACACTTTTGGTCCCACCTTCCGGGCGGAAAACAGCAATACCTCCCGTCATGCCGCCGAGTTTCTGATGTGCGAACCGGAGATGACCTTCGCGGAGCTTTCCGACTGCCTGCGCCTGGGGGAGGACTTCATCAAGGAGGTCCTGCGCTCCGTTCTGGATCGCTGCCAGGAGGACATGGCTTTCTTCGATGAGAGGATCGAGAAAGGGTTGCTGGAAAAACTGGATCACGTGATGGAATCCCCCTTTGAGGTGCTCTCCTATGACGAGGCCGTAAAGCTGCTGGAGGAGAGCGGGGAGAATTTCGAATTCCCCGTGAAGTGGGGATTGGACCTCCAATCCGAACACGAGCGCTATCTGACGGAGAAGAAGATTGGCCGCCCGACCTTCGTCATCGACTACCCCAAGGACATCAAGGCCTTCTATATGCGCACCAATGAAGACGGCCAAACCGTGGCCGCCATGGACATGCTGGTTCCAGGGATCGGGGAAATCATCGGCGGCAGCCAGCGGGAGGAACGGCTGGACGTGCTGGAAGCCCGCATCCGGGAGCGGGAGATGCCCATTGAGGACTATTGGTGGTACCTGGACCTGAGGCGGTATGGCAGCGCGCCCCATTCCGGGTTTGGAGTCGGGTTCGAACGGTTGTTGATGTACATCACCGGTATCGCCAATATCCGCGATGCATTGCCCTTTCCCCGCACCCCTGGCAATGTGGCTTTCTAGCCGATAGCCCCGGGGGGGATTTCCGATTGAATCCGTCCTCCCTTGGATCCCGGAATTCTGGGAGTGGCATCTCCGCTAACAGCGGGAATGTAGATGAACGGGAAACCTCGCGATTCGGCATGAATAATTCCAATAATTTGTTCCCGGAAATAAAACCGTTCGGACGATTGGTCGTTATTCTGTAAGAGACGGTAAAATCCACTCCAATTACAACCACGGATATGGGCGATTTAAAAAGACTAACCGTTAACATTTCGGACATGAAGTCCAGTTCCGATAAGAATGTCCTTCTGATTACGCATTCCCTGGGATCCTGTATCGGGCTGGTGGGATTTGATACGCGTATCCCCGCCGCGGCGATGCTTCATTTCCAATTGCCCGATTCCTCGAATCATGGCAAGCGCGCCCAGGAAAATCCGTTCATGTTCGCGGATACGGGGATTCCGTTGTTCCTCCAGGCGTTGAATTCCAAGGGCGGAAACGTAAAGCAGATGGTATTCGGCATGTTTGGCGGCGCCAACATGCTCGATGACGAGGAACTCTTCAAAATCGGAACCAAGAACGCCAGGGCCACCAAGAAACTCCTGTGGCAGAATAGCCTCTCGTTGAAATACGAGGATGTTGGAGGTAATTCCAGCAGGACGTTAAGCCTGGAAGTTGGCACTGGGCAAATCACACTGAAAAAAGATGGCAAACTCTACAATCTGTAAATCTCCAGTAGAAAGTAGGAGGTTATGAGCAAGACAATAGGGCTGATCGACGATTCGAAAGTGATGCGCTCCATTTTGCGAAAGTCCATCCTGATGTGCAATTACAAGGTGGATGAATTCATGGAAGCGGAAAACGGTGAAGAAGGATTCGATCTCCTTTCAGGAAAGCAGGATCAAATGGACATTGCCTTTGTAGATTTGCACATGCCGAAGGTTGGCGGGCTGGAAATGCTGACCAAGCTCAAATCCGAAGGATCGATATCCGTGCCGATCGTGATCGTGTCCACGTCGGCGGATATGGAGATGCAAAAGAAATGTATGGAGTTGGGCGCGGTGGGATTTATCCGCAAGCCCTTCACGCCCCAGGACGTTGGCGTCTTGATGGAAAAAATCGTGGGAGAAGCGGACCCGGCTTGAATGCCTGGGACGAGATCCCGCCGCCCAGCGAGGAATTCAGCTTTTGAATGCCACCGAAGTTGAATGCCACCGAAGTTGAATGCCACCGAAGTTGAAT
>CAZOXD010000025.1:33170-35198 GCA_964583525.1 uncultured Pseudomonadota bacterium
GTTGAATACCACTGTGGATGATCCGGCCCGGTGGCTGGATGTGCCGCGGTGCAATCATGGAATCCCAGCAAAGAAGAGGCCCAGATGGATGTCAAAGGATCCCTGCTTAATTCCATCGATGAAATTCTCGATAAAATGGCGTTCATGTTTTTCGAGGAATTGGAGGAAGAGCCCCCGGAAGACGATGAATTCAAATTCATCACGCAAGTGGAGTTGAAGGGGGTGATCAAAGGCAAGCTGAACATCCTTCTGACCGAAAGCACCGCCAAGCATATCGCCCGCAACCTGATCGGAATTCGGGACGACGACGAGTTGTACGACGATACCCTCGGCGATGCCATGCTGGAGTTCACCAACCTGGTCGCGGGCCGCACCATGACTATCCTCAACCCGGAGGGCCCCTTCGACATGGAGGTGCCGCATTTGGTGACCCAATCCGCCACGCCAGCAGCCGATTTGATCTCCCTCACCATCGATGGCGCACTGGACGACGAACCCTTCCGCATCCTCCTACAGTACAAGGAGTAACTCCCCGGTTCTCCCGGAAACCGGACTCACGCCGTTGTACCGCGCCCTTCAGGCCCCATGATCGAAGCCCCATGATCGAAGCAGGGCTATCCGCTTCCCTGGGTGTCAAGATTCCCGTGAAAGGCCACCGGCTCCAGGTGTTTTGGCAGATAGAGCACATGGCGGGGGTGTCCGTCCCGGGTCTCACCGAGGCAACGCAGATCCCTCCCTTTCATCAACGCGAGCGCCTGAGCGGCCCTGCCGGCCAGGGTTCCATGGATTCCCCAGGCCAGCAGCACCAGGTGCGCCGCATCCACCGCCCGCAGCAGGAAGGCATCGTTGTCCGGCCCCACGGGATTGCGGGCCTGACGCAGATCCCGGGGCAGTGTGGCCCGGAAGGCGAACAGGTTCACCACCTCCAGTTCGTTGTACCTCCAGGAGCGTGCGAAGGAGATGCAGCGCCGAATCGTGGGATCGTCCCGGGCCGCATCGGCGGTGCTCGGGTTGAGCAGTACGAAGGCGGCTCTCTGCCCTCCATGCGCCCAACGGCGGGTGAGGGAGTAGCGATAGCGCCCGCTGGTGTCGAATACGGCATTGCGTTCCATGGGCTCGATCATGGCGGATAAAGGACGGGGGCCGCAACCTGGCCGGACTTGGGAAGCCCTGGCGGAATGGCTCCTCCCAGTCCTGTCCGCCCTACCCATGCGCCATGTGTACATTGACCGGGATTCCTGGCAATGAACGGTGGTGATGAAATTGGTAACACTCAATTTGCGGCATGGCGGGGGAAGGCGCATGCCGGAGTTGGCGAATCGGTTGACTGGGTATGGCGCCGACCTGCTGCTGTTGACCGAATTCCGGGAAAACGCCGCCGCTGCCACGCTGAGGACATCCCTGGCCTCGAGCGGATTGACCCATCAGGCCGCCACGCCACAACGGCCCCGGCTCAATGGCCTGTTCGCGGCTTCGCGGCATCCCTTCCGCATCGTGAAGCGGCGGGCGTTGCGCCTCGATCCATTGCGGTTGCTGGCCCTGGAACTGGACGCCTTTTCGCTGGTGGGCGTGCATCTCCCCAATCTCATGGCGAAACTGCCTCACTGGGAGGCGTTGATGAGATTGGCCCGCGCCGGTTCCCGGAAGCCCCTGGTGTTCCTGGGCGATTTCAACACGGGCCGGGTTCCGGACGATGCCCAGGGAGGGCCCTTTCCCTTCAGCGGCGCGCCCTACATGGAAGCTCTCGATCAAATGGCCTGGGTGGATGCGTGGCGGCATTTCCATCCCCAGGGACGGGAGTACACCTGGTACAGCCATCGCGGCCGGGGCTTCCGCCTGGACCATGCCTTCCTGTCCCCCCGCTGCGCCCCTTTCCTCCGTTCCGCCCACTTCGATCACGCCATCCGAACCGGGGGGCTGACCGATCACTCCGCCCTGATCGTTGAGCTGGCGATCTAGGGGAAGACGATCCTCACTCCGTAAATTGGGTTCGTTTCGCAAAATCGGGGGAGCCTCACCCTTCCGCGC
>CAZOXD010000026.1:0-4479 GCA_964583525.1 uncultured Pseudomonadota bacterium
GGAATCATAAGAATCGTCAATTGAATGCGCAATTATATAAGTCGCAGTGTTTAGTAACCCGGAAACGGGGATCCAGTCCGGTTCTGGATAGAGCGAAACCATTCATGGGTCCTTCCCAAGACCTCCAATGTTATTACTGGTAGTGTAAGTGAAAACGGAATTGAAACCCGGGTGATCCAATGGATGATCTCTATTTTCGTCAAATTCTGATGGGACCGATGGCAAACTTTGTCTATATGATCGGTTCCAAATCACTGCGTCAGGTTTATGTCGTGGACCCGGCCTGGAATGTGGAGGGCCTGGTGGATCTGGCAAACCAGGAGGAAATGGAAATTACCGGGGTATTGGTATCCCACACCCATCCCGATCATGTGGGGGGTTCTCTCATGGGAAATGAAATCGTGGGAGTGGCCGAGCTGCTGGAGCATTGCAAGGCGAAGGTGTATGTCCATAAAAGCGAGGCGCCCTTCTTTTCCATTCCCGACTCCGAATTGGTCAAAACCGACGATCAAACCAAGCTCACCCTTGGAGGGGTGGAAATCGAATTGGTGCATACTCCGGGGCATACGCCCGGCTCCCAATGCTTTAAATTGCAGGACCGCCTCGTATCCGGGGATACGCTCTTTATTGGATCCTGCGGAAGGACCGACCTGCCAGGCAGCAGTCCGGAGGAAATGTACGACAGTCTGACGCAAAAACTGATGAAAATGGAGGACGAGACCAAGGTATTTCCGGGACACAATTATGCGCCCGACGATACCCATACGACCATTGGCAGGGAAAAATCCACCAATCCATTTTTTCAATTTCCCACCAAAACCGCCTTTCTCCAGGCAATGGGAGTTGGTTGAGATGCGGGTATTTCGCGTTAGAAGTTCTCGGGATGTTTTTTGACTGCAATTATGATGATTTACAATTGAATGAGCAGGAAATTCCTGACGCCATGTTCTGCCATAACATACCCGTTATGAAGGAACTCCCCCGAATCGAGCCGCTCCATGATGTTCCCGGAAGTGAAAAAGGGCCTGAGCGGATGGAGGCTCAAAAAAATGATTGGGTTTGAACGCTGGAATATTTACAATTGAACCAGGAGATTGAATCGATGGGAAAAAAAGTCGCCGTTATGCCTGGGGATGGAATCGGGCCCGAAGTTACGCGGGAAGGTTTGCGAATCCTCGAAATGATGGCGGACCAATACGATCTCGACCTGAGCGTCGAGGAGCTTCCCATCGGGGGAAGCGCCTACGATCTCGCCGGATCGCCTCTGCCGGAAGAATCCCTGGAGAAGGCCCGGGCCTCGGATGCGATTTTACTAGGCGCGGTCGGTGGGCCGAAATGGGACTCCATCGAATTTTCCTTGCGGCCTGAAAAAGGGCTGTTGCAATTGCGATCCGAATTGGATTTATTCGCCAATTTGCGCCCTGCCCAGGTATATGGGGACCTTGCCGACGCATCGACCCTGAAAAAAGAGGTGGTCGATGGATGCAATTTGATGGTCATCCGTGAATTGACGGGCGGAATCTACTTTGGGGAGCCCCGGGGAATTACCGGGGAACCCGGAAACCGGCGCGGGCATAACACCTTGGTATACAGCGAACAGGAAATTGAACGCATCGTTCGAGTCGGATTCGAAATCGCGGGCAAGCGGAATCGAAAACTCTGCTCGGTCGATAAGGCCAATGTACTGGAGGTGTCGGTGCTGTGGAGGGAAATCGCCGAAGCCATGGCGGTGGAGTTTCCCAATATCGAGTTGAGCCATCTCTATGTCGATAACGCCGCCATGCAGCTCATTCGCGATCCCAGGCAGTTCGATACCATCGTTACCGGAAACATGTTCGGAGATATCCTCAGCGATGCGGCGGCAATGATCACCGGTTCCATCGGCATGCTCCCCTCTGCGAGCATCGGGAAGGAAGGCGCGCTTTACGAGCCTGTTCATGGCTCCGCTCCCGATATCACGGGGAAGGATTTGGCCAATCCCCTGGCCTCCATCCTTTCCGTGGGAATGATGTTCCGGTATTCCTTCAATCTCCCTGAGGCGGACGAGCGAATACAAGAGGCCGTGGTGGAGGTGCTCAATACGACCCGTACCATGGACATTCAATCCTCTCACACCAAACTAGCCGGATGCCGGGAAATGGGGGAATTGGTGGTGGATCAATTGGCACGGCAAAAATCAGTCCCCGTACAGGCTGCCCGATAAACCTGAGGAGGTTGGAATTCACTTCTCGCACGGGGGCTTTTCAAACACTGTGAGTTTCAATTCCCGGTTGATTGGCTCCATGAAATATCGAACCCTATCGCAATGTTCCACTGCAATTTTCAATTGCAATGACAAGGAGTCGTTCCGATGAGATGGCAGTTGCACAAGCAAAAAGTTTCCGTTTCCCAATCCTTGGAAAAAGCCATTCACACCAAGGTGGAAAAAATCAAGACCCGGTTGAAACGCTACCATCCCGACGTGGCCAACCTGGATATCAAGCTCGAGCACCAGGAAAATGGAAAAGAGTATGAGTGCAATCTCATTTTAAAGGCCTTCCGGGAAACCCTATACGCCAAAAAAAGTTCTCCCGAGTTGCGTGTCGCCGTGGACAAATGTTTCGATGCAATGATGAAAGAACTCGACCATTATCGGGTTAAGCTGAACAAATCCCTTCAGTCGTGATGACGGTGCTGGAATATCATAATGACCGGGAACCGTAGGAACATCCGGTTGACCCTGGCCTCCCATGAATCTTGTAATTCCGGTGGGGAGCGGATAATTTCTGCCCTCGCTTCCTCCAACCGGGCGAACCGTTCGAGATTGCTTTTGAGTGCGAAAGGAATGATCGACCCATGCGATTGGGGATCCTCCGCGGGGAGCCTTGCATGCCGGTGATTGCAAATCCGGCGGCCACCCTTGTGCTCATGCGGGAGGGGAAATCCGGAACGGCTGGGCCGGAGGTATTGTTGGTGGAGCGTACGCGCCGTTCCGATTTCGGAGCAGGCGCATTCGTTTTTCCTGGTGGAATGTTGGAAAGCCAGGATAATTCTCCTCTGGTTGCTGAATTATCGCCCAAACGAACGGCGCATCAGGCCTCCCAGCAAATTCCGGGGCTCTCCTCCCCGGAAGAGGCGTTGGGATTATATGCTGCGGCCATTCGGGAAACTTTCGAAGAATCCCTCGTTCTGTTGGCAAAACCCCGATCAGGCGCTCAGGCTGATTTAGGGAAAAAGAATCGGGAACATCTGCTGAAATCCCGCGAGGAAATTCGCCAGGGCCGATTGGATTTTTATGAATGGTTGAACTCCGGCCACCTGGCCCTCTCAACGGACGATTTGGTCTATTTTGCACATTGGACCACCCCGGAAGGTTTGCCAAAGCGATTTTCCACCCATTTTTTCTTCAAGGCTGTGGAAGAAGATCATGAAATCGTACCCGACAACAGGGAAATTGTTGGTCATGAATGGATGCACCCGGCGGATGCCGTCGAGAGAGCCAGAAACGGAGCTATCCATCTCATGGAACCGACCCTTATCAATCTTGAGATGTTGGCGGAATTCACATCTCCCAAAGAGGCAATGGAAAAGTTGACTGAACGCCCCGTTCATCCGGTACTTCCAAAGATGCTGATGAACCAGGACGGAACCAGGAGAATCCTATATCCTCGGGATGCTGAATATCGTAAAAACTGACCGTTCGTGTTCCCGAATAATGGACGAAATTCCACATGGAAGCTTGCATGCCGAAAATCAAGGAAGAAAGTCGATGATGAACCTATTTCCCCGCCACGGCCTTCCCCTTCTTGGAGGACTGCTCGTACTCCTCGCGTCGGAGATGGCTCATGCTCAGGTCAATTTCAAACCGCTCGACCGCGACGATTATACCGAAGTGGAAGAACGTTTGATCGTCATGAAAGGGATCGAGGTAGGCGCCGATTACGCCTTGCGGCTCCGCACCAATGAAGGGAAGGATATATCCTCGAGCCAAAAAGGCTCCGCAATCCATCAGGATCTTCGCCTGCGGATGAAAACCCTCTTCCACCGGGATATTGCAGTTCACCTCAATCTGGAAACGGGCAAATCCGATTTTTCCGATACCGATCTCAGGGAGGCCGAAAGCGATGACAGGGGCCGGCTCGCGGACGATGGAACGACCTCCGTCAATGCCCGGGAAGCCTATTTACGCTACGCGTTCAATCCGCGTTCGGCGCTTATCATGGGAAAGCATGAACTCTCCCTGGGTGACAGGAGGGGGAAGCTCTATAATGGGATTTCACCGGGATTTACCTTCGATTGCCAAATAGGCACCTGGTGCATTCCCTTCGGCGTGGCCACGATCGGCGATAAATCGGGGGACATGATTTTTCACATCGCACTGCAATTCACGGGCTGGGATACCATGCGCGACGGATTCCGGGAGGTCCTGGAAGTGGAGGTCTTCCGCCTCGTCTACAATGAATCCAGTATTCCCCTTGGGAAAAATGGTGGGCCGGGACG
>CAZOXD010000026.1:4579-34860 GCA_964583525.1 uncultured Pseudomonadota bacterium
GGAACCTACCGGGGCACCCTGTTTTATTTCAATGGAGGAGACTCCAGCGTAGAGTCGGGTGCGGGTCTGGGGCATTCCGTCAACAACAAACGGGTGTATGGAATATTTCTGGACTATGAGAGCCGGGAAGAGTTGAAACTGGGTTACTCTCTGGGGATTTATCAATTGAAATTGAATGAACCCATTGAAAACAGCGATGGAAATCTCACCGACGATATCGGTGTGGAAGTGAACAATGTAATGACCTGGTTTGCGCATAAAGCCCTGAAATTTCAGTTTGAGGCCCACGGTATTCTTGCAGGCGGCGCCTTTCAACCTGATCCGTACACCAGGCCGGACGGCACGGCGAATAATGTCTACCAAACCATCATCCGGGTCGTGTATTCATTTTGATTCCCCGATTTCCCCGGCCTGATGAAGGACATTCCGTAGTTCCTACCCATAGGAGCAGAGATTCCATGACTTCCGATGCCCTACAACTACCAGGTCCGAAATCCTCGGAGCTTTTCGACCGCGCCAGAGAATCCATGGTCGGGGGAGTAAACAGTCCGGTGCGGGCTTATAAATCCGTGGGAATGAACCCCCTCTTTCTTAGCCGTGGGAAGGGGCCGAAGGTGTACGACGCGGATGGAAATGAATTCATCGACTATGTTGGCTCCTGGGGGCCGCTCATCCTGGGGCATGCCAATGAATCGGTGTTGGAAGCGGTAACGGCAGCCATTCGGGAGGGCACATCCTTCGGGGCTCCCACCGAAAAAGAAGTGCTCCTGGCGGAAAAAATGCGCGAGGCGGTACCTTCCCTGGATAAAGTTCGATTCGTGAATTCCGGCAACGAGGCCACTCAGGGGGCAATACGGGTGGCGCGCGGATTCACGGGCAGGGATCGGGTGATCAAATTTTCCGGGTGCTACCACGGTAGCGTGGACTCGTTGCTCGTGAAGGCCGGATCGGGCGCCACCACTCTCGGCGTGGCGGATTCGGCCGGGGTTCCGGCATCCTTCGTGGAGACCACCCTTTTGGCCGAATTCAACGACCTGCAATCGGTGTTGCACCTGGTGGACGAATACCCGGGTGAAATTGCCGCGGTGATCCTGGAATTCATTCCCGGGAACATGGGGGTGATCCAGCCCGATCTGCAGTTTCTGCAGGGATTGCGCAGCGTTTGCGACCGGGAGGGAATATTAATGATCTCCGATGAAGTCATGACCGGCTTCCGAGTGGCCCGGGGCGGGGCGCAGTCCTTGTTTGAAATCACGCCGGACCTCTCCACGTTCGGGAAAGTGATTGGCGGTGGATTTCCCGTGGGCGCCTATGGCGGAAGGGCCGACGTGATGGGCAAGATCGCCCCCGATGGGCCGGTCTACCAGGCAGGCACCCTTTCCGGAAACCCGGTCGCCATGGCCGCGGGGCTGGCCACCTTGTCCGTGTTGGAGGATGAATCGGTTTTCTCGGAACTGGCCAACAAAGCGAAATTTCTGACCGATCAATTCACCTCCATTGCCAAGGAGAATGGAATGGCCCTTCGGACAGCCGTTTTTGGTGGAATGTTCGGATTTTTCTTTTCGGATACTCCAGTGAAAAACTATAGCGATGTTCTGGCCATGGACACTGGATCTTTCCCGGGATTCTTCAAGAGAATGTTGCAAAACGGAGTCTACCTCGCACCGTCTCCTTATGAGGCGGCTTTTGTCTCCACCGCCCACGGCGAGGCCGAATTGGAGCAGACCGTGGAGGCATTCCGTAACGCTCTAATACAACCTTAGAGTGCGGGCGAGCCCGGGGAATTGCTGGATCGGCTCCGGACCTGCAAGGAACCCGAATGGCTGTGATGCCTAACCGGATGAGAAAATACCTCCGTTTAAGCACGGTGGGTCTGGAATTGGGCCTGTCCGTCCTCATCGGTCTCTTCATTGGGCAATATCTGGATGAGTGGTTGGGAACGGAACCGTGGTTGTTACTCCTTTTCCTGATCTTCGGCATGGCCGCGGGATTTCGAAGCATCTTCCGGTTATTGCGGGATCTCAATGCCCAGAAGGACGATGACACATCCTGAGCAACCAGATGATTCCGGAATGGGGGGTGGGCGGCCTTCGGTGGATCGGCAGGTCAATACCTTTTTCCTGGTCCTGATTGGATGTGGGACGGTATTCTTAATAGCGGCTTGGTTATGGGGCGGTCTTGACTTCGCCTCGGCTGAATTGCTAGGCTTTATAGTTGTGGCTCTAAATGTCTACTGGACCAAAAGAGCAGTAAAATCAGTGTTGTTCGATAGCCGGCCCAAGGCATTGCTCACGGTTTCCTATCTGTTCAAACTGGGTCTTACCGCATTTATTCTTTATTACGGGATCGTCCATTATCAAATCGACCCACTGGGCGTACTCCTGGGATTGACTTCCCTGCTTTTGGCGACAATAATTTTTGCCCTTTTTTTCGGAAGGCAGGGGTGATTGCTCCAGGCTGAGAGCTATCGAATTTCATCCACATAGGGAAACAATAGCGAATGGAAAAACCGATTACCTGGGGGGCTCTCTTCCTGAGTGATTTCGAGCACCTGCTCGCCGAATATGGTGTCGACCCACATGCGGGAATTGATGCATTGTTTGTATCGATCCTCTTGATTCTGTTCGCTTTTATCGCAGGCCGGAAATTTCGCAATACCGAAATGTTAGAACCGGAAGGAAAGTTTTCTCTCTCCTTCTTCGCGGAATTTATCATTGGGGGCTTATTCAGCCTGTTCAATGGCATTATTCAACACGGAGCCCGGAATGTTTTCTTCGTTCTTGGCACCTTTTCGTTCTTTATCCTCGGCAATAACCTGATCGGACTCATCCCGGGATTCAATCCGCCAACCGAACAATTCAATGTCACCATTGTGCTGGCCTTGATAACTTTCATTACGGCCCACTTTATTGGGATCAAGACCCATGGCTTTGCCTACATAAAAAAGTTCATGGGTCCCATTTGGTGGATCGCTCCATTGATGCTTCCGATCGAATTGATCAGCCATCTGGTGCGGCCCCTTTCCTTGTCGATTCGGCTTTTCGGTAACATGACCGGGGATCATAAAGTAGTGGCGGTGTTCGGCTCCCTGCTGGCTCTCGGGTTGCCCATACCTTTCATGGCGTTGGGCCTATTTATCTCTTTTTTGCAAACCTTCGTGTTCATTCTGCTGTCCGCTGTGTATTTTCAGGACGCATTGGACCATCCCCATTAATTCCATTATATTGAACAAGGCAGAACGATGAAAAAGAAACTTTTATTGTTGTTTTCCTTCGCCTTATTCGCACTGGCTGCCCCCCTTTTTGCGGCTGAAGGCGAACTGGCGACTCTGGGTCTGGCGCTGGGTGCCGGACTCGCCGTGGGTGTAGCTGCATTCGGAGGCGGTCTGGGCCAGGGCAGGGCGGTATCCGCTGCTTTGGAAGGCATCGCACGCAATCCCAGCGCTTCCGATCGTATTTTTACTCCGATGATCATCGGATTGGCGTTGATCGAATCCCTGGTGATCTACGGCCTGGTCATTGCCTTTATCCTGCAAGGCAAGATCCCCTGATCCGGTTCCCCCCGCCTTCCCGGGCGGGGGCTGCTCCCTTCCGCGTTTCCCCAAGATTTATTCCCCCTGCCTTCGCAAGGCTTCCAATGTGAATTTTCACCATGGATTCCCCCCCAATTTCATTGTTTTGGTTTTCACATATTTACATTTGTTAAAAATTGTTCTTACGATATCGAATTTTTTTCTTGACAAAATAAATTATTTTGTGCAGTATACTCTCATACTCAAAAAAGCGGGATGTTCCATAGGACCAGCTAAAGGTCGTTGGGCCGGGTGAATCCATCGTTTTCACCGGCTCATTTTTTTTTGCAAATGTATAGTGTACATATATTCCCCTTTCTTTTAGTTCGATGCAGAGAGGCGACTACGGAGCGCAATTGCCCATGGAAAATGAAGACAATGGGAAGACCGATGAATTGCGCGGCGAGAACAACGTCCTGCCCTTTCCGGAGGAGCCGGGGAGCGCTCGGCGGTGGTTCCACAAATCCAGGACTCCCTTCTCGGGGGATGCATCGGAAGTGGAGGAGGATGGCAGGGATGCCGAAGGGATGCGGATTGTTTTGAGAAAAATCATCGCCCAGGCCGCGCATGGGATGACCGTCGAGGAAATTCTGGCTCTGCTGGGGGAGGCCATCGAAGAGGAGGGCATCACGGAAGAGGAATTTCAGGCCGTTGTGGAACGGGGAATCATTGAGGGCTGCGCGGAAATCAAGCGCGCTCAATACCAGGCGGCCTTGCGCGGCAAGGTAAACGCTCAAGCAAAAGTCCTATCTCTCCTCGGAGCAGAAGAAGGGCGGGAACCGGAACACAGAGGGGAGAAAAAGGAATTTGAAGTCATCAGAGAGATCATCACCGAAGGACCTGATCACAGTTAAAGTCACCTTTTTCCCAAAGCAACTCCCGATTTTCGATTGTCCAAAGCGTTATGTGGTGTATGTGAAAGGCCGCCGGGTCGGCGGCACTCATGGGGCCGTCAACAGGCTGGTGGAAATCGCTTTTCAATCTCCCAAATCCCGGCATCTGTGGGTGGACACCATCCACCGAAATATCGGCCGCTACGTGCGCCGGTATTTCATGCGGGGCATCGCCCATACGGGCGCCAGCTACAACAACCAGCTTCACGTACTGAATTTCCCCAACGGTTCCTACTGCGATTTCGGATCGGCGGAACGCCCGGAAAACCTGGAGGGCTTTGGCTACGACTATTTGTGGATCAACGAGGCGGGCACGGTGCTCAGGGACGAGTCGCTGTATTTCAATACCCTGCTTCCGATGGCAATGGAAAACCCCCGGGCCCAATTGTTTTTCATCGGTTCCCCAAAGGGCCGGGGGCTGTTTTACCGCATGTATCAATGGGGCCAGGACGAGTTGAAGGAGGATTGGGCCAGTTTCCATCACACCTCGTTCGAGAACCCGCAACTATCCCGGGAGGTGCTGGAAGGATTGCGGGAATCCATGCCGGAGCGAATCTACCGGCAGGAAATCCTGGCTGAATTTATTGAGGAGGAGGGCGCCGTCTTCCGGAATGTGGAGGAGATTGCCGATGCCGTTCCGGAAGCAGCGCCCGACCCCACCGCGCCCTATGTGATGGGGGTGGATTTGGCCCGGCGCGCAGATTACACGGTTATTTGGGTGGGGAGAGCCGATACGCTCTCCTGCGTATTTTGCGACCGCTTCACCCGCATTCCCTGGAATCTGCAAATCGAGCGCATCGCGGCGATTTCCAGGCGCTATGGCCAGGGGCCGATCTACGCCGATGCGACCGGACCGGGAGACCCGGTCTGCGAATCCTTGCGGGAGGCGGGCCTCCTCGTACACGGGATCGTCTTTTCTTCTTCCAAAAAGCAGCAGTTGATCGACCGTCTCGCCATAGCGATGGAGCAGGAGAAAATATCGATCGTCCCGCATGAGCAGACCCTGCGGGAATTGAAGGCCTACGAACATCGCCTGCTGCCCTCGGGACATGTCCGCATGGAAGGAGGGAACGGTCAAAACGACGATTGTGTCGTTGCCCTGGCCCTTTGTTACTGGGGTATGACCTCGCGGGGAAGCGGTTTCATTCTCGGATCGAAAATGGTGACAAGTGAATTTGATGGATAAAGCTAAATCGAATCTCTCCCGTTTTTTCTCCCTTTCAGGGTTTCGGGATGCTTCTTCGGCCAAGGAGGGAATGGATTCTTCCGCTCCCCTGGCAGGGGAAGTGGCCTGGGCGGACGGATTGTTTTTCGGTTCCATTCCCATGGAGCGGTGGAATCCGGACGACCTGGTTTGGCGCCATGGGTATGCCTTGTACCGCAGGATGCTCCAGGACGACCAGATCCGGGCTCTCATCGCGCTGAAACAGGCAGTGGTCATTTCACGTGGGTGGAGTTTCCGCTGCGAAACCAACCACACCGCCCAAAAGCGCTGCGCGGATTTTTTCCAGTATCTTCTGGATCAACATCTTACGGGGTCGTTCAAGCAGGTGCTGGGAAACATGCTGACCAGCCAGGCCTTCGGGTTCAGCCTGACCGAAAAGGTATACGAGCCGATGCGCTGGCGGCGCAGAACGCTTTGGGGCATCCGTCATCTCAAACTCCGTCCCGCGGAATCCTTCACGTTTTCCATGGATGTCCACGGTAATCGAACGGGAGTGCTCCAGGAACAGGGAACGCACAAGGTTTCCCTGGCTCCGGAACGATTCATCCATCATGTCAACAAACCGGACGTACACCCTTTGTATGGCGAATCCGATCTGCGCGAATGTCACCGCCATTGGTGGGCCAAGGACAATATTTTGAAGTTCTGGAACATCTATCTGGAACGGATGGCATCCGGGTTCGTCCACGGAAAAATCACGGGCCCGCTCAGCGCGGCGGAGCGGGAGGAATTGAAAAAGGTGATGACCAACCTTTCCTCCCGCACCTCCATCATCACGCCGGCCACCGTGGAACTGGAAATCGTGTCCGCGCCCTCCACGGATGCCTTCGAGAAAGCCGTGGCATCCAGAGACAAAGCCATCGCAAAAGCGTTGCTTGTCCCCAACCTTTTGGGGTTTTCGGAGCAGGGGCGGACCGGGAGTTACAGTCAAAGCAGGACCCAGCTGGAAACGTTCTTCTTTGTCCTCAACAGCATTGCCGAGTCCGTCGCGGACACCCTCAACGAGCAGTTGTTCCGAGAACTGGCGCGCTGGAATTTCGGGCTGCGCAATCCGCCCCGGTTCGTATTCGATCCTCTCACCCAATCGCAAAAGCGGGAGATCGCGAAATCCTGGCAGGATGCCGTTGGCGCGGGAACCGTCCACCATACCCCCGCGGATGAAGCGCGGGTACGGGAACTCCTCGCCTTTCCATCCTCCTCAAGCGCGTCCTGACAGTGGTTGCGGGCAGGAGAGGTGTATTCTTCATCCTATGATATTGGAGCATGCCATGCCGGAGTCCGGAGAAAATTCTCATGCCATCGAAGCGGAAATCTTCAGCGTGGGGCAGTGGAACGGGGAACATTTTTCCGAAAAAGACCTGGAGGAAATCGCCCGCAACTTTCAACGCCTCCGGGGGGTCGTCAAACCGCCCCTGAAGTTCGGCCATGATGAAAACCAGACCCTGCTGGGTCAACGGGACGGGGATCCCTCCCTGGGCTGGGTTCAGGGGCTGCGCGTGCGGGGCGGCAAGCTAATAGCGACCTTCGCCGGTGTTCCGGCCATGGTGCATGAGGCCATTCAAAAAGGACGGTACCGCCGCGTTTCCGCCGAATTGTATTTTAACGTGCGCAGGAAAGGAAAACAGCTGGGAAAGGTCCTCAAAGCGGTAGCCCTGCTTGGAGCCGATCTGCCGGCGGTGACCAACCTGAAGGACCTGGGCGCCTATCTCGCCACCGAGGGTGCCACCGGTTTTAGGGCCGGAGAATTCCGGGCGTTTTCGATTCCGGTGAACAATCAACGAATTATCATCCAGTCCGAGGAGAAATCCATCATGAACGAAGCGGAACCCCTGCAGGCGATGCCGCAGGAATTGCAAACCGAGCTCGCAGAATTGAGAGCCTACAAGGAAGAGCAGGAAACCATGCTCTCTCGGGACAGGGAACAGCGGAAGAAAGAGGCCTACCGTTCCGTGCGCCAGAATGCCATGGCGTTTTGCGAGGAGCAGGTGCAGGCCGGCCGGCTCGCTCCCCATTTGCGGGAGATCCTGGTCAAGGAAATCGATGCCCAGGCGCACCAATTCTCCGAAGGAGGGCCGTTGCGGGTTTCCTTCGAATGGGTACGGCGCTTCATCCAGGAAAGCTCTTCTCTGCTCCCCGCCGGAGAAACTGCCTTTTCGCGGGAAGACCATGGCACCGGCGGAGAGAGCCGGAATCCTTCGGAAAGGCTGGCGCTTCTGGCGGCGGACAAAATGACGGAGCTGGGAATCTCCTACGGAGAGGCTTCGGAATACGTTCTGCGCTCACATCCCGAGTTGGCCGAAGCATATCGTGGTTTCACTCTCAACCCACAATCTTGAGGAAAACATGTCAGTAGAAGGAAGATTTTTCACATGGACCCTGGAGTCCGGGGAAGACCTGGACGACCTCACCCCCGGAACGGGGCACATCTTCAAATCCGTGGCGTTGGATGACGGAAAGGTCGCCCAAAATGGGCGCGAGGCCGGCGGCATCCTGCTCTATGGCGGCAAGCAGAACGAACACGTCACCATCGGGTATGCCGGAATCATGAAGTTCACGGCCGGAGGAACCGTCGGGAAAAGCCGCCGCCTCACCGTATCCAATTCCGGGTATTTCACCGAAGCGGCTTCCGGGTCGTACGTGGTGGGCCGCTGCCTGGATTCCGCCGTGGCATCCGGGGCCGTGGGCACCGGCGCCTTCAATTTCGCAACCGTGGCCTATATGGGCGATTCAGGGGAGATTGCATAATGAGCGGATATCAACAAGGTCGCGCCGTTCACATCGACCATCATCTTTCCAACATGGCGATCAACTACCGCCCCGCCGGTTTCATCGCCGACCGTATCATGCCGGTAGTGCGGGTACCCAAGCAATCCGATACGTACGTGATATTCGAACAGTCGGATCTGTTCAGGCGGGAAAACACCCGCCGTTCCCGGGGTGGCGAGGCCAACAAGATTCACTCCCGGGTTTCCAGCGCAGGCTATTACTGCAATAACTTCGCGCTCAAGGCCGATGTCACCCTGGAAGACCGGGCCAATGCCGACCCCATATTCGTCCAGCAGTTCGAGGAGGGGCGGGTGCACCGGGTGCAGGACGCCCTCTTTCTCGATTGGGAAGTGCGCGTCGCGAACCAGGTCACCAGCGCCAGCAACGTGGGATCTTCCACCGCCGTGGGTTCCGCCTGGAGCGATTACAGCAACTCCGATCCTCTCGGCGACATCTGGACCGCCGTGGACAACGTGGAATTGGCCACGGGATACCGGCCCAACCACATCCTCTATTCAGGGACGGCCTGGCGCCATTTCCGCCGCAACGCTACCGTGGTGGATAAATCCACCAACCCCCATGTGAGCGGCGGAGGGCTCTACCCCTCCACCCGCCAGATCGAGGACCTGCTGGAGATGAAGGTGCTGGTGGGGAACGCCTGGTACAATGCGGCCGAAGAGGCCATGCCCCTCAATCTGACCCAGATTTGGGGGGATCATGTCCTGGTTTATTACGCGCCGGAACGTCCCACCATCGAAACCCCTTCCTTCGGATACTATTTCCGCTGGGCCGGGGCGGGGCTTCCCAACATGCAGGTGGAGCGTCATCCCTACGACAGCCGCCGGCATTGTTCCGAAGTGGAAATCGGGTACTACCAGGATGAAGTGGTGACAGCGAAACCCCTGGGTTTCCTGATCAGCAACGTCACATCCAGCTCGTAACACGCTTTCCCGGCCGGAGCAGGGAACATGCAAGGGCGGGAAGATGGATGGGCAATTTCTTCCTTCTTACCCGCCCTCCCTATCCATCAATTGCAAATGAGCAAAGGATGGATCTTTCAGAAAACTCCACAGAGAGAATCGCTCATGCTTGCCCCCGCGCATCCTGATAAAAACGATCCCTCCTACTCAGAAAGCCAACGCCGGTTCAAACGGGATAAATCCGATCACCGCCGTCACCCGGAACGCTGGGGCGTGGTCCATTCACCCCCGGATGGAACGGGGGGAAAAGGAGTACCCGGTCAGAAACCTTCCGGGCAGGTTGCAAAATCCTGAAGGAAATTCGGGAATCAAGAGAGCATCGAAGGAATTCCGACAACGAGATCGACAAAGAAAACCCATGATCTATGCGACCTATTCCGACTTCACCACGCGCTATGCCACCCGGCTTCCGGAGGCGGATATCGCCAGCCATTACCTGCCTTTTGCCTCAGGGAGGCTGGAGGGATTGCTGGGCGCGTATTTCACCGTCCCTTTTTCATCCAACAACCTGACGGCCCGGGATCTGACGATCGATCTGGCCTACCTGCTGATCCTGCAGCGCAGCAAGGACTCGGGTGATGCCGAAGCCCTGGGCCGAATGCTTCAATCCCGTCTCGCCGCCCTGGCCAAGGGAACGGAAACGATGATCACGTCCAGCGGCGAGACCCTGTTTGGTGCGGCCTCTCAAAGCAGGGTCTGGGGAAATACGGCGCCCTACGACCCGGTGTTCAACTTGTTGGATTCGGTCTCGCAAAGGGTCGATCCGGATCGGTTGGATGAGGAGGAATCCCCATGATGGAAATCACCGGAAATGGGCATTGGCCGGAAATTCGGACACGGCTGCGAAAAATGCGGGGCGAGTTGGGAAATTTCAAACGCCTGCATGCCCTGTTCGGGAAAACAGTGGAGGAATGGGTCGGGCAGAATTTTGACGCGGAGGGCCGCATGATCGACGAACAACCTTCCGGTTGGCCGCTTCTTTCCAAAGCCACCGTGACTGCACGGAGGAGAAAAGGCGCTGGCACGATGATATTGCAGGAGTCCGGGAGACTGCGCCGCAATACTCGCACCCGTTCCGATTCCAGGGGGGCCGTGGTTACAAACCCCGTACCCTACGCTTCAGTCCACCAGCTTGGCCTGGGCGTTCCACGGCGCCCATTTTTTCCGTCCCCTGGCCAGACCCGGCGGATCCTCCATCCCGTGTTAACCCGATTCGTGGAGGATACGTTGCAATGATCCATGTCGATAGCGTGACCTCGGCCTTGTACGGCCTGCTCTCGGGCGATCCCGTACTCACGTCCTCCGGTTTTGTCGTGGAGGAAGGGGAGACCTTGAACCGGGACATCAACCACACACCCTGGGTGGGCATATACCATGGCAACCTGACGGTCGAACCCCATACCCTTGGGGGTTCGCAACCCTGGGAGGGAAACCTGGAACTGTTCGTCTATGTACAGGAGGGAAGCCACCGCTCGGGCCGCGAAGTCACACATCGTTTGAACCGGGCCCAAAGTGCCGTCCTGGACGTATTGAACGCCAACAAATCCCTGGGGGACTCGGTACTGATGTTGACGGGAATGGAAATCATTCCCTATCAGAGGGATTTGTCGGAAGACACTTGGTTGTTCACCAATGAGATCGCTCTAAAAGCATCCTTGCGGGGGTAACGAGAAATCGGAATTGATTCCCGGTGGGAACCAGAATTTTTCACCGAAAAAATTTGATCGTCACGGCAGGCTACCAGTGACATGCCGTGCGATTCATTGGATGGATTCTAACATAGGAGCAGCACCATGGCGTATGGACAATCCGGCCATTTCGCGATCAGTTTTCAGGAGAGTTATGGCACGGTACACACCGATTCCCAGTTTTTCATTCCACTCGTATCGGAAGGTATCGGGGAGACCATCAACCAGCAGGTGGAAAACAACATGTACAGCCGGTTTGCGGAATCCCCCTACCATGAAGGTACCCATGAAATTTCAGGAGAGATTCGTTCCGAGGCTCATCCGATTTATCTGGGAACTTTTCTGAAGTCCGCGCTGGGCCAGGCTGCAAGCACATTGCAGAATTCCGTGTATCAGCATGAATTTCTGCCGGCAGCCTCGGATTGGGATGCCTTTGCCGCCGCACCCCCGGTATCCCTGGAAATTCACCGCGATGCCGGATCCGCCTTCTTGTATTACGACCTGGTAGCCACGGGATTCGGGCTGGAAATTGCCCATGGCCAGTTGCTTTCCTCCACCCTTTCCGTTTTGGGGGGAAAGTTTACCCGCAAATCCCCTGCCACACCGTCATTCAAATCCGGGCGGCCATGGAGTTGGGATGTGGTTTCGGCGAGTCTGGGAGGGTCCGCAATATCCGACTTGCGGCAATTGTCCCTGCAATTCGACAATCAGTTGGCCTCCCATTTCACCCTTTCCGCCTCCAAGACGCCCTACCGGGTTAAAAGGGAGGGGCCCCAGAAGATCGTGGTGGAAGGAACCTTCCTGTTCCAGGATCAGGTGTTGTTCCAGGAGTATCTGGATCAATCGGAGAAACGGTTACTGGTGGCTTTCATGGGAGAGTCCATCGGAGGCTCCGACAACGCAATACTTACTCTCGATCTACCCAAATTGAGGTTGACTGAAATGTCACCCCAATTGTCTGGACCGGGGCAACTGGAAGTGTCGTTCTCCGGAGCGGGAATGTATGACACATCCTCCGGTTATGCCCTGCGCGTAACCCTGACCAATACCCAACCTTCCTACTAACCCTTTACGGATACCCACCGATGATGGAGTTTAATCTGGAATGGCGGCACCGCACTTCCTCGGTATGGCCGGATGTCGGGTATGAAATTCGCCCCTTGAAGGTATGGGCATTCCAGGAATTGCTGGCGTACTGGGAGGAAAATGGATCGCCGGCCGGCGAAGCCTCCCAAGGGCATGGCGGAATCGCCGTTAAAAACACCCGGTTGATGGAAATCGCGAAGCGGGTATTCCCCGATCATGTCAGAAATCTGGAAGGGATCAGTCTCCGGGAGAACGGAAAATCCGAACCAGCCACCGTAGAGCGGCTTTGTGAAGAAACCTTGTTCATGCCATTGGCGGGAGAACTGATTTCCAGCCTGATTGCCATCTCTGAAACCGGGGAGGAAGAAGAAAAAAACTAAGAAGGGCGGTTCGGCACTGGATGCTCGGATATCCGGCAAAGGGCATCCCGAAGGTGCACGGCCGCCCTGCCCGTTATTGGATCCAACTCCATATGTTGTGTCACTACCGCAATGGGGTTGACTGGGTACGGCTGGACTGGCCCGATGGCCAGCCTTTATTGGCCCAAAGCTGGCCGCTGGTGGAAATATTTCAAATCGTCGGAGATGAATGTTCCACCATCGCGGAAGAAAGCATGAGAAGCCACAAGCGGACATGAAACCCGGAACGCCTATGGATGCGAACGGCCCGGGAAGGAGATATTTTTGGCAAGGAAATTTGCATTCGATGTATGGAAGGAACGGAGGGTGGGCTGTTTCCAGCTTGCCCTGCCTATTTTGATGGTGTTCCTTCTTCAGGGGTGTTTGTTTCCCACTCCCATCGTGCCTTTCCCGGATATCGTGTATGTCCCTCACCCGGATGCCGCCAAACCGGATCTTTCGAGTGAAGACCTGTTGGACCTGTATTCGGCGTCTCCCAATCGGGATCCGGATGGCCTCGGCGTGTTGGATACCATTTGGCTGCAATCGAAGATGGTCCTTAACGTTTGGGAAATCGAGAGAGACAAGGAAATTCGCAATAAGATCGCCTTTGCCAGATCGGATGAAAAGCACGCGAAAATCATGGAAGAGCGGAAAGCGTTTTTCTCCCGGCATGTGGTATTCAAGGGCATCCTCATCGCCTGGGATCCTGATTATGCCGACCCGGAATGGTATTTGCCCGAAGGAGTGTATGCGGTCGACGACAAGGGGAAAAAGTTCTCCCCGCTTCGGGTCGAGCGGGGCCCCATGTGGGGGTATTACGAGCGTAGTTTTGTACGCACAAGTGAGGGAACATACACCTATCTGGAATCCGCCCATTTCATTGGATACCCGATCATCGTGTTCCCCAAAACGATCGTTTCCGCCGAAACACGCTCCATCACCTTGTTTTATGCCGCCCGACAGCAGCGGATGAGTTTTACCTGGGTTTTCGATCCCGAGTATCGGCCAAAAGTGGGCGTTGAAGTACCCGGCGTGGGAAACAGCGCCAACCCCCTGTGGCCAAGGAAGCAATAGGCCACGGATTTCACAAACATCGATTCAGCACAGTAAATCGCCCCGGACGAGTCAGGTTTCCGGACGGGGAAGCGCTTTCGTCCACCTTCCCGAGGGAACGGTGGCCACATGAACGACCGGGGAAAAATGGCGACAGAGATCAGTATTACCATCCGGGCCAAGGACGCCTTCAGCAAGGTATTCCTGGCTCTGGACGCGGCATTTCATCGGGCGGCGGGATCAGGCGGGATAGCCGAAGGCGCATTGTCGAATCTGGGTGAATCCTTTCTCGGCGTATCCTCCTCGGCCAGGGGAGCGCAGTCCGCTGTGGAGGAGTTCGCTCTCCGCAGCGGGGAAAACCTGGATGCCCTGGCGGAGGAAAACAGGGCGCGCATGGAAGAGCAAGCCCGGCAACAAGAGGAATTCGCCAGACAAGCCGGCGAGCGTAGATTGGCCCAGGAAGCCGAATTCGCACAACAGCGGATCGATTTGCAGCAGCGAACCATGGATGCCCTCGCCAAAAAACAGGCGGATCATTTGGACCGGATGCTGGCCATGGATAAAACCCATGCCGGAGAAGAGGACAAGCAACAAGTCGCCCGATTGGAGCACCAACTGGCCCTTTACACCGCCTTCAGCACCGCCATTCAGGATCTGGCGGAGAATCAGGGAAAGACCATGGCTCGCATCGCAAAGGCCTTGGCTATCGCGGATGCGCTGATCCACGCCTATTTGGCCGCGAATCTCGTCCTGGCCAAAGCGCCCTATCCATTCAATATTCCGTTGTCCGCCCTGGTGCTCGCCAAGGGACTCTCCAATGTGGACCGCATCCGCAAGGTCAACGTCGCCCACGGAGGCCTCGAAAAAGTCCCGGAGGATTCGACCTTTCTCCTGCGGCAGGGCGAGCGGGTGCTCAGCCCAAATCAAAATCGCGAATTGACCCGATTTTTGGCGTTTTCCGCTACCCGTGAAGAGACGGGAACCGTACAGATCGAAAACGTAAACATCCACCTGCTGGAAAACGCCACCTCTGGCGATGCCCTCCTTGCAATGGATCCATCCGAATTGCGGAATGTGATTGCCGAGCGGATTATTCCCGGCCTGGATGAATTGGCACGGTTGGGTATTCGACCGAATTTCGTCGAGAGCAACACATGAGCCTGGACGTTACAAGCTGGTATTTCGGGCAAATCCGGTCGCAACGGTCCGCGCCCAAGCGAAGGTTTCTGATCGGCGGCAGTGATTATTCCGGCCAAGTATTGCGGTGGCCCACCCTGCAGTACAAGGCGGGCACCATCGATCTGGGAACCACGGCCCTGCGGCTGAGCAATATCGACCGTTCCTTTCAATTCTTCGTCGATTGCGAGCATGCCCTGACCACTTCCTGCGAGATTTCCCTGGGATTCACCCACCCTCAAAGCGGGGATGAGTACTTGGTCCTGTTTCAGGGGGCGCCCTCCCATTTGCTGTATGGCAGAGGGGGCACCGAATTGCGCCTTCAAATGCAGGGAAAAACCAAGCGTCTCAGCGATGCTTCATTGGGAAGCGATATCGAATCGGGAGGGTTGGATTTTACGGATAGCAGCCATTACCCCAGCGATCTCGTATGGACTCTGATCACCTGTTACGGGGAAATGTCCAGCGTGGCGAGTGAAAGCAATCCGGATATTGAATACACGGAATGGCTGGCTTGGCGGGATGAAAACGTCATCCGGGATGTCCGGGTTCAGGCCTATCTGACGGGAGAGCGGATTTATCAGGTCCTAAATTCCCTGGCGATCATGGATGCAAAAGTCATCAGTTTTCAAAATAACCGATTGCGATTCAGGGATGAATTCCAACCGTATGAGGATGTGAATTCCCCCTTCCCACACGATAAAATAATCGACCTGCAACTTTCCCTGGATCCATCCAGGATCGTCAATCATTTCGTGGTGGAGGCCGGATACGATGCCTCGAAATCGAAATTTACCGCTCAATACACCAAGATCAATTCCGATTCCCAACAGCGGTTCGGCCGCAAATCGGGAAGATATTCCTCCCGCGGAGTCTGGTTCGCTGGTGGGGGCGATGCCCGCTACCTCGCCGAAGATCGGGTCCGCTTCGGGAAAAATCCCGAGCCGACCTTGAAAATCGCGGCCCCTTTGGCGGGAGGGGTGGAATATACGCTCGGCGATGTGGTTTCGGTCACTCATTCCTATTTCGATTTGCAGGAGCGGGCGTTCCAGATCGTATCGCAAGCGGTGGATTTGGATCGTGGCAGGGTGGACCTTGAACTGTTGCGGGCAAATCACCGCCCTTGGCAATTTCAATCCACCGTTTCCTCGGAGAATCTCCTGGTACGCACCCTGGCTGCCGTGGGAAGCGATGCATTCCTGGCGATCAATGAATCCCTGGGCAATACACAGGTTTTCCGCAGCGGAAGCGATGGTGTTTTTCAATCGACGGATTTGTTCGCCTCGGCCATTCTCGCAATCAATGACCAGGAAATCCTATTCGGGGGGAAACCTTCCTCCGGTGCAACGCAAGCCGTCATCCAACGCTCCTCCGATTCCGGATCGAGCAGTGCCGTCGTTTCCTCTCTCGCGGCAAACATCACCAAGGTGCATGATTTTATTGAGGTGAAAAGCGGCACCTATCTGGCATCCACCAATTCAGGGGGGATCTATCGATCGACCGACGGCGGTTCCAGCTGGAATCTGACCCAAACCATCAGCGGCGCCTATTACGTGCAGCGGTTTTTCTCCCCCTACTCCGGCACGATATGGGGGGGGACCGGCTATAGCAATTACAGTTTGGGGAAGGGTCTTTTCATTTGGGAGTCCCAGGATGAAGGGATCACCTGGGCTTCAAATCACCATGTATATTCCAGTGGAAATTATTTCGCGCAGGGGTTTCACCATCTCACCGATTCGGAATTCCTGCTGGGGCATTATGGGGATTCCACCGCTGCCATGGGGATCCTGCGCTCGGATTATACTTCTCCCTCCTCCATTGGATGGACCCAGGTAATCTCCCTCGTATCCTTCACCCACATGGTTTCCACCACATCGGGGCATCTGTTGTTCGGATTTTACGAGGAAATCACCTTGAACGGAGGATCGGTCTATCGATCGGTGGACCAGGGATCCTCCTGGATGGAATCGTCCCGCCTAACAAAGCAGGGAAATATCCGCCTGGTGGAAAAAGGGGACGGTACGATGCAAGGATTCGTTTCCCGGATGACCGTGGGACCCCGGACGGATCTTTACCGGAATTTCGATCCAAACCAAATTTTCTAACCCCCTTTCACCGAAACAAAACCGGAACCATGGGCGATATTGCGTTGGGCGCGGTAATGGGCCGCAATCACAGTTTCGAATCCTTTACGGATTTTCCTGAATATTGGGGCGGAGTTTCCAATCAGGCCTCTTATTATCAGGTGAATAGCGCAACCAGCGTTCACAGTTCATCCCTGGGCCTGGAAACGTTCGCGGATAGCACGGGGGGAGATGCCGGCATTCTGGGTTATTCCTATGACGATGTATCGGAATACTATCGTGTGGCGTATCCCGAAATTTCTTCCCACCAGATCAAGAGTTTTATCTGGGCCAGGGCTGGGGACGCACCCTCCTCCGGGCAAACGCGCTGGGTGCTGGCCGGGAATTCGGAAGCGACATCGCAACCGATCGCTTTTCATTCCACGCTGAATCGGTATGAAGCGGAAACCTTCATCGACAGCCAGGCATCCCTGCCTTTTGCGGGACTCGCGCGTATTTTCTCTACCAACTCCCAGGCCACGGTATTTTTGGACGATGCCGTGACGCAAGTCGATCCCCAGATTCTTCGGCCGGAATGGACCCTGGGTGAAATGGAAAAATTAACGGAAATCGTCCATCGCACGAGAAATGGAGACCTGAAATCCTATCGCTGGAATTCATATTTCGATATTGCAGTTCCCCTTCGCTGGATTTCCACCGAACAAGCCGACTTGATCAACTGGTGGTGGGAAAATCAGTTGGATCTGGTGTTGATCCTGGATTCCTCCGACCCGGCGGCCATGATTCTTTGCCGGATTGGGAATGAATCCCAACCCATTGGCCAGAGGGAGCCTCCTTACACGGACCACTGGAAGGGAAGGCTCCATCTGGAGGGAATCAATCAGGGTGGGCTCATCTATTAAGGAACAGGAGGAATTCCATGGGGGAGATCAAGCTATCAACCCTGCATGAAACCGGAGTCAACACCTCGATCGTGTTGCACCCGGAATGGGCGTTCGAATCGGAACGGAAGATGACGGCGAGTCATCTGCGGACCACCAAAGGGCTCTCGTTTACCTATCTTTGGAGCAATGTTTCCGCGTATCGGGTTCCTCTCCGCTACGTTCCCGATTCCCAACGCACGCTCCTCCATCAATGGTGGCGGGAGAAGGAGCGGCTGTTGTTCACCCTCGATACCTCCCTCGACAACACCAATACCGTCTGCCGCATCGTAAACCGGCAATCCCCTTTGACCGCACGTATTGCAGGGCATCTGGACCTGTGGTCAGGGATGATGCAACTGGAAGCGGTCGACTCTCGCTCCCGGCTCGGCTATCCCCTTATTCTGGACGACCCGATATGGGGGCGGCTGGATCAATCCAACATTTCCCTGATTTGACGAGGCCCCGCTCATGGCATGGAATAATTTGACGTTCGTGGAATGCAGTCTCCTCACCTCCTCGAAAATGACCCAGTTGCAGAATAATTTCTCCGCCCTTGCGGACCAGGATGGCGGAGCGCCGTTGGTGGTGTTTCCCAATTCCGCCCTGATCGCCAACGCAGGTTTGCGCTCCACAGGAGTAGGCAGCATTGCCCTGGTCAGTGCGGCCAGCGGATTTCTGTCGCCCTTAGTTTCATCCCTGGGAACCGCCCACGCCGGCAGCGGATTTATCGCTCCGCAGGTGAGCAGCTTCGGCACCATCCATGTGAGCAGCGGAATCAGCGGGATGAATATCGATCGCCATACCCCGCCCATGCACATCCAGGGTTTGGTGATTGCCAACAACAGCACCGATGCCGACCACGACATCGACATCGCAACCGGCGAGGCGCGGGACACCACCGACGCCGACACCCTGGCGCTGGCCGCCGCGCTCACCAAGCAGATTGACGCAGCCTGGGCGGTGGGGGACGACGCAGGAGGGATGGATACCGGCGCGGTGGCAATAGACTCCTGGTATCACGTCTGGCTCATCAAACGCACCGATACCGGCGTGGTGGATGCGCTGTTCTCGCTCTCCGTGAGCGCTCCTACGATGCCTGCCAACTACGACCGCAAGCGCCTCATCGGGTCGGTGCTGACGGACGGGTCGGCGAATATCCTGGGATTCCAGATGTTCGAATCCCTGTCCGGCATCCGCACTTATCTTTGGGACGACCCGCCGCTGGATGTGAGTGTTACCAACTTGGGGACTTCGGCTATCACATACACATTGAGCGTTCCTCCGGGCTATCGCGTTAAAGCGTCGATGAATGTGATTTCGTTGAGAGCGGCGGACAAGCCTGTGGTGTATATCCGCAATCCAGACGTGAACGACGAGGCTCCTTCAGCATCAGCGGCGCCTCTGGCTTCGACCGGTGCGGAGAGCAACTACGGTCAATCGGCGCAAATTGAAATACTGACCGATACCTCTGCGCAAATCAGTGCTCGAGGCAGCGCGGCCGGCATTACGCTACGGATCACCACACTTGGATGGGAGGAATAAACCATGCCTTATATTGAACGAGAAGACGGAAACGTGGTGGGCCTTTTGCGCTGGCCGCAATTCGACGGCCAGGAACGGCTCCCGGAGGATCACCCGGAAGTGCGGGTATTCATCAACCGCCCCGCGCCGAAGTCGGTCACGGTGGACGAACTGTTGGACGCTCTGGATGAGGTGGCTTCAACCCTTCCTGCAGAAGGGCGAATGAAGCTGGATGCGCTGCTGGCGAAGAGAACAATCTGAGAGCGGGGGAAAAGGAGTGGGCGGTGCCATGCGCCCCGAGGATTATTCAGGCCACAACGGTCATGGAGCCCTTGGGGTTGGCCGCCGGTCCCTGGACGGAAACCGCTTCCACATTGAAGACCAGGATGGAACCCGGCGGGATATTTCCCATTTTCCGGTTCCCGTATCCCAGGGAGGGGGGGATGATCAATTGACGCCGTTCCCCTGGTTTCATCCCGGACAGCCCTTCTTCCCACCCTTTGATGACGCGTCCCGCGCCGAGGGTGAATTCGAAGGTCTTCCCCCGGTCGATGGAACTGTCGAATTTTGTGCCATCCATCAGCCACCCGGTATACCGCACCTTGATCTTATCCCCGGTCACGATGGATTTTCCATTTCCTTCCTTCACCGTGGTGACCATCAGTCCGCTACTGGTTTTCCGGAATTTGTCTTCGGGCAATTTGTTGAAAGTCTCGAAAAATCCCTTGGGTTTTTTCTGATCCCCGCTTTTTTCCGTTTGCACCTTGGTACTGGCTCCCTGCCGGTCGCCTTGCGCATTGCTGATTTCCATCCCCATCGCATGATCTCCGATAGGTTATTGGGCTGAATCCGCCTCGTCAGGGGCGCCTCCGAGCCCATATTACAGTCCGTTTCTCATCACCTAACGGTAAAAGCAATTCTCACACCAGATTGGAATGAATAGCCCTTCCACGCGGAGGGGCTGTGCCGATTTCCACGCGATGCCGGGCGTTTCCGGGAGCGGTTTTTCCGGAAAATTTTCCGTGATCGAGAGAATTTCTGGAAGGCTGGAAGGGCTTGGCGAGGGTACGCCCGCTGGAAAGGGATTATTCCGGGGAGATGCCGAGCAGGTATAGCATCAGGGCCTGTTGTGCGTACATCCGGTTCTCCGCCTGCTGAAAAATCAGGGAGTTGGGGGCGTACACCATGTCCTCGGCTATCTCGTATCCGGGATGGATCGGCATATCGTGTAAAATATAGGCCCCGCTCCCAGCCAGATTCTCGCGATTGATCTGGTAGGGCCTCATCAGCGCGATCCTTCTCTCCTTTTCCTCCTGGTAGGAGTCGTCGTTGATGAACTCCATATCAACCCAGGTATCGGTGTAGACGAATTGGGCGCGCTGAACGGATTCCCGCAGATTGAGAGAGCGCTCCACCTGCTCCGAAGCGGTAATCCGCTCCATCATTTCCGGATCGTTTGCGGCGGGGTTCACTTCCGGCGTGACGAGAATCAGCCGCCCCCCCACCTTGGGCAGGGAGCAGGCCAGCGAGTTGGCGACGTTGTTATGGATCCCCACGAAGGCCAGGGTTTGTCCCTCGAACGATCCGGCTTTCTCGTACACTGTCACCAGATCGGCCAGCGCCTGGCAGGGGTGAAACTTGTCGTCGCATCCGTTGATGATGGGCACCCGGGAATGCTCTGCCAGGATCAGGGTATTCCGGTGGAGCTTCAGCCGGGCCATGATTAGATCGGTATGCCCGGAGGCATATTGCGCTTCGTATTGAATGGGAGAGATAGAGAAATTGGAGGAATCCCAATCCATCATGATGGTCCTGCCACCTAGTTTTCCCATACCCACCTCGAAGGAGAGCCGGGTGCGGGTCGAGGTCTTTTGGAACAGCATCAACAACCACCGTCCCTCCAGGATGTCCTGATACCGTTCCGGGTGTTTTTTCAGTTTCACCGCCCATTGCACGATTTGCAGCAATTCCTCGCCGGAAAAATCGTCCAGGGTCACGCAGTGCTTCATCGATCACTCCGCATCAATTTGGAAAAGCACCGATCTTATTCTTTTTTCATGGAAAACGGAATATTTAGCGGGGGAATTTCGATCTTCCATCCGGGAAATGATTCCATTGGCAAATGGAGCCGGGATAGAGGCCCGTTCCGTTCACCTGCCGAACGAGGGAGCCCCCAACACCGCGGACCCAAGGGAAGGTGCAGGCCGCCGGGCGGGTGTGGGGAAGCGTGGATTACCGTCCGCCGATGATATAGGCGCCCCTGAACTGCGGATCCAGCGCGATCAGTGAGGATTTCAGTTCCTCGGCATCCATTTTCCCCAAGGGTCCGATGCGGATGCGTTGAATCATCCTGCTTCCATCGGCGCTTTGTTGTTTGACGATCTGGATGGAATTTGAACTGACCCTCCCCAGCAACAATTTCCGGAAGTTCTCCACGCAGGTATAGGAGCTGCACGCACCCACCTGAAGAATATGGGAAGGCGCCGAATTTGGCGCGTAGGCGGATTTCGTGGTGGTTTTCCCGGTTCCGTTCGTGGTGCCGATCCCGGTTCCGTTCCCGGTGGATGGGGCGGAATCCTGCCGGGAGAATGCCGGCAAGCGTACCGGATCGAGGGGGGCCTTTTTCGCATTGGCCAACTGCTCCCGATTCCCGGAAACCGCTCCCCGGGTGGAGGAAGACGTCCCCTGAATTTTCCGGCCGGATGTCCCCGGCCCGGAGGCCTTTTCCTTGCCCGGACGATATTCAGCATTCCCCCCGGAGCCCCATCCCAACATGGGTTTGATGCGCTCGATCATTCGCATTCCGTCCCGCGCCAGGGATTGATAACGCTCTCCCGTGCCGATATTTTTTCCGTTCTCGAGAAACCGGGCGAGGGCGGGCATTTTTTGCTGAAACCGGTCGGGAAGCGACAGTGCGGCCCATCCAGCCCCCAATCCCAATCCAAACAGGAGCAGGCTGATCAAGGCCAGTTTCAGAAAGCGGGTGGCGTCTCCGGAAGTGATTTTCTTGCTGCGTCGCAGGTGCGCAACGGAATTCGCCAGCCCCTCTTTCCCGGTGGCCATGGAATCACTTTTCACCACGTTCATTTTCGGACGCGAGGCAACGCGCGTTCCCTCGTTCCCTGCCGGGTTCGGCCGCAACCGGGGGGTGGTGGCTTGGCGGTAGGCGCTCTTGGCCTTGGATTGGATGGATTGGGGTTCCCCTTCCGAAGACCATTTCAGATCGTCCAGCGAACTCAGTTTTTCGAAGAAGGAATGAAAATCTTCCTGGGCTTTGTCGCGGATATTGCCGGAGCGTTCCGGACGGGTTCGTTTTCCGGAAGACGAGGGTTGCTGGGGGCGCCGGTGGGGTTTCATGGGACGTGTCTCCATCAATGGATCGGTATGAAGGGGTGCTTTGCCTAAAAAGGCTTCCATGCACCAGTTATCCAGGGAAAAGCAAAAGGGGGACCAAACAAGGCCGGGAGGGGGGGGGAATTCATTGCTGGTGGAGGGATCCCCGGCAGGCGGATCCATTCGATGACCGGGGGACGGAAAAGAGGGCTGCGCGCCTACTTGGGCCGGAAATCCTCCGCCTTGTGGCGGACGATTTCCCCGGCCACCATGTAGATCACGTCCTCGGCGATGTTGGTGGCGTGGTCCGCGATGCGTTCCAGGTGGCGGGAGGTGCTCAGGCAGTGGATGAGGCTGCCGATCTGCTGCGGATTTTTCAGGATTCCCTCCTGCACCTGATCGTACATTTGCCGGTTGATGGCATCCACCTCGTCGTCGCTGGCGCACACCTCGTGGGCCATCCTGGCATCCATGTTGACCAGGGCGTCCAGACTTTTCTTAAGCATCAGCTTGGTTTTCTCGGACATTCCAGCGAAATCGAAAGGAATGTCCACCGGAGTCTGGGAGGACAGGTACAAAGCCCGTTCCGCGATATTGACGGCCAGATCGCCGATGCGTTCCAGGTCGTTGTTGATTTTCAGGACGGCGATCACGAACCGCAGGTCGATCGCCACCGGCTGGTGCAAGGCCAGGATCTTCAGGCATTCCTCTTCCAGGTAGACCTCCGAGCGGTCGATTTCCTCGTCTCCGGCGATGATCTCTTCGGCCATGGAGGCATTTCTGGTTTCCAGGGATTGCACGGCCTTGTGGACGCTACCCTCCACATCGGCGCCCAGGGCGAGCACCAGTGTTTTCAGCGTTTCGATTTCACGTTGCAGATGAACAGTCATGGGTCCTCGTCGATCCGGCACTATCCGAAGCGGCCGGTCACATAGTCCTGGGTTTTCTTCAGTTCTGGCTGGGTGAAAATCGTTTCGGTGCGGTTGAACTCGACCAATTCGCCAAGGTACAGAAACGCCGTGTAATCGGATACCCGGGCCGCCTGCTGCATGTTGTGGGTGACGATCACCACCGTGTAGTTCTCCTTCAACTCGTCGATCAGGTCTTCGATGCGGGCCGTGGCGATGGGATCCAGGGCGGAGCAGGGCTCGTCCATCAGGATCACCTCGGGATGGACGGCGATGGCCCGGGCGATGCAGAGCCGCTGCATCTGTCCTCCCGACAGGCCCAGAGCCGAATCGTGAAGGCGGTGCTTGACTTCCTCCCACAGCGCGGCGCCCTTCAGGCTGCGCTCGGCGGATTCGTCCAGGGTAGCGCGGTTCTTGATCCCGGCGATGCGCAGTCCATAGACCACGTTTTCGTAGATGGATTTGGGGAAGGGATTGTAGGATTGAAACACCATTCCCACCCGGCGCCGCAATTCGATCACGTCGACCTGCTCGGAGTTGATCTCCAGGTCGTCCAGGCGGATGCTGCCCTGAACTTTGGCGTTGTCCACCAGGTCGTTGAGGCGGTTCATGCACCGCAGCAGGGTGGACTTTCCGCATCCCGATGGACCGATGAACGCGGTCACCATGCCCCGGGGAATGGACACGCTGATATCCCGCAAGGCCTGTGCCTCCCCATAATGGAGTGAAAGGCCCGCGATATTCAGAATCGGGTCCTCCACCGCCAGGATATAGGGCGAATCCTCCGCCGGTCTGGAAAGAAGGGTCTCGGTCATGGCCTTAAGGTTTTATCGTTTTAAACTGTGCCTAAAAAGTCCTGTTGAGTGCCTCCTTCGAGACGCCCCCGGTTTTTATCATTAATTACCGGCGGGGCTCCTCAGGAAGGCGGTTTAAACTGGAAAACCAAATCCGCGTCACTGAGGAGAGCCCGCTAGGGCTCGTCTCGAAGTGCGCATTTTGAGTTTTCAATTCTAGAATGCGGCGCCTTGCATGCGCTTGCGCATCCGGTTACGGAGAATGATCGCGGTCAGGGAAAGTACCAGCACGATCAACACCAGCAACAAGGTGGTCATATACACCATCGGCTTGGCAGCTTCCACATTGGGGGATTGAAAGCCAACGTCGTAGATGTGAAAGCCGAGGTGCATGAATTTCCTTTCCAGATGCAGAAATGGAAATGTGCCGTCGATCGGCAGGGCGGGCGCCAGCTTGACGACCCCGGTAATCATCAGCGGGGCCACCTCCCCCGCGGCGCGGGCCATGGCCAGGATGAAACCGGTGAGGATTCCCGGCACCGCCATGGGCAGGATTACCCGCGTCAGGGTCTGGAAGCGCGTGGCCCCCAGCGCCAGGGAGCCCTCCCGGATGCTCCGGGGAATGGCGGATAAGCCCTCCTCCGTCGCCACGATCACCACCGGCACGGTGAGCAGGGCCAGGGTCAAACTGGCCCAAAGAATCCCGCCCGTGCCGAAGGTGGGCGTGGGCAGCCGGTCGGCGAAGAAGAGCGAATCCAATCCGCTCCCCAGGCCGTACACGAAGAACCCCAGCCCGAACACCCCGAACACGATGGAGGGCACGCCGGCCAGATTGTACACGGCGATCCGCACCAGGCGCACCATCACGCCCTCGCGGGCATATTCGCGCAGGTAGATGGCCGCCACCACGCCCATGGGAAGGGAGAACAGGCTCATCAGCATCACCATCATCACCGTGCCGAAAATGGCCGGAAACAACCCCCCCTCCGTATTGGATTCCCGGGGCTCGTCGGAGAGCAGTTCCCACACCTTGGAGGCGTAAATCCCCATCTTGGCCCCTACGCTCATTCGGTTGGGCCGTACCGCCCGCACGATATCCGCCAGGGGAATCTGCTTGGATTTACCCCCGGCATCCCGGAACAGGGCCGTGTTGCTTTTCAGTTGGGCGGTGGCTTTGGCGATGCGGGCATTTTCCACCCCGTAGCGTTGGGTCAGGGCATCCCTTTCCTTTTCCAGGCGGAAGCTACGTTCCCGGGCGCCCTTCCCGGGGGGCGCCCTGGTTTCCCGGGCCAATTGTGATTTCACGGCATTCAAGGCCTTGCTGAGCCCGGCCAGGTTTTCCCGTTCCGCCTCCAGGGTCTCCCTTCTTTCCCGTGCCAGGGGCAAAGCTTCCTGCAGTTGAGGAAAGAGGCCATCGGTATTGTACGGGATCGGGAGGCTGGTAATATTCACGGATTCCAGGAAGCCGTGGAAATTCCCGTATTCCAGCCGTTCCAGCAGCACCGCATCCTCGGGATGGGACAAGGTGCGGATGGTTTCCCCCTTGATCCAGCGAAAATCCTGGCCGTAGAGGTCCCGGTTGCCCACTTTCACCTGCAGGTTGTGCCGCTGGATTTTCAGGGCTTCCGGGATTTCCGGGGCGTTTGGCGCGGTTGGGGGGGTGGCATCCTCCCGGGCCATGATGGGGCCCATCCAGACGCTGCCATCGGTGAGTTCCATGCGGGCCATGGCGGCCGGCCAGAAGAGCCCGAGCCCGTTGACCATCACCAGGCCGATCAGCAACGCCACCATCAGCAGGGTCAGGCAGACCGCTCCCGAGGCCGCCCATACGTACGTTTCTCCCTGTCTCATACCTTTGTTCATTGCGAGTCCACCCCTCAAAATTGCCCGAATTTCCGGCGCAGGCGGTGCCGCACCACCTCGGCGATGGAGTTGAGCACCATTGTGGTCAGGAAGAGGATCACCGCCGACAGAAAGAGGGTGCGGTAGAGGGTGCCTCCCTTCGGAGCCTCGGGAATTTCCACGGCGATATTGGCCGCGAGGGTGCGCATGCCGTTGAAGGGGCCCCAATCCATGATGGGTGTGTTGCCCGTGGCCATCAGCACGATCATGGTTTCTCCCACGGCCCGGCCCAGGCCCATCATCAAGGCGGCGAAGATGCCCGGACTGGCCGAGGGCAGCACCACTCGCCACACGGTCTGCCAGCGGCTGGCTCCCAGGGCCAGCGAAGCGGCCGTCAGGTTGCGCGGCACGTTCACCAGCGCGTCGTCGGAGATGGTGAAGATGGTTGGCAGGACGGCGAAGCCCATGGCGCAGGCGATGACGATGGAATTGCGCTGGTCCATGCGCACACCCCCCGTGCTGAACAGCCAGTCGGCAAGGCTGCCGGAGAACAGCAGGGCGTCCAGGGCGTGGCCCGCCAGGAAGGACACCCACACGGCCAGCAGCAACAGGGGAGCGATCCAGAGAAATTCATGGCCGCGCACGGTCTTTTTCAACACCCCCACGTTCCGAATGCGCTCGAAGAGGAAGGAGGAGGAGATCATGGCCAGGGGAAGAAAACCGATCATCAGCAGGAAGGCCGTGAGGGACGTCTTGATGATGGGCGCCAGCCAGAGGGCCGCCAGAAAGCCGATCACCACCGTGGGCACCGCGCCGATGATCTCGAAGGCGGGCTTGACGATGCGCCGCATTCCCGCCCCCATCAGGCTGCTGGTGTACAACGCGCCCAGCACTCCCAGTGGCGCCGCGAAGAGCAGGCCGTAGAACGTGCCCTTGAGCGTGCCGAAAATCAACGGCATCAGGCTCAGCTTGGGTTCGAAGTCGTCCGTGCCCGCGGAGGACTGCCAGACGAAGGCCGGCTCGGGGTATCCCTCGTACCAGATGCGGGTAAAGTACGAGCTCCAGCTCACTTCCGGATGCGGAATGTCCAGGCTCCAGATGACCACCCGCCCTGCGGCGTCCAGGGCGATCAACCCATTGGCGCGGGCGGAAAGCGCCGCCTGCCGCAGTGGATTTTCCGGCTCGATCACGGCCAGGGTGCGTCCCGTATTGAAGTATTCGAAGCGCAGCACGCCCTCCCGGTCCAGCGTGGTGAGAGTCTTGCTGCGCCGGGAAGGCATCAGGGAGGTAATATAGGCATCGTGCGTGGGTTGCCAGTGGACGGGCAAGAGGCGCTGTTCGCCTCCTTCCTCCTTGCGGAAGGGGAACCAGCCGCTCAGGTGCGCCCTCCCCGCGGCCCCACCCGTTGCGATGGCCAGGGTTTGCTCCCCAAGCAGCAAGGTCATGGCGTGGGGCCCACCGCGTTCCTTGAAGGCGGCGCTCACGTCCAACTGCCGCACGCCGTCCAGATCGCTCACGTCCCAGCGCATCAGGTAGCCGGTATCGGTGCCCGCATAGAGCAACCCCCCGGCCTCATCCAAAATCATGGCGCTCACGCGGCCCGGCACGCCCAGCTCCAGTTGTGCTGCGGATTCCTCCAGGCTGGATTCCCCCAGCAGGTTCTCTTCTTCCACGCGGCGGTAGAGGGAGATGCCGCCGGATTCCGGCAGGGAGGCCAGGGTCAGCCCCGATTCTTCATGGAAGCGCCCGATGACCATGCTGCTCCGGGAGGCTATGCCGTTCCGAGGGGCTATGCCGCTCCCGGGGACGGGCAGCGCCTCCACCTCGGCCAGGATTTCCACGGCATGGGTGATCGTGCGGCGGCCGGCGCCGTCGAATTCGGGCCGGAAGACCACCTCCACCAGGCTGAATCCCCCGCCGCTCCAGGTAAGCCCGTAGCGCAGCTTGCCATGGGAATCGGCGCGGAGGATGCGTCCCCGGCCCCCTCCCGGCGGGGACACGGCGGGCGTATCGAGCACCCCGCCCCGGGCTGCCTCGAAGAAGGTGAAGACGCCGCCGCTATCCAGAACGAACCCGCTTTCCAGGTATTCGTCCAGCCCCAGGGCCAGAATACGGGGCTCGCCCAGCGCCCGGGGGGGGCGGGGCAGGGGAAAGGCCGCGTGTTGCTCGATCGAGGGGGAGAGAAAGAGGGGCAGCGCCACCTGGGCGATGAGCACCAGAATCCCGATCACGGCGACGATCACCAATACGCCGCCGGCTGTGATGACCCGGGTCGCGATGCGGTCGTGCCGCCGCACTTTCCGGATCAGCCGGGCATCCATTCCAGCCGGGGATTCGGGTTTTGGAAGGGGACCGCCATACCGGGAGATCACCTCGCGGGTACCATTCATGGACTGCTTCCTCCCTTCAGTCGATTATACCAACGGAAAAATCATAAAAAGCCGGGGAGCAATGCCCTTCCCGGCCTTGGGATCGAGCCGGTAGCCTACCAGTTACTCCAGGTTGGCCCGCTCCTTCGCGGAAACCTTGGCCGGCAGGGGCATGTATCCGTCCTTGACCGCGATCTGCTGGCCTTCCCTGGAAAGCACCAGTTTGAGGAACTCTTTGGTGAGGGAATCCAGGGGCCGGTGGGGCGCCTTGTTCACGTATACGTAGAGCACCCGCGCCAGGGGGTACTTGCCCCTCAGAGCGTTGGCGTAGGTGGGGAGGTAGAGCTTTCCGCCCGTTTTTTTCGCCAGGGCGATGGCCTTCACGCCGGAAGTGCGGTAGCCGATGCCCGAGTAGCCGATGGCGCCCCTTTCGGTTTCCACGCCCTGCACCACCGATGCTGAGCCGGGCTGCTCCTTCACGGTGTCCTTGAAATCGCCCTTGAAGAGCGCCTCGCTCTTGAAGTAGCCGTAGGTACCCGAAGCGGAGTTCCGTCCGTAGAGACTGACGGGAATGTTCCGCCAGGAGCCGCTCAGCCCGGCTTGTCCCCACGTCGTGATGGCCCTGGGCAGCCCGCCGCGGCGGTTCTTGGAGAAGATGGCGTCCACCTGGGGCAGGGAGAGTCCCTGGATGGGATTGTCCTTGTGCACGTAGACCGCCAGGGAGTCCAGCGCCACGCCGATGCGGGTGGGCTTGTAGCCGAACCTCTTCTCGAAAGCGTCCAGTTCCCTGTTCTTCATCTTGCGGGACATGGGGCCCAGTTGCGCGGTGCCCTCGATCAGGGCCGGAGGCGCGGTGCTGGAGCCTTTGCCTTCGATCTGGATGTTCACTCCCGGATAGGCTCGGCGGAAGGCTTCCGCCCACAGCGTCATCAGGTTGTTGAGGGTGTCCGATCCGATAGAGTTGAGGTTTCCGGATATCCCACCGGTCTTCCTGTAGCCCGGTAGCTTGGGGTCCACCTGGATGACCTGCGCGGACACGATTCCACTACACAGGGTGAGTAGCAATCCCACGGCCGGCACACTCCGCCAAATTCGCAGCCCCATTCCCAGCCCCATTCGTGCCAGGGTCATGATTTCTCCATTCCGAATACAGGTTGCATGACGGCCGATTGTTGTTCATTCCGGCTCCGTCAGGGATTTTCCGGGCCGTTTGTCCGACAACTCACCCTAGACCCGCCATGTTAGGATTTCGTTAGGATGCGATGAGGATTTGCCTACAGGGCATGGGCCACACCGCGGATTGGAAATGCAACTGCAACGGCCCATGGAACCGCCGATGAACGCGGATACACACGGATGGAACTGCCACTGCTACTGCAAAAGCGCATCCACAGATTGCGCGGATTGCGCGGATTTGAACCGCAACTGCAACAGCCCATGGAACCGCCGATGAACGCGGATGGAACTGCCACTGCTACTGCAACGGCAAAAGCGGGCATGATAATTTCCGGAAAACATGGCAAAATGGGTGCATCGATGGGATGGGGCCTGCGCCCGATCCGGGAATCTGCACCGCAATTCACGACCAATCACAGGACACACACATGAAATGGAACACACGGCGCCGCGAAATCGGCAGGGCACACGCGAGCGGATGGAGCGCGGGAA
>CAZOXD010000027.1:0-34519 GCA_964583525.1 uncultured Pseudomonadota bacterium
GCCGCAATCCTGGAGCCGCAATCCTGGAGCCAAATCGGCCCCCGGTGTGCATCATGCCGCACCCCGGTAGCTGACATAGGCACGGTAGTTGCCATGGGCACGGTAGTTGCCATGGGCAAAGTCCACCCCGCCCCCGGGCTTTGATACGATTCCTTCCCGGAAAGAAGGTCCCCTTGGACACCCCGGTTGCACCCGATTTGGAACAGGCATGATTCTATCCGACATTACTCTGCGTGCCATGCTGGAAAGCAAGGAGTTGGTAGTCGATCCATTGGAGGATTACATGATTCAGCCAGCCTCCATCGACCTGCGATTGGGGGAGCACTTCCTCAAGGTGAAGGAGGACGAGCTTGAGACGATCTACCTGGATCAGCCCATTCCCTATGTGGAGGTATCGAAACCGGATATCGTCATCCCGCCGTTCTCCTTCATGCTCGCTTCCACCATGGAATACGTGAAGCTCCCAACGGATGTGACGGCCTTCGTCGAAGGACGTAGCTCCATCGGGCGCATCGGCCTGTTCGTGGAAAACGCGGGCTGGGTGGATCCCGGTTTCGAGGGGGAATTGACCCTGGAGTTGTACAATGCCAACCGGCAGCCCATCCGCCTGCAGGCAGGCCGGCGCATCTGCCAGCTCGTATTCGCGCGGATGGACCAGCCGGCCTCCGTCCCCTACCGGGGCAAATACCAGGGCCAGCGCAGGCCCAGGGGAAGCCTGATTTACCAGGACGAAGAAACCCCCTGATCCCGCAGCGGCGGCGGTGGGCGGGATGGCGGCGGCGCTTGTCTGAATCCTTATTCATATCGGGAACCGTTTCTTCCCGGGAGGTCACCCGGGCATTTTCCCGTGAAAGACCCGCGGGTGCCCGCCCAGGTCCTTGCGGAATTCGACCAACTCGATTCGCCCATGCTGCCGGGTCCACGCCTTCAGGGACGGACTCTGCTCCGCGCCGATTTCCATCAGCACCCGCCCTCCGGGTTGCAGGGCCCGGGCGGCATATTCCAGCATATAGCGTTGAAAATCCCCTCCGTCGCGTCCCCCGTCCAGGGCCATCCGGGGCTCCGCACGGGAAACTTCCGGCATCAGCCGATCAATGGTCCCGCTGGGGATATAGGGAGGATTCCCGGCAACGATATGGGGCCGCCATCCTGGATGAATGGCCTGGAAGCGGTCCCCGAGGAACAAATGCAGGGCATTGCCGCGGGGTTCCAGCAAAGCGGCGTGTGCGCGCGCGTTTTCGCGGGCGATGGCCATGCCCTCCGGGGAGCGTTCCACCGCCACCCAGCGGATATTCCGCGCCTCAGAGCACACCGCCAGGGGAAGAGCCGCGCTCCCCGTTCCCAATTCCAGCACGGATAAGGGTGCATCCGGGTCTCCCGTCCGCAATTCCCCTCGAAATTCGGCTCTTAATTCGGCGCGCATTTCGGTGATCGCGGCCAGGATGGCCTCCACCAGGATTTCGCTGTCGGGGCTGGGAATGAGCACCCCCTCCGCGATCTTCAGGGAAAGATTCCAGAACCCGGTTTCTCCCGTGAGATAGGCCAGGGGCCGCCGTTCGGCGCGTTGCCGCACCAGTTGGCGGTATTCCGCCAGGGTGATGGAATCCAGAGGCCGGTCGAATTTCAGGTAGAGGTCGATACGCTGGCAGCGCAGCACGTGGGCCAGCAACAACTCCGCATCCAGCCGGGGGGAGGGAATGCCCTTGGACGAAAAGAATTCCTCCGTCCAGTCCAGAATGGATTTGGGAGTCCAGATCCGATCCGCGGGATTCACTTTTTGAATCGCTTGTTCTGCGCCTCCTTCAGTTTTTCCGCGATGGCGTTGAGGCTGAATGGCTTGATGATGTAGGCGTCTACGCCTTCCGAACCGGCGGAAAGAATGGCGGTTTTGGTATCGGCCGCTGTGATCATCAAAAATGCGATGTTGCAGACGGGCGCCTTGGAATTGCGGATTTTTTTCAACAATTGCATGCCGTCCATTTCCGGCATGGCCCAATCTGTCATCACGATATCCACCCCGCCCCGCTGGATATACTGCCAGGCGATTTCCCCATCCTCGGCCTGAAGAACATCCTCATAGCCGATTTTGGACACGATGGTATGGATCACCTTGCGCAGATTGGGATTGTCTTCCGCGATCAGGACTCGTTTGCTGGTGTCCAGGTCTTCCATGGGGTTTGTCCTGCTTCGATTCGTCTTTTCCCAGGCTGGAACATTCGATCGGGTATCCGGTGGATCGAAGGGCCAAGGTTATGGAGAGAATTATTTCTTCACCATTGTGTAACTCAATTTTTCCCGGATCACCACCCATAATAATGAAATCCGATTGGTGGGAAATTGCATTGCGGGGTGCGCCCGGGGGCATCCGTTCCGGGAGCGATGGGGTGAATCGGATGCAGTCTTCGTCCCCCGGGCAACCGCATTTTTCGTATTTTTTTTTAAAAATTGCACAGTCAATCCATTCAGCCAATATAAATGGGTAGTGGGGTAGGCGTCCCTGCCTGTGCAGGGTTGGCATGGATGCCCGCCCCCACTCTGAAATTTTTTCTTGATATGTTTCGTGGAGGAAGGCTTTTCCGAGAATGCGTTTGCCCTGCCTGTCGGCCCCCGGCGTATTGCGCATGCATGGGGGGCGTGATAGCCATGGAGTCATAAGGATTTCACCCGGGGAGCCGGCAGGATTGGCTGAGATGCGGCAGAGATTCGCAGACCCGTAGAACCTGATCCGGTTAGGACCGGCGGAGGAAGTGTGACCCCACCCATCCAATCTGTGGATTCTGCCCCCTTCCCGAATTCGATGTTCCCTCTCGCGGCGCCCGCTCCCGCCGGGGACATGCACTCTTTGGCGCCATCGGTGGCGAAACGGTAACTCCATTGAGAGCCTTACAAGTTCCCTCGGCGGTGGAAATCCGGGGGCTTGGCAAATCCTACCGCGTGGGCAAGAGTTCCTTCGCGGTGCTGGAGGACGTTTCCCTGGGCATCGGCCGCGGCGAGTTCGTCAGTCTGCTGGGCCCCTCCGGTGGAGGTAAATCGACCCTGCTCGATATCCTGGCCGGCCTGGAATCCCCGGATGCCGGGACGGTGCGCATCGCCAATGGGGAAACCCGGGACGCGCCCAAGATCGCCAATGGGGCTTCCCTGAGTGGGTCCCTCATCCCTCCCATCGCCTACATGCAGCAGAAGGATCTTCTGCTGCCCTGGCGCACCCTGTGGGACAACGTTCTGATCGCCCCGGAACTGATCTCTTCCGCCGAAAGGCGGAGGATGGAACCGCTGGCCGCCGAATTGCTGCGCGCCCATGGCCTGGACGGATTTCAAAAAGCCTACCCGGCTCAACTGTCCGGTGGAATGCGCCAGCGAGCCGCCCTGATCCGAACCCTGCTTTGCGAGCGGGAGATTTTGCTTTTGGATGAACCCTTCGGGGCGCTGGATGCCATCACCCGCGGCCGGTTGCAGCAGTTACTGCTCCGGGTGTGGCGGGAATATGGGAAGACCGTGCTGCTGGTCACCCATGACGTGGAGGAGGCCCTGCTTTTGTCGGACCGGGTGGTTGTGCTGTCCGGCCGGCCCGGGCGGGTGCTCCGTGAATTCCCTGTCACCCTCCCTCATTCCGTCCGTGCCCGTTCCCCGGAAACACTGCGGATCAAGCAACAGATTCTGGAATTGCTGGAAGGACACCATGAATAACCCGGAAACTGGGGGCTGGTTCTCCGGCTGGTTCTGGGGTTGGTTCTCTGTGCAGGGTGCCGCCGGTTCCTGGCTGTATCCGCTGCTCCTGGCGGGCTTGATGGTGGCGGCGTGGGAGGCGGTGGTGCGGGTGTTCGGGATTCCCCATTACATCCTGCCCGCACCCGGGGATGTGGCCGCGGTGCTGGTGGAAAAACGCGCCGTGTTTCTGCGCCATACCGGGGTGACGGTGCTGGAGGTGATCGCCGGAGGGATTCTGGGCGTGGTGGTGGGCTTCCTGTTGGGATTGCTGCTGTTCCATTCTCCAATCTTGGAAAAGGCCTGCTATCCGCTGCTGATCACCTCGCAAAACATTCCCGTGTTCGCCATCGCGCCGCTGCTGGTGGTGTGGTTGGGCTATGGCCTGCTCCCCAAGGTTGTGATGGCCGCCGTGATCGTGTTTTTCCCCATGGCCCTGGCCACCCTGAACGGGCTGAAGCGCACCGATCCGGACTGGCTGAGGCTGTTCCGCACCATGGGCGCCACCCCCACGCAAATAATGTTCAAGCTGCGCCTGCCCGCGGCCTTGCCGGAATTGTTCGCCGGGCTCAAGCTGAGCGCGGTATATTCCACCATCGGCGCCGTGATCGGCGAATGGGTGGGCGCGGGCGCCGGCCTGGGATACCTGATGCTTTCCGCCAATGCCCAATTGCGAATCGCCATGGTCTTCGGGGCGATTCTCTGCCTGACACCCATCGGACTGCTGTTGCTGGGCCTGGTGACTTGGCTGGAACGGGTCTGCCTGCCCTGGCAGCGCCTCTCCCGTGACGAATCCGCCAGGCCGGATGCGATTCCATCCCCTTAATTCCAACCTCATCCCGTGAAAGGTTCCATGAAATCTCGTTGCTTTCAATCATTGTCCCTGCCCCTGCCGAGGGCGCTGTCGGTGCTATCTGTGCTGACGGTTCTCCTGGCCATTTTCATTGCCATGCCGGTTCTCTCCGGGAATGCCCGGGCGGCGGAAAAACCCCGGGAAAAACCCCGGGAAAAACACCGGTTGATCCTGGACTGGTTTCCCAATGCCGATCACGTGCCGCTCTACGTGGCCAGGGATGGCGGCCACTTCGCCCGGCAGGGCCTGGAGATCGAACTGACACCCCCAGCCGATCCCAACGACCCCCTCAAGCTGACGGCGGCTGGGCGGTCCTCCTTCGCGGTCAACTACCAGCCCAACGTGATCATCGCCCGCTCGCGGGGACTGCCCGTGCGCTCCATCGGCGTGCTGGTGGAGCATCCCCTCTCCTCCCTGGCCTTCCTGAAACGCAGTGGCATCCGCACGCCGGCGGACCTGAAGGGCAAGCGCATCGGCTATTCCGTGCAGGATCTGGAACTGGCCCTGCTCAAGGCCCTGGCGGCCAGCCACGGGCTGACTCCGGCGGACTACACCACCATCAACGTCAACTTCAATCTCACCTCCTCCCTGCTCACCGGGCAGGTGGACGCGGTGATGGGAGCCTTCTGGAATTACGAGTTGGCCGAACTGGAACTGGAGAAGGTCCCCGGAGGCTATTTCGACCTGCGCAAATACGGCATTCCCGACTATTACGAGTTGGTGCTGATCTCCAACGATGCCTTTCTTTCCCGCAATATGTCCGCGGCGGCCAGGCTGGTGCGGGGTCTGGCGAGCGCCCTGGAGTACACCCGCCAGCACCCGGAGAAAGCCTTGCAGATATATTTCAAGGCCAACCCGGAGGTGCGCAAGGAGTTGGACCGGCGGGCCTTCCAGCTTACCCTCGGGCAGTTCGCCACCACCCAGCAGCAATCGCACGCCAAGTGGGAAACCTTCGCCCGCTTCGCGAAAGAGCAGGGCATCATCGACAGGATCCCCCCTACCGGGGACCTGTTCATCAACCCCGGGCAATAAAAGGTGTGTGATTAAAGCACAAACTGCGACAGCAGGAGCAAATACTGAACTGCATGTGGGGGAAAGTCTTCCCCCCACGCCCCCCTAACTGGAAGGAATGCGAAGATATTACGAACAGTCCAATACATTGGTATGACAAACGAATAGGGGGTGCAGGGGACTAAGTTCCCTGCCGGGGTTGTTAGGGGCAGCGCCCCTGACCCGCCGGAGGCAGACTTCTTGTTGCTTTTTATGTGTTTATCACACCCCTTCCAAAGAAGAGGCGTTGATGGATCTACAAGACGGAACCCTCCCCGTTGTGCTGACCATCGCGGGGTCGGACAGCGGCGGGGGGGCGGGTATCCAGGCGGATCTGAAAACTTTCGCCGCCCTGGGGTGTTTCGGCGCCTCGGCCATCACCGCCATTACCGCCCAGAATCCGCGGGAAGTGACGGCGATCCAGGCCATCGACCCCGCTGTGGTGGCGGCCCAGGTGGAAGCCGTGGGCGCCTACTTTACCGTGGGCGCGGCGAAGACCGGCATGTTGTTCAGTACGGAGGTGATCGAGGCCGTGGCAGGCGCGTTCCGCAACCTCAAGCCACCCCGGGGAAGCTCCGGAGGACGGGACTGCCCGCCCATGGTGGTGGACCCGGTTATGGTGGCCACCAGCGGCGCCAAGCTCCTGGACGACGGGGCCATGGTCGCGCTGCGGGAGAAAATCCTCCCCCTGGCCACCCTGGTTACCCCCAACATGGGAGAAGCGGCGATCCTTTCCGGGATGGAAGTGAATGCGGAGGCGCATCTGGAGCCGGCGGCGCGGGCCATCCATGACCGGTTCGGCGTGAGCGTGCTGGTCAAGGGAGGGCATCTGTCCGATGCGGAAGAACTGGTGGACGTGCTCGTTCACGAAGGCGGGGTACTGGAGTATCGGGGGGAGCGCATTGCCGGGGTGAACACCCACGGCACCGGCTGCACCCTTTCCGCGGCCATCGCCGTGTTCCTGATGCGCGGCGGGACCGTGCCGGACGCCGTCGCCCGGGGACGGGATTACCTGCGGGGAACCCTCGCCCATGGCATCCGGGCAGGAGAAGACAGGGGGCTCAACCACGGCTTCGCGCCGCTCCCTCTCCAGGTGGTATAAGGGCCAGGTGGTATAAGGGGAAGCCAAACCCATCCGCTCGCTTTTTTTTGCGGGAAATGAATCCAGGAACCAAATGCCACCAAATACCGGAGACAAAAATCATGGGCTTTTGCGACGAGTTGATGGAAATGTCCCACGGCATCTGGGAGCGGGAAAAGGAGCACCCCTTCGTGCTGGCGCTGGGTGCGGGCTCGCTGGACGATGACCGCTTCCGCTTCTACCTGGAGCAGGACTACCTGTTCCTGATCCAATACGCCAAGGTGTTCGCCCAGGCCGCCACCCGTTCCCCCGACCTGGACACGATGGCTTACTTCGCCAAGTTGTGTTCGGATACGCTCAACGGGGAGATGGAACTGCACCGCTCGTACTGCGCCGAGTTCGGCATCACCCCGGAAAACCTGGAGGCGGTTCAGCCCACGCAGACCACCAGCGGGTACACCGGCCATCTGCTCTCGGTCGCCCTGCGGGGGAGCGTGGCGGACATCGTGGCTGCCGTGCTGCCCTGCCAGTGGGGTTATGCCGAGATCGCCCGCCACCTCAAGGAGCGCGGCATGCCCGCCGAGCCCCGCTACCGGGAATGGATCGATATGTACGCCTCGGTGGAATTCGAGGCCTACGGGGAGTGGCTGCGCGAGAAGATGGAGCAGTTGGCCGCCCCTCTCGATGCGGGTCACCGGGAACGCCTGAAAGGCATCTTCCTGGATTCCAGCCGCTGGGAGTACCTGTTCTGGGAAATGGCCTGGCGGCAGGAGCGCTGGACTGTCCCCGAGGAGTAGACTGTGTCTGAAAACCCCAAAAGGCGCACTTCCCGTTCGACAAGCTCAGGACAGGCGAGACGAGCCCTAACGGGCTCTCCTCAGTGACGCGGATTGATGAGGATATCCAGTTTATTCCGCCTTCCTGAGGAGCCCCGCGATTTTCCGCCATTAAGCACTAGCGGGGTGTCTCGCAGGAGGCAGTCAAAAGCGCTTTTCAGGCAAATCCTACTCCACCCAACCCAATCCGGGAACCCCTTGCCATGGCAGGTGAAAAGAAGAACCTCTCCCAGGCCCGCTACGTCAATCTGTCCACCTTCCGCTCCGATGGACGCGAGGTGACCACGCCGGTCTGGTTTACCCTCTATCGGCGCAAATTGTATGTGCTGACAACGGAAAGCACGGGGAAGGTGAAGCGCCTCCGCAACGATTCACGGGTGCGCTTCGCCGTGTGCGACAGCCGGGGCAGGGAGAACCTCGGCCCCGTTCACGAGGGTGCGGCAGCGCTGGCCGGCGACCCCGTCCTGATCCGGAACGTGGAGCGGATGCTGGGCCGCAAGTACATCGGCTGGTTCCAACTGTTCCGGTTGATCTACGCCCTGCGGGGCTGGCGGCGGGTATTCCTGGAGATCACCTACCGTCCGGACTAAAAGGCCTGTGATAAACACATGAAAAACAAAACACTGCGACTTATATAATTGCGCATTCAATTGACGATTCTTATGATTCCGGATATTGATCGCGCCCTTCGAGACGGGCTCCCATGGAGCCCTCCTCAGGGACGCGGGTTTCAGTTCCCAGTTTAACCGCCTCCCTGAGGAGCCTTGCGGAGCAAGGCGTCTCGAAGGGCGATACGCATGTTTTTATGACGCTATGTAAAGATAGAAGGTTCCCTCCGCTGTTTACCCGTCATTCCCGCATCTGCGCGTAGGCGATCATCTTCGCCACCAGGCGGGCGGCCAGGTAGTCCGGCGCGTGCAGGCCGGGGATGGGCGCCAGTTCCGTCACGTCGCAGCCAATGATGCGGCGTTGGGAGGCCACCCGGCGCAGCAGGCGCAGGGTGGTATGCCAGCCCAGCCCTCCGGGTTCGGGCGAGCCGGTGGCGGGCATGATGGCGGGATCCAACCCATCCACGTCGAAGGTGACGTAAACATCCTCCCCGAGTCGCTCCACCACATCGCCGATCCAGCCCCCGACCAAACCATCGTCCCCCACTCGTTCGGCTTCGGCGATTCGCGCGGCCCAGAAAACGTTGCGTTCCAGATCGTTGTCCCGCAGGAATCCGCGCTCCCCGGCCGACAGGGAGCGGATGCCCACCTGCACGAAGGGCAGACCCAACCCGTGGGCCCGGGCCATGATGCAGGCGTGGCTGTGGCGAACGCCCTGGTAGCTATCGCGCAGGTCCGCGTGGGCGTCGATCTGCAGCACGGAGAAGGGCCGCTCCCCACCGAGTAGATCCGCACGAACCGTCTGGAGCGCGGTGAACACCCCGTAACTGATGGAGTGCTCCCCGCCCAGGGTCACCAGCAGCTTGCCGGCTTGCAGGGGAGGCAGCGCCGCGGCATGGATGCGCTCCATTACGGCCTCCGGGGTCTCACCGGATACTGGCTCCACGGGGGGCAGGGTGAACAGTCCGGGCGCGTCTATGTTTTCTGTGGCGGCGTTCAACTCCTCGTCGTGCATTTCCAACTGCGCCGATGCCGCCAGGATGGCGTGGGGGCCCAGTGCAGTACCGGCGCCGTAGGAGACGGTGCCCTCGTAGGGAACGGGCAGAATCGCCACCCCCGCCTCCTCGAAAGTGCAAGGCCGGGCGTCCTCCCCACCGAAGGGGGGAAACGAGGAAGCGGGAACGGACATGGAAACGGTTTCCTCACCCATGGCATTCGGTTCCGGGCCGGGGAGTAAAAGCCCTGTTGGAAATCCCAAAAAGCGCCCTTCCCTTCGACAAGCTCAGGACAGGCGAGACGAGCCCTAACGGGCCCTCCTCAGTGACGCGGATTGTTGAGGGAGTCCATTTTATACCGCCTTCCTGAGGAGCCCCGCCGGTATTTAATGGCAAAAATTCGGGGGCGTCTCGAAGGAGGCGCTCAAAAGAACTTTTCAAACAGAGCCTCGCCCCGTCCCGAGGATTTCCAGCATCTCCGCGCTGGGCTCGTAGCGTCCCTGGCCGTCCCAGCCTCGGCAAGCGTAATACTCCGCCCGGGCGACAGGAAACACGGCCGGGTCGATTCCCGGGGGGAGAGAATCCTCACTGGAATCTTTCCCGTGCCTGGCGCCCGATCTTCCATTGGTGAAGAAGCGGGCGGGGAGGGTATCTTCTGCGGCGTCCCATCCCTGGTTCTGGTTGAATAGTTTTTTCAGGTGGTGAATATCCCGCGCCGAATCCCGCAGCCCCTGGGCGGTAAATTCCGTCCCGATAATCGCAGTGAGCATGGCGGCGCCGTCTTCGTATAAATCGCCGATGGCGCGGCGCACGAATTTGCAGAGAATGAGGGAATCGATCACAGCGGACTGATCCTCCAGATCCACCATGACGCCGATGCGCTCCGCATCGAGGGAGAAGCGGTCCACGGTTCCCGATAAATCCAGGTCATAGGCTCCGCTCTTGTTGTGATCCGCCCCCCGGGTGCCCACGGCAAGACCCAGCCCCAGCGTTTGCAGCCCGGAAGGATGGTATCCCGGAATTTCCAGGCCTTTTACGTGGGGCGCGAAGGCCTCGGAGCCCTGTCCGATGCGCATTGAAAGCTCCCGCGATCCCAGGGCCAGTAGTTCCCCATACCCTTCGCGATGGGCGATCTTGTGGATGGCGTCCAGCAGGATTGCGCCGTCTCCAAACCGCAGGGGCGGCGCCTCGCCCTGGATTTCCGGAAAGATGCCCCGCTCCACGCACTCCATGGCGAAGGCCAGGGTGCCGCCCGTGGAGATGGTGTCCAGGCCGTAATAATCGCAGAGGCGGGACGCCTCCATCACGATCTCCAAGTCCCAGATGTCCAGCAGGGAGCCCAGCGCGAAGACGTTCTCATACTCCAGCCGGGTGGTGGAGCCGTCGGCGGCCACGTAGCGCTTTTCGCAACCGATCATGCAGTCCGCGCAGGTGGCGCGCCGCACCCGCTTCTCCTCGAACAATCCCTCGGCCGAAAGGGCATGGGCAGACTCGTTTCCGGTGGCCGTGAAATTGCGGGTGGGGAGAATCCCGATCCGGTCGAACACGAGCAGATTCCCCAAGGTGCCGGTGGTGCGGTATTTTTCCGTGGCTGGGCCCAGGGAGGATTTCCGGAGCGACTCCCGGTGTTCGTCGAGACGGCTGGGATCGGCCACCGTGGGCATATCCCGTCCGCGCACCGCCATTGCCTTGAGGCGCTTGGCGCCCATCACCGCGCCGGTGCCCCCCCTCCCGGCGTGGCGTTGATCGTGGGTGAGGGAGGCATAGGGCACCCTGTTTTCCCCCGCCAGGCCAATGCTCACCACGTCGAAATCCTCTCCCCACTCCGCCTTGATGCGGCGGGCGGCCCCCTCCGCGTCCAACCCGAGAAGCTGGGGTGTGGGAAGCAGCGTTGCCCCCCCTGGCTCCACGAACAGGGTGCTCCACTCGGCGCACTGTCCCTTCACCACGATCGCATCGGCGCCAACGCCTTTGCCGGAGAGAGCGAACCCGGATGAAATGAGGGCGTCGTTGAGCCGCCCGGTGAGCGGGGACTTGCTGAGAACTGCGGCCTTGGCGGAAGTGTTGAGCGCCGTCCCGGCCAGGGGAGCGAAGGCGAACACCAGCGGCGCCGCGGGGGAAAGCGCATCATACTTCCCGGTGCTTTCATGGAGCAGCAGCCAGCACCCCAGGCCTACCCCTCCCAGGAATCTTTGATGGATGGCCGGCTCCAGAGCTTCCAAACTGGCGGAGCCATCGTTCAGATCGATGCTCCAATACCGCCCATGAACACCCTGCATGAGTTATCCTCCCACGGAGGCGCTGAAAAGAATGAGCCGGTCACCGTCTGCAAGGGGATGGGTAACGTCGCGGGTCACGGTTTTACCGTTGATGGAAAATCTGTAGTGCTCGCCCAGTTCCTTCCCGTCCGGGAGAAGGTCATCGGCCTTGGGAAAGACCCGCCGCAGCACACCAATGGCCTCTGCGATATTCATGGCGTGGAGCGGGAGCACGCTGCACCCGGTTTTAATGCGCAGACCACCGTACAGTTCCAGGATCACCGCAGGTTTTTCGGGCTGGCAATGGCCGGCCTCCACCAGGGATGCGCGGATCGCCCCCGCGTTCCTGGGAAGAGACTCTCCCGCGATTTTTCGGCCCAAATGTTCCGGCTTATCCAACATCCCGGTCCTCATGGATTCCGCCCACTCCCGATCCGTCATCCTCGCTTTCCGGATATGGGCATCCTGAACTTCAGCAGCGATCCTTGCCGCCGATCCTCATTATCCATCCTCATTATCCATTCTCGCCGCAGCGAGAATTGCTTCGTTTAATAGCAAATTACCCCGCCTTTTCCCCAGATGCAACGCGCAGGCGCATCGAACCTGCCAGGAGGACCTTTCAGGCGGGACGATACCCAAGGGCAGGCCCTGATCCGCATGCCCACCGGTCAATCCGGTTGCTCTCCCTCCCCAGCGCAGAGCCGGGGGAGCTGGGTTTCCAGGAAAGCGCGGGCCCGGCCGTGGATACCAGGGCACTGGCTTTCCCGGGGGCCTGCCACGTTGAGCAGGGAAATCCGGTTCGCCCGGATCCACCCGATGAATTGGGTGCCGGAAGAAAATTCCGCACCGCTGAAAGGGGAGGCCAGATCCGGATCGGCGAGGTTGACAATGTGAATGGGCCGGCCCTGTTCGGCGGCCGTGTCGATCGTGAATGCCGTTCCCCCCGTGGGCGGCCCTTCCAGCAGGATCAAGGTGCCGTCGGAATCCCGCACGTTCCAGGCCGTGCGCTGGGCATACTCGGAGAGAGGCGTTTCCCGCAAGGGATACCGCTCCGGAATGGGGCCGTCCTCGGCCTTCCTGCCATGAGGGCACCATCCTCCGCAGGGAATTCCCAGGGCCAGCGCCGCATCCAGGGCCGCCCGGTCCACACCGGACTGCCCGCCGGAGACGATCCGGATTGAACTCCCTTTTTCCCGGCCCATTGCGCGATCCACCCCTTGCACTCCTGGTTGGTCAGCGGGCAGTTCGTTGAACATTGCCAGGGACGGGTGTACCACTATGCGGTGGAATATCAAATGTCCGGAAATCGGCGCACGATTCCTTGCTTGCAGTGATTCCTAAAGGAAGTGATTCCTAAAGGCAATGATTCTTAAGGGCAATGATTCTTAAGGGCAATGATTCTTAAGGGCAATGAACCGGAGAAAAGGACCATGACGAAAAAACGGGTGGTAATCACGGGTGCAGCGGGATATATCGTCCAGCGCATGATGCCCGAACTGAGCGACCGCTGGGATGTGGTGCTGCTGGATGTCCGCTCCACCAACGGAGAAGGCGTGGAACTCCCTGATATCCGCATCTGCGACCTCACCAGCGAAGACCGCGATGCCTACCGGGAGCACTTCCAGGGCGCCGACGCGGTCATCCACAGCGGGTTCGTCAGCGCGGTGGGACTGGACGCCACCACCTGGCAGGACAACAGCGATCCCAAGTTCCGCGCGGAGTTCGCCAACGTGGGCATGGCCTACAACGTCTACAAGGTGGCACAGGAAGAGGGGGTGAAGCGGGTGGTCTCCGTCAGCTCCAACCACGCCGCGGATTACTACGAGCGCTTGATCTGGGATGACAAGCTGGACGTGGTCACGGCGGACATGGCGCCCTACACCGACAACTGGTACGGCTGGGCCAAGGTGGCCTATGAGCAGATGGGCTTCGTTTTCGCCACCGGAAAGGTGCATGGCGGGCCGCTGGAGGTGGTGCAGTGGCGCATCGGAGGGCCCCGTGACGACGATATCGACCGCGTGCCTCCCGGTGACATCAAGGTGATGCACCGCGCCCTGGGGGCCTATCTCTCCCGCCGCGATCAGGTGCAGCAGGCCGTGAAAATGGTGGAAGCCCCGAACATCCGCGACGAGAACGGCGTACCCTTCCTGATCGTCTACGGGGTGAGCGGCAACACCCACAATTTCTGGAGCATCGCCAACGCCCGCCGCGTCATCGGCTACCAACCAGAGGACAACAGCCAGGTCGAGTTCGCCGACAAGATCGCGGCTATTGCGAATGGGGCCAAATAAGAGGGGAGGGGGAAGTAGGGGCGGGGCTGTTGGAAGCGCCCCCCCTTCAATCTGCATTTATCACAGGAATTGCAAATGACTCAATCCGTTTACCAAGGCGGCTGCCTGTGCGGGGCCGTGCGCTACCGGGCCGGGGGAGAGCCCCTGCAGACGGAGTACTGCCATTGTTCCATGTGCCGCAAGGCCGGGGGCGCCCCGGTGGTGGCGTGGGCGGACTTCCCCACGGAGGCCGTGACCTGGACCCAGGGCAAGCCCATGGATTATGCCTCCTCCCCGGAGGCGCTGCGGGGATTCTGCGGGAAATGCGGCTCCTCCCTCTCTTTCCGCCGCAGAGTTGATCCGGGCTGGGTCTCCCTGACCGTGGGAACGATGGACGCGCCGGAGACCCTTGCGCCGCGGCAGCATATCTTCCACGAGGATCGCCTGCCCTGGCTGAAATTGGAAGACGATCTGCCCCGGCACGAAACCCTTGCACCCTCATGAGATCGCCTCACCAGACAAACCACTATCGGAAGACCCCGGACAGGCGCCCTACCGCTGTTTAGGCCGGAAACGCTTCTCCCCCCTCTGCGCCTTCGGCTTCTTGGGGGGCAGGCTGCCGGTGAAATCGAGGCCGCGCTCCACCCATCCCTCCAAGCCCGGGTCGGTGCGGTAGCCCTCGCAATCCACGTAAATCATGCCCTTAAGAGGACGCCCGGTGAAGTCCATCTCCCGGGCGTGGGGGTGGGCAAGGGCTTCCTCGTAGGCATCGGGGCCGACCCGCACCATCAATTCCTCCTTGACGACCCCGCAGGCCATGTGCCCATTGTGAAGGAAGGCGAGGCTACCGAACATCTTCCGCTCGCTGATCCCTTTCTTCCCGCTCACAATCCGGCGGATGCGATTCGCCAGGATTTCATCGAAAGCCATTGGCTTCTCCAATGGAGAACCTGTCCCCTGTATTTCGAAAAGTACCGGCTCCCAAAGGTACCGGAATACCACGGGAGTGGCATCGAATTTCCCTGCGCTGGAGAATCCGTGGCCGGCCCCGGGGAATGGGAGGGACCTCAAAGGATCCGGCACACCTCATCGAAATCATAGCGGGCGCCGCGAGGTCGCAATGCGGACGGGTCTCCATATCCCACGCCGCAGATGAAGTTCGATTGGGTGGATGTGCCCCCGAAAAAGATTTCGTCCACTTTTGCGTTGTCGAAACCCGACATGGGGCACACATCCAGCCCAATAGCCCGCGCCGCGATTATGAAATACGCTCCCTGGAGGGAACTGTTCCGTAAGGCGATGACCTCCACCTTTGCCGGATCGTCCTTGTACCCAGTGGCATAATCGCGGGAACCGAATCGTTCCCAACTTTCGAAAAACCGGGTGTCATACCCCAAAATGGCGGTCACCGGCGCGGTTTCCACCTTGGACACATTGCCCTCGGACATGCAGGGAATCAATTTCGCCTTCGCTTCGGGAGAACGCACGAAGAGCACTCGCAAAGGGAGGCTGTTATTTGCGGTGGGGCCCCATTTCATCAGATCGTACAATTGCCTCAACTGATCGTCTCCCACGATTCTGTCTTGCCACGCCTTGTGTGAGCGGGCCTCCCTGAACAGCAGGTCATATCCGTTTCCGTCGAGCATATTATGGTGTCTCCTTGACTGGTTGAATATCCCGTGGACCCCAAAGCGCGGATTGCATCCAGCAGCCCTGCCCTTTTCCCCATATATTACTGCATCCTGGATGACCAGAATCGAATTAATTCCGGAATTTCTTTGAGGAAAGTTCATCTTCACATGTTTCCAGCCAGCGGGACATATTCCATATGCGGAAGGGGTGCGCCTGTTGCTCCAGCATCCCCCGTGCTGCGGCGGTTTTCCCGTCCCGGACCAGGTGCCGAGCCAGGTGAAATCGCGTGATGGCCGGTCTCCGTTTGCCCCGAGCTTGCATGATGTAAAATGGGTTGGGGGTGAACCGGACTCGCGGCACATCCGTTACAGGGAGCCTTCGATCCCTGGGAGAGATCACCATGCGAACTGTTGTGGCGGCAGCCATCCTGATAACGGTGGCATTGATTGCGGTGGCATTGAATGCGGTGGCGCTCGCACCTGAAGTCCGGGCGGCGCCCAATAGCGGCTTCGGCTTGTTCGTTGAATCCGCGCAGCTTGTCTCACAGGATGCCAATACTGGCGAGGAATACGCCAAGGCTACGCTGGGGGCCGGCTTCAGCTACCAACTGGCTCTGGGAGATGCGTTTTCCCTGGGATTCGTCCTTTCCAGAGCCGGGGGGAAGGCCTCCTTCCCCACGCTCCCGGATGTAAGCCTCCACGACGTATCCTCGCTGGAACTGGAAGCGCGATTATGGCTGGGTCCGGTTTTTGTGGGGTTGCATGGAGGAGTTTTCGCCCTGGCCACCGCGGAGGGCTTCAGTTCCCCCTCCCTTTCCAACGGCGCCACGGGGGGCGGATTCTCATTGGGGATCGAAGGGGACAGCGGCTGGTTCCTGGCCGCGCAATCCGTATCGGTTTCCGGAGTCCAGGTTTCGGATGGGCCACTGGTGGACATATCGGGCTACCGCCTGAGAATTGGGTATCGCTGGCGCTAAATTCCTGCATACCCCAACCGGCAACCCCGGCAATACCCATCCCCGGCCCGCCTACAGGGGCTGCTTACCGGTGTCCGGATCGGGAGCACGCGCCCGGTAACCCTTCTCCCCGAGGCCCGCGCCGGCCTTCAATTCCATGATGGTGAGGATTGGTTCGTGCCATTGATAGGGCAGATCCTTCAATTCCCCGTGCTCCCTGGCATGGACCGCATGATCGAGGACGTGCATCAGAATTTCCCGTTGCATCTTCGCGTCGCGGGGCCTCCCGAAGGGATTGCCCATGGGGTGATTGACGAACACCGAGCGGGGCGGAAGCACCTGCACGGTGAGGTCCCTCCCTGTGGATACAAGCACGGTGGGAATGCCCGCCTCCTCTACCACCCGCGCAACCAGACCGACCGTCTGATGATCGAGGGGTCAGCCGGGCACCAAAACCAGCAGATCCACACGGTCCTCCAGCAGGGATCGGGCGAAGGCCGGTGCGGCTTCTTCCATCACCAGGGAACGTTTATAGATGCGCCCCATGAATCCGCTCCAGAGCCGTGACGCCACCTCTCCGATCACTCCCTCCTCCGCCAGTTCGCGCAGGCGGTCGATGGGGAAGATCACGTTGAGGTCCCGGTCCGCGTCCCGGTGATCATAGTAACTGTCGTTGATCTCGAATTCCCCGGGCTGCCAGGCCGGGTCGATTTCGTCCAATCGCAGGTCGTCCCTGGCATCCGGATTGAAGCCCGGGCGGGAGTTATGGGAAATGCCGCCTGCCACCAGCATGGAAACACGGCATTCGTTGAGCGGCTTTTCCAGGGGCGTGAATGGCGCTTCGGTATTGATCGTCCAGCGGTAGGGCGGATACCCCAGGGATTGATATTGTTCGTTGAGGCGTTCCACGTACCGCACAGGTTCCTGGTTCATGTTTTCGCTCCTGGTATGCAATGCCACGTCTTGAACCGGTGACCACCATCCTGCCGGGAAAATCCGGGCATTATCAAGCTTGTTGCGCCGCGATTTCCAACAACTTGTTGACCGTTTTCCAGTTGCGGGTGGTTGCGCTTACGCCGAGTTGTTTTTCGATGAAGGTGTTGGACAATTTGGTTTTTCCATATCCGTTGGGGCAATGGAGATAAATTTCCCTCCCAATCCGCTGAAAGCGGTGCAAACCCGCATCCGCCGGGGATAATTTACCGCTGCCGGTCTGGGCAGGCTGTGCGGAGAGAAACGTTACATGCAGTTTGGAGAGGTCGATTCCCTGCTCTTTCAAATAGGGATTGTCCGTGCCGATCCGGGCGAACTCCTCCCTGGTGCGGATGAAGACGTGTACCTGGCATCCGAATTCCCGCTGGATCGATTCCCGGATCATCCCCTCCAATTCCAGGGAATCGGACACCGGCGAATCAAAGACCACATTTCCGCTCTGGATGTAGGTGGTTACCCGGGTCAATCCCAGGGATTCGCACAGCGCTTTCAGCCGATCCTTCTTCACCGTGATCTGCCCCCCTTAGATCGATCCCGTTTCAATGTTAGAGTTGGGGCTGGATCGATTAAGGAGGATTGGCATGAAAACAACCATATACACACCGGAGCAGATCATTGGAAACCTGCGGGAAGCGAAGATTGCGAAAAGGTGATGGCTTCCATGAGATGCCTGTGGGCGCAAGGGTAAAATCATGCGCCCCCATGGCAGGGATCGGTGCGGGACAGAGATAGAAAAATGATGGAGGCGGCGGGAATCGAACCCGCGTCCTATCGGGAGACGAGAAGGTTTTCTACAAGCTTAGCGGCGTTGTCGATTTCACGAGGAGATGTCGGCAGCCGCGGCCTCACACCCCGCTATCCCGAGAAATTCACCACGCCGGTTCGGGCATCCGGCGGGGCTGAGCACGATTGTCGATGCGGTGGTGCCCTTATCGTGCGTCAGGCGCCGCATCCGGCTATAGAAGCACTGGTGCTAAATTACGCAGCCAGGGCCACCGGAGAATAGTTGCTGTTGTTGGCAGCTACTAAGTAGATCGATTTTTTACGTGGCCCTTCGATCAACCACGGCTTGCTTGCCCTCACATCCACCCCGTAGTCGAATCCATTACGCCCCCGGGGATCGGTGGGATGCTGCTTGCTACTTCCTTCCTGCTACAACGGTCATTATAGCACAAAACGTTAGCGAAACACCGAAGTGGTGAGGGAATCAGGCCATCTGACGCTCGGACTCGCGCTGTTGGTCGCGGTCCTTGATGCGTTTTCGCTTGTCGTACTGCTTCTTTCCTTTGGCCAGGGCGATTTCCACCTTGGCCTTTCCTCTCTTAAAGTACATGCGGGTGGGAACGACGGTCAAACCTTTTTCCCTGATGCGTTGGGCGAGACGGCGGATTTCCTTGCGGTTGAGCAGCAGCTTGCGGGGACGCAGGGGATCGTGGTTGGTGTGTGTGCCGTGGGAATACGGGCTGATGTGGGCGTCGCGCAGGTAGACCTCCCCCTCCCGGTCGATGGCGCAATAGGCGTCCCCCAGGGTGACCTTGCCTTCCCGCAGGCTTTTCACTTCGGTGCCCAGCAGCACGATGCCGGCCTCGAAGCGGTCCAGCAACTCGTACTCGAAGCGCGCCCTGCGGTTGTTGGCAATCTGTTTTATCTGTTTTACGGTGCTGTCCGCCATGGTTCATCCAAAGCGCAAATGGGAATTGTCGCTGATTTTCGCAAATCGCATATCCAACTGCGCAGAATAGCACGAACCGGCCCAACCCTCAGAATGAATTTTGCACTGGGAAAGGAAAAAGGGGTGTGGTGTGTTACCGATTGTCCAGCACGATCTCCCCTGCCGCGATGCGGCGCAGGGTGTCCGGGTAGAGGGTGTGCTCGGTCTGCAGCACCCGGGCCTGGAGGGTTTCGGGCGTGTCGCCCGGCTCCACGGACACGCGGGCCTGGGCCAGGATGTCCCCGTGGTCGTAGATAGGATCCACCAGATGGATGGTGACCCCGGTTTCCTTTTCCCCGGCGGCCAGGACGGCCTCGTGCACGTGCAAGCCGTACATGCCCTGGCCTCCATGGGCCGGCAGGAGGGCGGGGTGGATGTTCAACACCCGCCGGGGGTAGGCCTCCAGCACCCGGGGCCCAACCTTGCGCATGTATCCGGCGCACACCACCACGTTGACACCGTGAGCGCGCAGGGCCTCGGCCATGGCGGCGTCCAGAACGTTACCCGGAGGATCGCCTCCCGGGTGGGTGGCGGTGCTCATGTGCAGCCCTGGAATCCCCGCAGCTGTGGCGCGGTCCAGGGCTTTGGCGCCGGAATTATTGCAGATCACCACGCGGGGGGAGGCCGGGAGCGTACCGGATGTGATGGCAGCGAGAATCGCCTGCATGTTGCTCCCGCCATGGGAGGCCAGAAAGCCAATGCGAAGTTCCATCCCTGGAGAGGTCATGGAGGATTACGGAAGAAAAGAAATGGGGTGAAAATGCCGTCCGGGCGGCGGAAGGGCGCAGCTTCCCGGCCTTCCCGCGGGGCGGCGGATTTTCAACCGGAGTGCCGTGCATCCCCCCGGATATATCAGTTGCCCCCGGCCGCGGCCACCGGCTCCGCCTTGGCCGCGGACTTTGCCGCGGACTTTTCTGTGGACTTTACCGTAGGTCTGACGATGAACAACAGGTCTCCCTGATTCACGGTCTGCCCGCTTTCCGCCAGCACCCGGGTCACCGTGAACCGGGAATCGGCGGAGAACAACTCGGGGCCGTTCAGATGGTTGTAATCGGCCAGTGACAGGTTCTCGAAAACCTTCATCGCCTCCAACAGGCACAATGGTTGATCCACCTCGAACTCCTCCCCGATCTCCACAAAGGGGGGATCGTCCGGTGTTGGGGAGTTGTAGAACACCCCGGTGCGCGGGGAGACCACCCGCAGCTCGTCGGAATTCTCGATCCGAATGGCTTTGAGATCGATTTTTGCCGCCCTGTCGCGGTTCAAGGTTTCGATGCGTTTGAGCAGCTTCTTGAGGTCGGTGCGATCGTAGAATCCGGAGAGAAAATTGGTATCGTATTCCCCCTCCTTGAACACCGGATCGTTGAGGATGGCTTCCATCAATCCCAGATTGGTATACACGCCCCCGATTTCCACTTCCTTGAGATATTCCCGCAAGGACTTGATCACGGAATTCCGGGTCCGGCCATGGGCGATGATCTGGACGGCCAGGCTGTCGTAATAGGGGGGAATTTCACCGCCTTCGTCCACGGCGCTGATGATGCGGATGTTCTTCTTTTCGGGTAACACCAGGCGGGAGACGGTGCCGGGAGAGGGAGTGAAGGAGATTTCTCCATCGGCGCCAATCATCATCCGTTCCGCATTGATGCGCAATTCCATCGCGTACCCCTTGGGTGTCACTTTCAGATCGGCGATGGATTCCCCGGAGGCGATCCGGATCTGTTCGGAGACGATATCGGTCCCGGTAACCATTTCCGTCACGGGATGCTCCACCTGGAGACGGGTGTTCATTTCCATGAAGTAGATCCGTTTTTCCGCCAGGTCGTGGATGAACTCCACGGTTCCCGCCCCGATGTAATCGATATCGTTGGCGATGTCCCTGCCGTATTTGGCGATCTGTTCCTGCAATTCGGGAGAAAAGTTGTACGATCCGGATTCTTCGATCAGCTTTTGATTGCCGCGCTGCACCGAGCAGTCCCGCATGCCCAGAATATGGGTATTGCCAAAGCGGTCGCGCAGCACTTGCACCTCCACATGCCGCATGGACTCGACGAACTTTTCCAGGTAGACATCTCCGTTTCCGAAGGCGCTCAGGGCTTCCTGGCGGGTGCGGATGAAATCGTCCTTTAAGGTCTCCGGCGCCCGGACGACGTGCATGCCCTTGCCACCTCCCCCGAAGGTGGCCTTGATCAATACCGGGTACCCGATTTCGTCGGCGATGGCCCGGGCATGGGTGGCGTCCGTGACCACCCCCTGGCTTCCTGGCACCACGCCCACCTTCAATCTGCGTGCCGTTGCAATGGCGTTGGACTTGTTGCCCATCAATTCCATGCTGCGGGCACGGGGGCCGATGAAATTGAAGCCATGGCGGCGGCAGAGCAGCGCGAAGCTGGCGTTTTCGGAAAGAAATCCGATGCCCGGGTGAATGGAATCCACTCCCTCCTGCTCGGCGATGCGAATCACGCTCATCCCGTTCAGGTAGCTTTCGGCCGGGGTGTTTCCACCCAGGCAAACCAGTTGGTCGTTTTCCCTCAGCATCCGGGCGGCCTTGCTCTCCATATCGGCATCGGACTGGACCAGCAGCACTTTGACCCCGCTGCGCTGGGCTCCTTCCACCAGCCGTACGGCAGTGGCCCCCCGGGAGTGCACCAGCATGCGCTTGATGGGGGTAAAAGTGATATATCCCTTGGGCAGGGCGCCTTCCTTCCCGGCCTCCCTCGAAGGCTGGTATTCGCCCTGGAGAATGCGCGCAATGGCGTCCTGGATCGTCTCGGAGGCAACCGGGATATTGGGGTCGATCTCCCGCAGCTTTTCTCCCAATCCTTCCTCGAATGGATTGACCACCAGCCCGTCCATGCTCCCTTCCACCAGGGAAAGGTAATTGGCGAGGATGGACTCCGCGGGGAGATGGCTTGGCACCACCCGTTGTCCCGCAAAGGGAATCACCGCGCCGGAGAGGTAGAAGGTCTTCGCCAATCGGTGCGTGACAAAACTGGCCTGCGCCCCACCCGTGCAATCCCGGTAGCCGAAACAAATCACGGGCAGGTCGAAGTCTTTCACGAAGCGGGTGATGCGGTTGTTGAGCACGGCCATGGAAAACAGCGCACCGGCTCCCTCCTTGGTCTGCATTCCCCCCGATGAGATAAAGAAGATAATGGGCAGTTGGTTGATGGAGCATTCGGTCATCAGCTTGCAGACCTTCTCCCCGCTTGCCATGTCGAAGGCCCCGGCCTGAAAGAGGGTATTACTGACCACCACGCCCACCCGGCTGTCCGTTTTTCCGTACTTGAAGCGGCCGAATCCGGTAATGACCCCTACCGGAGGGATCTTTTCCGCCAAAGCGCGTTCGATGGACTGCCGGAATCCAGGGAAGGATACAGGGTCGCGGGTCATCAAATCCTCGTCGATCTCCTCGAATTCCTCGAACACCTCGTCCAATACCATTTGGGGGCGGATGGGGATTTCCTTCTTCTGCTTGGCCAGCAGATTCTGAATCAACAAGTCGCGGTATGCCTGGGAAAGACGGTTCCAGAAATCCTTGATGCCGATATTGCGGGGATTGATCTTGCCTTCAAACTTTTTCTCTCCCCGCAGAGCCAAATAAAACGATGGGAGCAGGTGGGTGAAATAATAAGTGAGAATTCCGAAGAGGGGTTCGGAGAGACGTGGAAACGCCGCCCGCTTCCATTCGCTCACCTGGCGCATCAGGCTTTCCACGTCCCGGCGGGAAATCAACTGCTCCAACCAAGCGAAAAACGCCAGGTTGTCCAGTGTCTCCGCGCCATCCGCCAACACCCCCTGCACCGATCCCGCGGCTTCCTTGAAGGCCTTGTCCAGCAGGTCCTCCATGGTGGCCTGGGTGATCTGGTTGGTGTCCTTCAACTCCATGGCGATCAGCGGAAGGTTTTCCACCAGCTTGTCGTAAAGCAGATCGAACAACACCAGATTGGCGACCACACTGGGAAAATGCTCCAGCACGTCGGGAATGCGCAAAGCAGCGAGGATATCGGCCTCCTCCGGGGGTTTAACGGCCCCTGGCTTCGCGGCTTCCAGATGCCCCAGCAGTTGCGCCATGTTTTCCCGGGCATCCACCTTCCAGTAATTGTACAAATGGAGGGCCAGTTCCATCACCAATTCCTGGGTGGCCTTGTTGAAGTTGTCCTGGGGGGTTCCGATGAAAAAGGTGGTGATCCGGTTTCGTTCCTGTCCAAGGGTTTTCCTGGTGTCGACAAACCGCTTATACCGCTTGGCCAACTGATCGTCGTAGCGGAGTTCCAGCGGGCTTTCCAGCCACCTGCCGAAGCGGGTCAACCGCTCGTTTTCGATCCGGTCCTTGAGGTCCCCCATGGGGAGATCGGTGGTGTCCACCCGGGAGTACCGCAACACGGACTGGCTGGTAAGACGGCGCCGCATTTTCAGATAGCGGTGGAAGCGGTACACCACGCCAAAAACGTTCAGCCGCCCGGTGGGTGTCTTGTCGGTAACCCTGTTTTCCTCGATCAGCAGGTCGGCGGGATACAGATAATGGAGGATGTTCTCTTTGTAGTGATCGAAGAAATAGTGGTACTTGGAATCCTGGAGAAAGGTTACCACCCCATCCTCGATGCATTGGATGGCAGAGAAAATGGCATCGGTGAGCACCTTCGGGGAATCATTGTCCAGAGGGGAATAATCGATGATGCCGTCCAGATAGCCTCTCTCGCATAATTCATAGGCGGACACGCCGGTGTATTTTGCGCATTCCTGCCAGGAGAGATTGTAGTTGTAGGCGATTTCGCTGAGCCCCTGGGGATGGATGGTGTTGAATACACCGTCCCGTACGGAAAACAGGATGTTGGTGGTGGCCATGGGTATTGCCCCGCCCGAATACCCGTTGCCGAATACGATCCCCACGGTGGGCAGGGGCATGCTCGACATCTCGGTGATGAAATGGGAGATGCTGTGCGCCTGGTTGTTGCGGTTTGCCTCCTCACCGGCATCCGCCCCGGGGGTATCGATGAAGGTCACCAACGGAATCCCGTGGGCGGAATAGAACCTGGCCAGTTGCGTGGCGCGTTTGTGATGCTGGGGCATCCAGACTCCGTTCTTGCTCTTCCTGTTCTGCGCAAGGAAGACTACCCGCCGTTCCCGGCCATCTCTGGAGAAGCTCATTTCCGCCAGATAGAGCGGTCCTTCGGATACCTCGCGGAGGATAACGCCACCTAGCTGCCGGATGACCTCGGGAGCGCTTTTTCGCTTGGGATTTTCGGAGGGAAAAACGGTTTGGCGGATATAATCGTCTACCGAAAGTTTTCGCAGAAGTTCGATTTTCCGATGAATTTCCTCCTTGGAAAGAACACCGGACAGGCCGGATTCCCTGAAATGTCTGGGAAGGGTACCCGACGCCAGGGGGAAATCCCCTGCAATGTTTTCCGCCTCGACGAATACGAGGCGTTTCTGGGAATCGTCATTGGGCATGCGATTCAATCGACCCTTCCAATCAATGGCAATCGAACTGGCATCCTGAGCTGCTTCCTTGTAACCGTGAAAAATCAATGTCTCATATATTCCGTATGAATTGCCAGCGATACCCCCGATGGTTTTCCGGAAGAGCGGTGGGGATTGCCTGTAAAATGACTGTGTGGGTAGGATGGGACGCGCCAAGTGGGTGAAGGATCCGCACGCTTTCGCTATCCCGGGCTCATCCCTGTCAACCCGAATCCCGCTGAGCCTGAAATGAAGAGCCCTTCCCGCAGAGAGAATTCCATGGAGCATCCAAATTCCGGCGAGTTGAAAGGGCAGCGCGGCGGGGGCGTCACGCCCGGTGAAGGAAACCATGGCGCAAGAGGCAGGCCAGGAGCGTCCAGGAACGCGTTGCTGCGCGTATTGTCCGGGCTCCCCGCCGTGGGATTGATCGTGGCTCTGATCCTGTTCGCCCCCCCCCTGATCATTGCTCTGACGGTCGCCATTGCAGGTGTGTATGGCGCGTTCGAATATATCAGGATGCTGGCCCGAACGCCGGAATTGCGGATCTCAGCGGCGCCGTTGCTGATCTCCTCGGCGCTGGTCGGATTGGGAGCCCTGGCGGGAACTTCCGAGGCCCTCCATGGCGCACTGCTGCTGGGAGTGTTGCTGTTGATCCTGGTGGCCATGGCCCGGAGCCGGGCTCCCGGCACAGGGGGAATTCATCGCGCGGCGCTTTCCCTGGCCGGGTTGCTTTTGATCCCATGGTTTTTCAATCACATCTCCCTCCTCCTCAGGCTCCCCGATGCGCGGATGTGGGTGTTGTTCATGGTGGCTGTGGTGATCGTAAACGACACCGCCGCCTATTGCGTGGGCACCCTGTTGGGCAGGCGCCCGCTGATCCCTGCCATCAGCCCCAATAAAACCGTGGAGGGCGCCCTGGGGGGGCTTTGCGGAGGAATCCTGGTGGGAGCCCTTGGATTCGTGTGGGCCTCCGGCGCCGCCTCCTCCCCACCGCTGTATTGGATGTTGGCGATGAGTGCTGTGCTGGCAGCAGCGGGGCAGGCTGGGGACCTGCTGGAATCGTGGATCAAGCGCAGGGCGGGGGTGAAGGATTCTGGAATATTCCTCCCCGGGCACGGGGGTTTGTTGGACCGGATCGATGCCTTTTTACTGTCAGCCCCGATCTGCTATTACATGGTATTGTTCTACTCCATATTCGATGGGAGGCTATGGTAACGGTCCCCGGCCTGTATCCCTGTCACCGGCCTGTATCCCTTTCACCGGCCTATTGCGATTTCCGAACCGATCACCCCGCGATATAGCCCATGAATGGCCCCATGATTGAAAAGTCGCTCACCGTTTTGGGGTCCACCGGTTCCATCGGCCGTAATACCCTCGATGTGGCCGGGCGGTTCCCCGGTGTCTATTCGATCCACGCCCTCGCCGCGCGCTCCAATGTGGATGCGTTGTTGGGGCAGATCGCACGGTTCCGCCCCGCCGTGGCCGTACTCTATGAGGAAGAAGCCGCCGCTTCCCTGCGTCAACGCCTGCCCGCTTCCTGCCGCACCGCCGTGCTGTGGGGGATGGATGGATTGCTGGAAGCCGCGGCCGCCCCTCAGGCGGATCACGTGGTGGCCGGAATGGTGGGCGCGGTGGGGCTGCGGCCCGCCTTCGAGGCGATCGAGGCGGGCAAGGAGGTCTCCATCGCCAATAAGGAAACGATGGTGCTGGCCGGCCAGTTGATGGTGGAACGGGCCCGGGAGACGGGCAGCATCCTGCTGCCCATGGACAGCGAGCACAATGCCGTCTTCCAATGCTTGGCTGGGAACAACGCTGCCGGAAACGATGCGAAGGGTGGGGAAGGTGAGGTGGAGCGGATTATCCTCACGGCCTCCGGCGGGCCGTTTCGGGATTTTCCGCCGGAAAAATTCCAGGATATCACCCGGGAACAGGCCCTTGCGCATCCCAATTGGAACATGGGCCCCAAGATCACCATCGACTCGGCCACCATGATGAACAAGGGGCTGGAAGTCATCGAGGCGCGCTGGCTGTTCGGGCTTCCACCCGAGCGGATCGCCGTGCTTGTACACCGGCAGAGCATCGTCCATTCCATGGTGGAATTCGTGGATGGCTCGGTGATCGCGCAACTGGGATTGCCGGACATGCGCACGCCCATCGCCTATTGCCTGGCCCACCCGCGGCGCCTGCCGCTGGAACTGCCGCGTTTGAACCTGGCCGAGGTGGGCAAGCTCGAATTCGAGGAAGTTTCCCCGCACCGCTTCCCGGTATTCTTCTTGGCCCTGGAAGCCCTGGCGCACGGCGGAGGAATGCCCGCCGCCCTGAATGGAGCCAACGAGGAGACGGTGGAGGCCTATCTGGACGGCGCGTTCCCATTCACCGGGATTGCGGCTATCCTAAGGGAAAGCATGACCCGCATGCAGCGGGAATCCGAGAACGGCGGAGCGCCTCCCTGCATTGCCGGCGTGCGTACCGTGGAGGATGCCATCGCCGCCGACCGTCATGGCCGCGAAGTCGCCAATAATTTGATTCAGGAAACGAGCGAGAAAGCCCGATGTTCACAATAATGTCCACCGTATTGTCCTTTATCCTGGTATTGGGGGTGCTGGTTTTCGTCCACGAGTTGGGACACTATCTCGCTGCCCGCCATGTGGGGGTCCGCGTAGAACGGTTTTCCGTCGGATTCCCGCCCCGCGCAGTGGGCAGGGTCATCGGGGAAACGGAATACCTGCTGTCCTGGATTCCACTGGGCGGCTACGTCAAGCTGTTCGGCCAGAATCTGGATGACGAGGATCCGGACGACCCCAGGAATTATGCCGCCAAAACCAAATTGCAACGCGCCTATATTCTTTTCGCCGGACCGGCCATGAACCTGGCGGTGGCCCTGGTGCTGATCACTGTGGTCAATCTGCTGGGTGTGGAAGTCCCCGCGTGGCGCTATAGTCCGCCGCAACTCTATGCGATCGAGGAGGGTTCACCGGCCGCCTCCGCCGGATTCCAGCCCGGGGACCGCATCGTTTCCATCGGAGAATTTCCCACCGGCAGTTGGGAGCAACTCTACAAGGGGATGGAGACGCTGATCATCGAAGGGCGGGAGCTGGAATTCGCCATCGAACGCAACGGAAGCGAACATTCACTCGTTCTCGCTTCGGCGCCGATCGTTTCCGGAGAACCGCCCGGATGGAAACCGGTCCGTCCGGCGGTGGTGGGCCTGTTCGTGGAAGGGTCCGCCGCCGAATCCGCCGGAATGCGCATCGGCGACCGCCTGATGAAAATCGGGGCCGCGCCCATCCGTTCCTGGAGGGACATCCCGGGCGAAGTGGAAAAATCGCGGGGAAGCCCCATCGAAATCGTGGTGGAACGCCTGGCGAAGGACACATCGGCCACAGAGAACAGCACAGAGGACCAGACGCTCCTCGCCACCATGACCGTCACTCCGAAATTCAGCGAGGAGCGGCAGCGGTGGATGATCGGAATCGGGGAAGGGTCACGCATCGTACAGTATTCACTGCCCCAGGCGGTGACCCTGGGCACGGAGCAATTGTACAACATCTCCAGGGCGGTTTTCCTGTTCCTCGGTCGCTGCATCACCTTCAACTGCTCCTTCGCCGCCCTGGGTGGGCCACTGAAAATCGCGGAATATTCAGGAAAAGCCGCTCGCCTCGGAGTGGTACCTCTGATGACCTTCATGGCCATCATCAGCCTGCAACTGGGCCTGCTCAACCTGCTCCCGATCCCCGCACTGGATGGTGGACACATATTCTTCCTGGGTCTGGAAGGCCTCAATCGCGGTCCCCTCAGCCAGAAATTTCGGGAACGCACCCAACTGGTGGGACTCACCCTGTTGATCATGCTCATGGTGACCGTGATCTTGAACGATATCGTCCAGATGTTCTCCGGCGGGGTATCCGGGTAGAACACAACCGTTACCTACAACAAGCAGATACCTTGAAGGAACGCCTGGACAAGCTGATGGTGGCACATGGCCTGGCGCCAACCCGGGAAAAGGCGAAGGCGCTGATCATGGCCGGTTTGGTGCGGGTCAACGGAAACCCCGCCGGCAAGGCAGGGAGCCGGGTGGACGAATCGGCCGCCATCGCATGCACCGGCCGCGATCATCCCTATGTGAGCCGGGGTGGCGTGAAGCTGGAAGCGGCCCTGCGGGAATTCGGGCTCGACCCGAGCGGGTGGGTCTGCATGGATATCGGCGCCTCCACCGGCGGGTTCACGGACTGCCTGCTCCACCACGGAGCCCGGCGCGTCTACGCCGTGGACGTGGGGTATGGGCAGTTGGCCTGGAAAGTACGCAACCATCCCGCCGTCCGGGTGTTGGAACGCACCAACATTCGCAACCTTTCCGAGAGTGCACTGGAGGAACGGATGGACCTGGTGGTGGTAGACGTGTCCTTCATCGCCCTATCCAAGGTGCTGCGGGATGCGGCCCGGTTTTTAAAGCCAGGGGGCTGGGTCATTGGGCTGGTCAAACCCCAATTCGAGGCCGGACGTGAGCAGGTGGGGCGCGGGGGAAGGGTCACGGACAAGGCCATCCACGATGAAGTCCTGGACCAGGTGCGGCGCGCCGGATCGACTCTGGGATTCGAGCACAGGGGACAAATTCCGTCCCCCATCACGGGAAAAAAAAGCGGCAACCGGGAGTTCCTGGTATTATGGCGCTCCACAGAGGACCATGTTACGCAATCCACCCCCCGCGGGAAAACGGACGGGGTATTCGGATAACGCATAGGAAAAATAGGCATAGTGAAACCAATCCGCCACAAGGGAGACTTCCCACCAAGGCCGCACCCGGTATGGTCCCAGATGACAGACGATTCTCACCTACCCGATTACAAGAAATTCACCATCCGCCGCAGAGCCTCCCTCAAACCGATCCGCCAGTGGTTGACCTACGTGACCGTGAAAGGCCTGCTCCTTGTTGCAAACCGGCTTTCGGTGCGGGCTTTGCAGCGATTGGGGCGCGGACTGGGCACTCTGGCCTATCTCCTGTCCAAAAGGGATCGGGAAATTTGTCAGGTACAACTGCAGATGGCCTTGCCCGAATTGAACCCGGAAACCCGCCATCGGATCGCCCGGGAATGTCTCCGCCACCAGGGAATGACACTGATGGAAACCATGGTGCTGCCTCGTCTCCGCCACCAAAGCGCCATGGGAGGAGATTTTTTAAGGGTGGAAGGCGAACAGGTGCTGGTGGATGCCCACGGGAAGGGAAAGGGGGTGATCCTCGTCACGGCCCACCTGGGTAACTGGGAACTGCTGCCTATTACCCTGCAACAATTGCGGATCAAAGGCGTTGCCATGGCCAGCACCCTCAATAACGAGCGCCTCAACAGGATCATCGGGGATATCCGCCGGTTCGAGTACATGGACGTCGCCGAGCGAGGATCCGGTGATTCCCCCCGCCAGCTTTTGACATGTCTCAAGCGGGGAGAAGTCCTGATCATGGTCAACGACGTGGATATCGCGTCCAACGGGGTATTCTGCAACATGTTCGGAATGCCGGCGCACACCCCGAGGGGGGCGGCCTCCATCGCCCTCAAGCTGGGCTCCCCCCTGGTGACCTATTTTGATGAACGCCTGGCGGACGGCACCCACGTGATCCGCTTCCGGGAAATCCCGGTCACCAGCAAAATTCTCAAGGCCAACTCACCTGTGCAAGCCTTCACACAGGCCATCTGCGAGGTTACCGAGGAGCACATCCGCGCCTATCCGGAACAGTGGATCTGGAATCACCGCCGCTGGAAACGCCGCCCGGAATCGCAGGGGTAGAAGACCGCCTCCCGGGGAATGAAAAGCGGAAAACTCTCTGCCGCCTGCGCCACCTGCTCCGCTCAAAACGAACTGAACAGCGCCCGTTCCACCTGATCCACGAAGGCCTCCAACACATCCTCAATGCCCTCATCCCGCACTGCTGTCGTTTCCAGCGTGGCAGAGTCATGGTAACGCGTCACCCCGGCCGAAAGCGCCCGGTTGTCGAGATCGCGCCCCGTGCGGGGTTCGGAGAGCCGCATGCGCCCGGTCAGGGTATAGACAAATGTTCGTACCGTTTCCAAGGGGGTTTCCAGATCCGAAGTGGGGTCCAGGGTGCGTTGAATGGAAAAACTCGTGAGCGAAACCGACAGCACCAGTTCCGCATCGCTGGCCGTGTGCACGGCAACATGGGAATGCCGGAGCAGCCGTCTTCGCAACAAGGCCTGAAGGCGGACATCCAATTCACCCTGTTCCGTCAGATTTTGCACAGGCGCAACGAAAATGCTCTTGGCGCCTTCGGGGAGGGTGGGAACATCCTGGCTGTAACCGCACCCGTTCAATACGAACAGGGCGCCCAGCATTGCGGCGCCCACCGATGCCGCGGCCACCCATCCCGCGAACGAAGGGCGTCCTGGCCCGATTGCACGCACCCCAGGGACGGTGCGCGCCTTCCTCTCCCCCGCTATGAGGCTTCCCGGGAATTCGCGCCGCAGCATCCGGGAGGGAACGAAGGCGCGCCGGGACTCCTCTCCCGCAGGAGGGTTTGCGGGGAGAGGGCCGATCGTGTCATTCATGATGTTCATGCAGGGTGTTCCAGTTGACCTTGCTGCAAATATGCTGGGTTGCCTTCCCATCCCATCGATCCAGGCTTTTCATATTGCCAAACCCGGCGAACATGTCCAAGACCTACCGGCTGATCCTGTTCGACTGCGTCAACACGCTTTACCTTCCCGACCCGGCGCGCCTGCCCACGGTGGAGGTGGATGGCCGGGAAATTCCTTCGACGGCCGGATTGCTCCAGGAAAAATTGCGCGCGCTGCTGCCGGAAATAACCGCCGCGGAGATCCATCATGCAGCCCGGGCCTCCTGGCGCTGGGCGGAAATTCAGCGAGGCGAGGCGCTGGAGGAGGTTCCCGCCCCACGCCGGTTCCGGCAATTCCTGAAGGAAATCGGGCTTCAGGACCACGAGGATGGATTGCCGGAGGAATTGCTTGAAATTCACATGGGCGCCGTGACCGGAAGCTTCGATCTCCCCCGGGCGCATGTGGATCTGCTGTCACGTTTGCGCAAATCCTACCGGATCGCATTGTTTTCCAACTTCGACCACGGCCCATCATTGCGGCGCCTGTTGAACGAGTCGGGGATCGCCTCCTGGTTCGAGCCGCTCATCATCTCCGATGGTCTGGGATTCCGCAAGCCCGGCCGTGAAGCCTTTTCCAGAGCCCTGACGCTGACCGGCGAAGCTCCGGAAGCGGTTCTGTTCGTGGGCGATTCGCTCGAGGATGACGTGACGGGCGCCCTGGAGGCCGGGGTTGATATAGCCTGGATCAATTCACGGGGCCTGGACGCCCCTTCCCACCAGAAACCCACCTATGAACTGACGGAATTGCCGGAACTGAAGGGGTTGCTGGAGGGCAATCCCTGATCCGGGAAGCCGGGACGCCACCGCACCCCTTGTTGTGAATGCGCCCCGTGAGGGATAAGATCAGAACATCGGCTGTATTTCACCAATCTGTAACCCCATCGTTTCCCGGCGCCCCAGCCCGGGTTGGAGAATTCCGCCATGACCATGGTGGTCAGCAACCAACACCGGATTTTCTACCGGTTCGAGGGAGAGAAGGGCGCCTACCTGCTCCTTCACCACGGCCTGTTCGGTTCTCATGAGGACTGGTTCCATGCGGATTACGTTTCCACGTTATCCGAGGAATTCCGCCTGATTCTTCCCGATGCGCGGGGTCATGGCAGAAGCGATCATCCCCTGGAAGCGGAAGCGTATGCGCCCGCCCAACTTGCCGATGACATGGTCTCCATCATGGATGAATTGGGAATCCACAACCTGCATTTCTTCGGATATTCGCTGGGCGCATTGGTGGGCCTGGAACTGTTGTTGCGGCACCCGGACCGGTTGCGGATCGTAATGATGGCGGGAGAAAGTCCGTTCGTATCCACCGCAATGAAGGAGGATTGGACCTCCATGGCCGATCGTGTGCGCCATAACGGGCTGGCGGCGTTTAAGCAGAGGCTGCACGAGGAACGCGCCCTCCCCTATCTGCCCGACCACCCGGAAGAGGAGGGAGAGCGGGACTCGGTCCTGGCGCTGCTGGAAGGACTGGCAGCCATCGACCCCCCGCAGGAGGAGGGACGGTTGTCCGTCAATTCTCCCGTTGCACTTTTCACCGGAAGCGAGGATCCCGCCCGGGAACGCATCGAACAGGCCCGCAAACGGATTCACAGGGCCCGATTCGTATCCATCCCCGGCCAGGATCATGCCGGATTGTTCCTGGAACGCGAAGCCCTGGTCACGGAAATGATGCGGTTGCTGCGCTCCGGGAAAAGGGAGGAGGGAACACCGAAGGAACCGGCAAAAGGCCGTGGATCCCGGAAAGACACATCCGGCAAGGAGGAAGCCGGGGCCGCGCAGGATGCGCCATCGGATGAGAAAATCGCCCGGGAGCAACATCCGGAGGAAGACGGCGGCGCCGTAACCGATCCAGCGGGTTCCCCCGAACCTGGGATGGAATCGCGTGAAGAGGCCCGGGACGCCTATGGGATCGATGTGGACCCGGACGGTTACTCCCCGCTCCCGGTGGAGGGATCTCCGGGGATTTCACCCGCAGGCCCAAAAGGCGAATCCCCCTCCCTGGATTCGGAATCCGCCGGAAGCTACCAGGAAGAAAGCACGGAAGAAAGCACGGAAGAAAGCACAGCCGAATCTTCCCCGCCCGAGCGCGGGGAGGGGACATCCGGATCCATACCGGAAGCAGAGGAGGATTTTTCCGGAGGTTCGGTGGCGGACAGGGACGATCCCAAACCCGGCCAGGAAATCGGTGCCGGTGCGGGTGCCGGTGCGGGTGCCGGTACCGGGAAAGAGGGGGATTCCGATGATGATGGGGAAGAACGGAGCTAGAATATCCAGGTGGGACCGGACGGGCTTCATTCGCCCATCCTGTATTTCAGGTGAAACGGGTTATAGGACGGCCATGTGCTTGACCCTTTCCTCTGGGGGAATGATTTCTGTAATTTTACAGCCGAATTTTTCATTGACCACCACCACCTCGCCCTTTGCGACCAGCCTCCCGTTGACCAACAGATCCAGTTCATCACCCACCAGCCGGTGCAATTCGATCACGGAGCCCTGTCCCAGGGTCAGCAAATCGCTGATCAACATCTTCGAGCATCCGACCTCGAAGGTGACGTGGAGCTTGATGTCCAGCAGAAATTCAAGATTGACCGTCGCCCCTTCGGCGAGGGCGGGCATTTGAGTGGCGAGAGGAGCGATTTCTCCTCCACCACCGGTGCCCAGGTCTCCCAGGTCCATGTCTCCGCCGCCTCCCCCTCCGGACTCCTCCATCATGGCGGAGAGTTCCCCATCCAGATCGAACCCGTCCCCTTCTTCGCCGCCGCCTCCTTCGCTACCGCCTTCCTCGCCGGCATCCCCGCCCAGGTCCCCTCCTTCCCCGGCCTCGCCGCCGAGGTCCCCCACCTCCATATCCTCCAGACCGCCGGCCTCACCTCCGGCGTCGGATGCTTCGGCAGTTTCGGTGGTTTCGGTGGCATCACCGGAATCCTCGGTGGCTTCAGTGGCTTCGGCAGCCACATCGCCGCCTTCTCCCCCGAGATCATCCAGATCGAAATCGACGTCGTCCAGGTCGTCTCCCAATCCTTCCAGTTCCTTGTCCAAATCCTCGGTCATGACTGCCATACCCGTGTGGATGTTCTACCTTTGCGATGTTTGCAGAGCCATTGCGAAATTTGCAAAGCTTTTGCGTTTTTTTGCAATCGCCGAATAGGGCCGAACTTCAGTGTACTGGAATCCTGATGGGATTGTACACCGGCTCCATGGGCCGGTGTTCGCAAACAGGAAATCCGCAACCTCCCCGCATTCTCCCGATGGAATGCAATCCCCGTGCATTCCATGGGCGATCCGGATCGTTTCCGAGTGATTGCAGTCCCCCCCAGAAAGGGGGGATGCCAACCGCGGGCCAAGGCGGGTTTAATTCCACACGCTAAATCGTGCAATGCGCCAGCCGAATGTCAATTAAACGGCTGCTCGTCTTCGCGGAGGGAGAGGTTGGCGAACTTGGTGTACACGGGGATGAAGGCCAGGCGGATGGGGCGGGTGG
>CAZOXD010000028.1:0-17447 GCA_964583525.1 uncultured Pseudomonadota bacterium
CCCCTGCCAGGTATCCCACCGCTCCAGTTCGTCCAGGATGGCTTGCATGGGCCGCATCTTTTCCTTCACCCATTCCGGAGCGATCACGTCCTCCCAGCGGGAGGCTACGGCGCTCAGGCGGTGCACCGCCACGTGCGGGGAGAGATGTTCCAGGAAGATGCGCACCCGCCGCGCGTAGTCCTCCAGGCCAATGGGGTGGAAGCGGCCCTCCCGGTGGAGCCGTTCCAGGGGCGTGTTTTTCAGCACGTGCAGGTTGTGCAGCTTAACGCCGTTTACGCCCAGGCCAGACAGAGTACGGGCCGTATCCAGCAACTGATCCCCGCTTTCCCCGGGCAGTCCGAACATCAGGTGGGCGCAGGATTCGATTTCCGGGTAGGCCGCCAGGGCTTCCATGGCCCGCAGCGAGGCCGCCCCGTCATGGCCGCGGGCCAGAAAATTCAGTTGATTGTCGTCCAGGGTCTGCACCCCCAACTCCACGGAAACATAGGTTTCCCGCGCCAGATCGGAAAGCATCCGCAGCACCCGGGGCGATAGGCAGTCCGGGCGGGTGCCCACGGCGATTCCGGCCACGCCGGGTTGCGCCAGGGCTTCGGTGAACCAGCGCTCCAGTTGGGTGATCCCGGCGAAGGTGTTGGTGAAAGCCTGGAAATAAACCAGCAGCTTTTCCGCTTTGTAGCGGCGCCGCACCCGATCGCCGTTAATGCGAATTTGCTCGGCCAGGGACTGCTCCGCCGTATCCTCGTAGGCTGCGGAACCCCATTCATCGCAAAAGGAACAGACCTGCATTCCGCGCAGCCCCTGGCGGTTGGGGCAGCTTTGGGCCACGGAAACGCCGACCTTGTACACCTTGCAGCCGAAGCGCTGCCGGTAATGGGAGCCGATGGAACGATAACGTGGAATGGGGGACGCTGCCGGAGTCATGGTGCTGTGCCGTGCGGCCGGGAAGGCGCTCCTGGGATGCCCGGAGGCCGGCTGGGCCTCCTGAATATCCCGGCGCGGTTCAGTTGAGGAATTCCCGTTTCTTCAGCTCCCGCACATAGGCGGCGACATTGGGATCCTTGGCGACAACATCGTTGATCTCGTTGTCGAAGTTGTCCGCATCCTTTTCCAACGCGCTCAGGTCGATGCCGAAGGAGAATATCTCCTTGAGCTTGGACAACAGGGCATGCACCGCCTTGGGATTGGGAATGGAAATGTAATAGGGAACGGCGGCCCACAGGCTCAGGGTCTCGAAATCCTGCTGGCGGCAATATTCGGAAAACACACCCACGATTCCCGTCGGGCCTTCGTAATTGGAGCGGGAGACGTCGAAGCGCTCTTCGATGTCCATCTTGCTGCTGAAGCCCGTGATCTGCACGGGCAGCGTATACAGCACGTCCGCCAGATAAGCGCCCAGGGTGACCACCTTCTCCGCATTGAGCGCCCGCGCGACGGAGGCCAGGTTGGAACAATAGGTGCGCCATCGCAGGTTGGGTTCCACTCCGAGGAGGAGGATCACATCCTGGCCGCTCCCGGGGAGCTTGGCATGGTAGAACTCGTTGCGCTGCCAATCGACTTTGCGCGAGCGGCCATCCACCAGGCTGACGGTGGGACGGCTTTCCGTGAATACGTAGTATTCCTCGGGGTCGAGGCTCGCGAATTTCTCGGCATCCAGGGCCTTGATCAACCGCTGCAAGGCATTGGTCGAGGCTGTTCCGCCATCGTTCCAGCCCTCGAAAGCGGCAATCAAAACCGCATTTTCCGACTTCGGGTGGCGCTCCCATTGAATGGAATCCATATCGGCTATTCCGAAGATCGATTGATGATTCGATGGACGAAAAGAAAAACCCCCGTGAAGGCTGGCTCTTTCTCCATGAGAACCGGCCTCTTCCTGCAGTTCAATCTAAGCCCATCCGTTGGGAATGGCAAGCGGCGCGGGGAAGCCTCCAGGCCAGGGAAATGGCCGTGAAATCACCTTCGCCGGGGCTGTGGACCCCGGTTATTCTGCTCGGTATTTGCACGGTTTCGGATCAGGAAACCGAGTCGTTGGAGGAGATCAGGGAGTCGAGGGCGCTCAGCGATTCGTAGGCCTCGTACTTGTCCTCTCCGATTGGGTGGGCCGCGCAATAATTCTGATCGGGCAACTTCTGAATATGACCCCCGCATTTCATGAATTGGTACATGGCGGTGGAAACCTCATCCTGCGTGATTTTCTTCTTGGTGCTCATGGTATTTTCCCTTCCGGTTGCCATGGCCCCCTGCCCGGAGATTTTTCCGGAGCCCCTCCCGGGCGGCGGCGCTGAAGGATTGTTCAACCATCGCGTTCCTTACTCCAATCAGTTTCATCAACAGCTACAGCAATACCTTCATAACCCGTGCCCAGGAGAGGTTATTTTCCGGTCAAACTGACAACATTTTGTAAAAACCGAACGAAATCAGCAGCAATTATCTGTAATAAAAAGGGTGAATTGATGCTTGTCAGGATAAGAAAAACCCAGAGGAAAACGGGCAGAATTTTCCGGTCTACTGTGTAAAAAATACCATATTTTCATAATGTGTTGGATATCAGGGAGTTATAGCGACACACTGGCCAATAGAGTGTGCATATTTTGCCACACCGGCCGCAATCCCGCGTTAAATGGGGCTTTGCGGGGAGGGAAATCGGAAGGCCGAAAGGAGAAAAACCGGAGGGGGGGGAATTCGTTATGGATTCGGGGGTGGCCTCATGCGCTCCATCAGGGACCGTACGTCCTCTGGATGCCGGAAGCGATCGAGATAAGAGATCATGGCAATCATGTCCACCCCGGTAGCGCTGACCGGCCCCAGGTTGCCGCCATCGATCCCCCCGATGGCAACGATGGGAAGGGACACCCCCGTCACGATTTCCTGGAGGCGGGCTATTCCCTGGGGCGCATATTTCAATTCCTTGGTGGCGGTGGGAAATACCGGCCCGAATCCAAGCAGGGCCGCCCCAATATCGAGGGCGGTCTCGATCTCCTCGTCCGTATGGGTGGAGATGCCCACCTGAAGGGGGGCGGAGCGGAGGGTTTCGGCCGGATAGCGGAGCAGGTCTTCCTGCCCGAGATGGACGCCCCACACACCCAGAGAGACCGCAAGGTCCAGATCGTCATTGACGACCACATGGGTGCGCGGATAGCGCTCCTTCCAACCGGCGATTTCCTCTCCGTGAGGCAAAAGGGGAGGATCCTTGCAGCCCTTGCAGCGAAGCTGCAGGTAGGGCGCTCCGGCTTCCAGCATCAGGCGGGCCCGCTCCATGGAGCCGACAATCGCATACAGTTCCGCCAAGATGCCACCTCGTGGGGAGAAGGGTCAAAGACTCGGGCCGGGTGGTGCGCGCCACGGGAGCGGTCAGGGATGGCGAAAGGATCGCCTGGAACCCATGGATGCGAAATTCCGCCGCTGGTGCTTAATGGCAGAAATACGTGTCAGAAGTTTTCGGGCTAACGTATGGATTTTCATTGTGAATATTATCGTTCATTAATACACCAACTTCTGACAGGAAGAATCGATGGGCGGGTCAATTTTCCCGCTGGATTTCGATCACCTCTTCGGCCATTCCCTGATTTTCCGGGGTTGTCATGGAGGGAAAAAACCGGCCAAAAGATGTGAGGATGAACCGGCGGAAGATCCAGCGCAGGGGGGACAGCAGTACCAGCAATCCCAGCCCATCGGTCACGAACCCGGGAAGAATCAGGAAAAAGGCCCCCACCAGGATCAACCCCATGTCAATCAATTCCTCGGTGGGGAGTATTTCGGCGCGGAGCTTGTTATGGATGCGTATGAGGGTGGTCAGGCCTGCCATGCGCAGCATCCCGATGCCGATCAGGGTCGAGGCGAATATCCAGGCCAACGTCCACCCCACCCCGAGGATCGTCCCCACGTGGAGCATGGCGGTGACCTCCAATGCCACCATGCCCGCGAATATCAGCAACAGGAACAGACGGATCATATTTTGTTCTCGCACGGCCGGGGGCGTTGGCCCGGCCTGGGATGTTTTCATTTGAGAAAGCGCAATCCTTAACGGATTATAACGCATTAAATGGTGGAATGGGCAGGGGTTTGTTTGGGGATCGAATTTCAATCATGACAGGCTTGGTTTCCACAGGGCGGCCGCATTCTCAGAGAAGTTCCCGGTCATCAACCGGATCAAAAAGTTATTTCGGAGGGAGGCGGGCCACATTCGAGGGCCGGACACGCCTGTCCGGCCCGGGGAGGTAGGAATATAGCGCCCTCTCTCCAGTGGGCAGGAACGCCCGCACCACTATTATTTTTTCCGGATTTTATGAATCCATGAAAAATTTTGAGTGTGCGGTGGCCCTGCTGGCTCCCATAACTCTTGCGGAAGGAGGCAGGGAGGGTGTAAGGAAGGCAGGCCCCTTGATGCGGCTTGCTCCGGCAAGCGATCGATACCCGATCCGATGGTGATGCTGGCGTTGCCCGGGCCTCTCCGGCGATATTCTTTCCGGATCCGTCTATCAGCGGAACACCCGCGGGCAATGAGGCGAATTTATCATTCACAGGAATTTCCCACCCCCATGGAATCGGTAAAAATCGGATTGTTCGGCCTTGGCGTGGTCGGCGGCAGCGTAGTGCAAATCCTGCGCAACAACCGCGATTTGATTCGCTCCCGGCTGGGCATGGAGTTGGTGATCACCCGCGCCGTGGTGGCCAATCCCGGCAAACCACGCGACGTGCCCCTGGAAGGGATCACCATATCCAATGATCCGGCCGACATATTGGACGATCCCGATATCGCCATCGTCGTGGAGTTGATGGGCGGCGTGGATACGGCCTGCGAGGTCGTGCTGGGGGCGTTCGACGGGGGCAAGGCCGTGGTGACGGCCAACAAGGCCCTGTTGGCCGAACGGGCCGGGGAAATCTTCCACAAGGCATATGAGAAGGAACTTTCCCTGGGCATGGAGGCTTCCGTGGCGGGGGGAATTCCCGTATTGCGCTCCCTTAAGGAGGGGCTTTCCGGAGATCGCATCCTCGAAATTTCCGGGATTGTCAACGGGACCTGCAATTACATTCTCACCTGCATGAGCGAGGAAGGCGCCCCCTTCGAGGAAGTGCTGGCCGAGGCTCAAAGACTGGGGTACGCCGAGGCCGACCCCACCTTCGACGTGGATGGGATCGATGCGGCGCACAAGCTGGCGATTCTGGTCAATCTCGCCTATGGGACAATTGTCCATTACCCGGATATTCACGTCCAGGGAATCCGCGGCATCACGCCCATGGATATCGAGTTTGCCGGGCAGTTGGGATTCACCGTGAAATTGCTGGCTATTGGAAAATTCGATGGGAAGGAAGTGGAAGCGCGGGTGCACCCTGCCCTGGTGGAAAAAGGGCACCTCCTTGCCGCCGTGAATGGCGTGTTCAACGCGGTTTTCCTGACCGGGGACAATGCCGATGCCACCATGTCCTATGGCCGGGGCGCGGGCGGGGCGCCTACCGGGAGCGCCGTTGTGAGCGACATCATCGACATTGCCCGCAACCTCAAGGCGGGGATCCGCTGCAAAACCCCCCCCCTGTCCGTCATGTTCGAGGCCCTGCAGGAATTGCCGGTCAAGAAAATGGAGGGGATCGAATCGGAATATTACCTGCGCTTTCAGGTCGAGGACAAGGTGGGGGTGCTGGCCCGGATCACGAAAGTGATGGGGGACAACGGGATCAGCATCCAATCGGTAATTCAGCCGCTCCGTTCCGCGCACCCCGGCGAGCCGGTGCAGGTGATCCTCCTCACACACCGGGCCAGGGAAGACGGGGTCTGGAAAAGCCTGCGGGAAATCGCCCCCATGGATTTTATCCTGGGAGAAACCCAACTGATTCGCATCGAACGGTTTACCGGGTAATTCCGGCCCGGGCCCCTCCGCGAGGCGAAAGGGTGGGCAGGTTCGCTCCCGTCACCAGAAAATGGACTCGGATTTGATCCCCGCCAGGAACGTATCGAATCCCCAGCGCCGCCCGGAGCGGGTCACGAAGAACACCAGCCCGCCCGCACCCTGGAATATGGAATACCCTAAGATCACATCCCCCTGATGGTAGGTGAGGATGCCGGATAAGAGCGCCATAAGAAGGGTCAGCATTCCCCCCAGCACCGTCATCAATCCGAAGGTCAGGGAGATTCCGGCGATCAGTTGCAGGATCAACGTGATTCCAAGGAAGGACTCTGCATGGGGGAGGATGGTTTGCTGAAGGAATGCCCTCACCCAGAGCGATGGATGATCCAATGAATACTGGGCCAGTTGCGGGGTCATGGATTGCATCCACCCCATGGAAACCCAGGGCCATGGAGTCCAGACAAGATGGGTCATCGCCGAACGGAACATCCAGAATCCGAAGATGATTCTGAGCAGGGCGATTCCCCGTTCCGTCTGTTTGGGAGGCATGATCTTGCTCCTGGATTACTCCCGGATGTTTTCCCGCCCGTGCAGCCCCTGCTGGAGTTTCCGGGAGAATCTCCAGAGCGGGGAAATCAGATAACCCGGATTTGAATTGAGGAATTTTCCGCTTCCTCAGCCGATCGCGGAATCCCCTCTTATAAACAATCGGGCCCACCACATGCAATACCTGTGGAAGCCCGGCGCGGGGACATCAGGCGGAACTGCACCCGCCTGGAAGATCCTATCCCGGGAACGTTCGGGAACGTTCGGGAACGTTTCCGTGCGGGAACCTTTTCGGCACATTTATCGTTAAAAAAAAATGTTGCGGGCTCGGCTTGGTAATGCTATATTGTTCAGTCTGGTTTAGTGTGCCGGGGTTCGTTATTTTTTCATTTCCAGCACTAGGCGCCGACCCTGAACATCGAATTTTTTCGTTTCAAAACAGTAGGATTTGGCCGGAAGGGTATCCTTTTTCCGAAAGTGCCGACTTGTGGGCTTGGATGAACGGATTCAATCATACCTGATCGTTGGGGACATCCACGATAAAATTCAACCGAATCCGGAAATCGCCGATCCCATCGAAGAGAGAAAGAGGATAGGACGGGCGCTGATATCGTACCCAATGCGCGCCTGTCACAGGGTGCGTTGGTGGCAGCCATCTCAGGTAAATAACATCGCAGGGAAAAGAAATAACGGTCACGCCGATGTGACTTGCACGATATGGATCGAAGAGGGATTCAACATTATTCCGATACCCATTACGGATAATTTCCATTTTTCCGGGACCTAAATGAAATCAATGAAGTCGGCAGGTTCAACACAATCCAAGCCAGTGAAAACGAATGCAGGTTCCACCAAAAACGCCAAATCTTCCAAAGGAGCCGCCACTCCCAAAAACACTCCCAAAAACCACGTGAAGAATTTTACGGGTAACGGCGGGAAGCCCACCACCGCGAAGATTACCGCCAAGAAGGCTTCCGGGGCCGCCAAGGCCTTGAAGAATCAATCCGCGGCGGCCAAAGCGTCCAAAAACGGCGAAAAGGGCGCTAAAAACCCGCCAGAGGCGACCCAGGTGGAAAAAGCGAACAAAGAAACGGTTGACACCCCGGAGCAAAACCGAATCGTCAAGCAGTTGATCGCCACGGGAAAGGAGAAAGGGTTTTTGTCCCTGGATGAGATCAACGACGCCCTGCCAAGCGGAAATATCAATCCCGAACAATTGGACGAGGTGTTTCAGGTCTTCGCGGAGATGAAAATCAATATCATGGACGGATCCGTTCCCGCGGATCTATCCAAATCGGGAAAGGCCGGCAAATCCGGCGATTCCGAGCCAGGAAAAAAAGAGGATGAGGAATCCGAGGAACTGGATCTCGACCCTTCCGTGGATACCCGCACGGACGATCCCGTGCGCATGTATCTGCGGGAAATGGGGTACATCAAATTGCTCACCCGCGAGGAAGAAGTGGAAATTTCCAAGCGGATCGAAGTGGGCCAAAGGGAGATGATCAAGGTGCTCTCCCGCTCTCCCCTGGTGGCGAGCTATCTGCTCAACCTCGGCGTCAAGCTCCGGAATTCCAGGATCAAGGTGCAGGAAATCATTTCCGGAATGGACGAGGACGACAATGTGATCGAGGAGGAAAGCGTTGCCGTCACCAAGGTGCTCGAATCGCTGGATGTGGTTCAGAAATCCTGGGATAAGCTGGAGCGGATCAAGCTCAAGAAAAAACCCTCCGTGTCCGATGGCAAACAGGCGCAAAAACTCCGCGCTTCCATGGCGGAAGGGATCAAGTCCATCAACTTCAACTCCCGCCAGATCGACTCCATGTGCGCGGTCATGTTGCAGCACCGGGACAAGATCAAACTGACCAGCAAGCAACTCTCCCGCCACAAGAAGGAATTGGGCGGGGATGCGGTCAAGATCGAAGGACTGTTGGGGAAATGGCTGAAAGCCAAGGAAAAGGCCAAGGCCAACCTGAGTTCCCAAATCGAATCCATTTCGGGATACGACCCCCGCGTGGCGCGCCGGTTTCTGGAAAAGGTGAACATCGGCGATAAAAGAATCGCCAAGCTGATCGAGCAAACCGAAGTGGAGCGTGAGGAATTCGACAAGGAAATCTCCCTGCTCACCAGTTCAGAGCGGAAGGTCAAACGGGCCAAGAGCCAGTTGACCGAAGCCAATCTGCGTCTGGTGATCAGCATCGCCAAAAAATACACCAACCGCGGCCTGCAATTCCTCGATTTGATCCAGGAAGGCAACATCGGGCTGATGAAGGCGGTGGACAAGTTCGAATACCGCCGGGGTTACAAATTCTCGACCTACGCCACCTGGTGGATTCGCCAGGCCATCACCCGCGCCATTGCCGATCAGGGCCGCACCATCCGGGTCCCGGTTCACATGATCGAGACCATGAACAAGCTTCTGCGCACCTCGCGGCAATTGGTGCAGGAATTGGGGCGGGAACCCACGCCCGAAGAAATCGCCAAGATCCTGGATCTGCCCCTGGACAAGGTGCGCAAGGTTTTCCAGATCGCCAAGGAGCCCACCTCCCTGGAAACCCCCATCGGGGAGGAGGAGGATTCCCATCTGGGCGATTTCATTCCCGATCAGAAGATCGCCCTGCCCGACGACATGGCCATGAACCAGAACCTGAGCGAAACCACCCGCTCGGTGTTGACCTCCCTCACCCCGCGGGAGGAAAAAGTGCTGCGCATGCGCTTCGGGATCGGTGAGCGGCGGGACCACACCCTGGAGGAGATCGGCCAGGACTTCGACGTAACCCGGGAACGCATCCGGCAAATCGAAGCCAAGGCCCTGCGCAAGCTCCGGCATCCCACCCGCAGCAAGCAGCTACGAAGTTTTTATCAGTGACGTGTTTCTATCGGTAACGGCCCTCCGGAAGGAAACTCCATCCCCTTTTCCTCCCGGGAGACCCCCTTGGCGCGGTTTCCCGGGAGTTGGTCTTGATCCGCCGTCCCGGGAGGGGTAGCCTTTAGCCTGTGGTTTTCCGCCGGGTGCGCGGAACGGTTGCAGACAGCGTAACCTCCAGTCAGGGCCGGTTCATCCCGCAAGCAAGGATGCCCGATGAAATTCAAAGTGATGCTGTTCGCCATGTTGAAGGAAGCCTGCGGTGAAAGCGTGGAGATCGAGGTGCCCGAACCCGCGACCGTCAGCGGGCTGCTGGATCGGTTCGTGGACGCCTATCCGCAGTTCGCTTCGGCCAAGGACAGCCTGAACGTGGCGGTGGACCACGCCTATTCACAGGAGGATCGATCCATCGCTCCCGGTCAGGAGATCGCCATCTTTCCGCCCGTGAGCGGCGGCTGATTCCAATTCCCCAATCGGGCACAATGAAGCAAAACAAACCCAATCACGAAATTGTCGCAGCCCCCATCGACATCGGCGACCTGCTGGCCAGGGTGGCCGCGCCCGGAGCGGGCGGAATCGCCACCTTCCTGGGCGTGGTGCGCGACAACAGCCTGGGCCGCAAGGTGCTGCACCTGTTCTACGAGGCCTACCCCCCCATGGCGGTCAAGGAAATGGAGAAGGTCGAGCAGGAGGTGCGTTCGCGGTGGGAGATCGAGGCCATGGCTATCACGCACCGCATCGGCAGGCTGGAAATCGGCGAGGCCAGCGTCGCCATCGCGGTATCCTCCGCCCACCGCTCCGAGGGCATCGAAGCCTGCCACTTCGCCATCGACCTGCTGAAAAAAACCGTTCCGGTCTGGAAGAAAGAGTACTGGGAAGGCGGGGAGGTGTGGATCGAAAATCAGGCAGGATCCACCATTACCCGGGCGGTGTCGTAGCATGAACCGGTTTCCCGCTCTTCCCCGGCTCCACCCGGCCCCATGGGCCACAGCGATCCTCGTTTGTGCCGGGTTGCTGTTCGCCGGCTGCGCCGAGCAACGTCTGGTGGTTTCCAGCGACGAGAAAATGGGGGTGGTGAGCATTATCTCCGGACGGGACAAACCGGAAGCCCCACCCCACCCCGCCCTCCGGGAATTAACCCCCGCCATGGTGGAAGGGAGTCTGCGCAGAATCTGGGTGGAGCCCAGCACCTGGTCCCTTTTTGCCCGGGACGATGCGACCCGGTATCTGACGCCAGCCCAGACATTTTGGGCCCGGGACCAAATCTCGCAACTATTGCCGGGATTGCAGGAAGACCAGCGTATTGAATTGGCGTTCAAGGATCAATTCAAGCAATTCGACGTCCGGGTGGAAATCTATCCGGAGGGGAACCAACTGGTCTATCTCTTTACCCAATTGTCCACGGAACCCCAGCTTGATCCCTCCTCCATGTCGATGGGCTCCCCCGGTTGGGTAACCCTCGTCGAGCAGCCGGGCCAGGTGCTCCTGTTCAGCCGCAAGGGCCACACTCTGAAGGACCCCGTGATCGGCAAGGTGCCGGGGGAAGACCCCCGCCGCTTGGAAAAACTGGAACGGATCCAGCAAGCCGTGCGGGAGAAGTACATCGAGCCGGAGGAAGGCAAGGACCTGGCGGAGGCCGTAAACGCAAATCCGTATTTGCAGGTTGCGGATTTCGAGACCTACCTGAAGAAGCGCCGCACCCTGGGCGATGCCCTCAAGCAGGGGTTGTTTTCGCAGGAAGAATACAACACACGCCTGAAAAAAATCCGCGCGGAACTGGCCCCCTGAACAACACGCCGAACGGCTCCATCATCGTGCCCGGATGGTTCCCCGGCTTCTCACTTTCCATCATCACTCCCCGATTCTCAGGGACAGCCGGCCCACCCGGGTGAACTCCACTTCGATCTTGTCTCCGGCGGCGATAGGGATTCCCCGCACGATGGATCCCGTCATCAGCAACATTCCGGCACGCAGGGAGCGCCCGCACTCGGCGAGCTTGTTGGCCATGAAGGCCACCGAGCGCATGGGGTGTCCCAGCACTTCAACGGCGGTGGCGGAGCCCCGCACTACGCCATTTTGGGTGAGCACCATCCCCTCCAGGCGCGGGTCTATCCCGGCTGCTGGGGTAAGGGTGTTGCCGATGACCACCCCTCCGTTGAAGGTGTTGCAGACCAGGGTTTGCTGCAGGGAGCGCGCCTTGGGTTCGGTGCGGTAATCCCCGATTTCCACTGCCGGCAGATATCCCGCGCTGGCGGCCAGGGCGTCCAGTTCCGTGACGCCCGGACCTTCCAGGTCGTCCTTCAGCAGCACGGCCAGTTCCGGCTCCAGGGTGGTAACGAGAAAGGGCGCCATGGAGAGCGGCTGATCCTCGGGGAAGATGCGCGAGGCCAGCAAGGTTCCCAGCAACGGTTCGCCGATCCCCGATTCCTCCTGCATGGCCTTGCTGGTGAGGGCAGCCTTGTATCCGGCGATGCGGTCCCCGCGGTTTACCTGACGATCCATCCGTTCCATTTGAATCCGGTAGGCTTCCTCCGCGGTTAACTTTGGTTCCTGTTCCAGGACTTCCGGGATGGGTTCCGGCTTGGCGAGGCGTTCTTCCAGCCAATCGGTCAATTCGGTCAGGCGGGCTGTCATGGGCCGGGTTGTCATGGACTCTAGTGTCATGGGCGCGCTTGTCTCCGGTGGATCATTCTAAATTTCGGGATTCCTGTGCTAGGGTGCTAGCACGTTTCGGGAGGGTGCCGTCAACCGGAGATGCACGTAATTCACTTCTCGTTCACAACACGGCCCAGCGGGGCATGCAACCCTTTGCCGAACCAACCTTGGAGGAATGACCCATGACAGCGTATCTCATCGCCACCGTCGACGACGTGACCGATCCCGGTAAGATTGCCGAATACCGAACCCTGGCCGCGGAAGCCATGGCGAAAAATGGCGGCAAGTACATCGCCCGGGGGGGCGACACGGTTTTCCTGGAAGGCGGGTGGGAACCGGGCCGGGTCGTCATCGCGGAATTCCCCGCCCTCGCCGATGCCGAGGCTTTCTACAATTCCCCGGAATATGGGAAAGCCAGGGAAGTGCGCGCCGGAATCGCCACTTTCCGCATGCTGGTGGTGGAGGGACAGTAAGGTTGCTGAATCGATTCGCATTTGGGAGCTTCCATGGCGGCATATATCATCGCGCTGGTCCAGGTGACGGATCCCGGGAAATTCGCGGCATACCAGGCTCAGGCCTCCGTTTCCGTCGAGCGGTATGAAGGGAAGTTCATCGCCAATGGAGAGGATGTGCGGGTGCTGGAAGGCGATTCCCGGCCGGATAAAATCGTCCTGGTGGAGTTCCCATCCCTGGAGCGCCTGCGGGAATTCTATTACTCGCCGGAATACCAGCAGGATATCCGCTCCCGGGAAGGCGCCGTTTCCATGAAAATCCTGGGAGTCGAAGGCGCTTGAGGGCCTGCTGGCCTCCCGCATTCGCAGGCCGGGCATTTCCCTAACTGGAACCGATGGAGAACACAATGGGCAACGTTGGCAATCCGGTTGGGCGCGGGTCGATCGGAATCGTGGGGTGCGGCACCCTCGGCATGGCCATCCTGCGGGCCGTGGAGGAGGGCAGCCTCCGCGTCCCCGTGGCCGGGGTGACCAGCCGCCGCGAGGAGAAAGCGCGCGCCGCCCTGGCCGGTCTTGCGAACCCCCCGCCCTATCTTCCCCTGGACGAATTGATCGAGCGTTCCGGGCTGGTGGTGGAAGCCGCCGGCGGAGCCGTGGTGCCGGACCTGGCCCGGGCGGTGTTCGCCGCGGGAAAGGACCTGCTCGTCATCAGCGGCGGCGCCCTGCTGGAGCATCCGCACCTGGTGGAGGAAGCGCGCGCCCGGGGCTGCCGGCTGATCCTGCCCTCGGGGGCCATTGCCGGGGTGGACGGCATCAAATCCGCCTGCCAGGGACGGGTGGACCACGTCACCATCACCACCCGCAAGCCACCCCACAGCCTGGCTGGGGCCCCCTACCTGGAGCAGCACGGTATTTCCCTGGAGGGGCTGACGAAAGAAACGGAGATCTATCATGGCCCGGTGCGCGAGGCCTGCCGGGGCTTTCCGGCCAACGTCAACGTTTCCGCCACCGTGAGCCTGGCCGGGCTGGGCCCGGACAAGACCACCATCCGCATCCTGGCCGTGCCCGGCCTGGAGTTCAACTGCCACACCATCGAGGTGGAGGGGGAATTCGGGAGCCTCAAGGTGGAGATCAGCAATATTCCCACCGAGAATCCCAAGACCGGGAGGCTCACCGCCATGTCCATCGTCCGCTCCATCGCCGGCGCCATGGACACGGTGGTGGTGGGCACTTGAAATCCGAACGCCCAATAGCGGCACTTCGTGAATCAAGATCTGAACCATGAGGACCCATGAAAGACTTTCAAGGAAAGACCGCCGTCGTCACCGGAGCCGCTTCCGGGATCGGGAAGGCCCTGGCCCTGGACCTGGCCCGGCGGGGAATGAACCTCGTGCTGGCGGATCTGGAAGCCGGGCCGATGGAGGCCGCCGAGACGGAGATCCGGGCCCTGAGCACTGAAACCATGCCGGTGGAGGTGCTGGCCGTTTCCACGGACGTGGCGGAACTGGCCTCCGTGCAGGCGCTGGCCGCTGCCGCCTGGGATCGCTTCGGGGCCGTGCACGTGGTCTGCAACAATGCCGGGGTGGCCATCGGCGGCCCGCTGCAGGACGCCACCCACGCGGACTGGGAGTGGGTGATGGGCGTCAACCTGTGGGGCGTCATTCATGGAGTGGAGGCATTCGTGCCCCGCATGATCGCCCAGCAGCAGGGAGGACACGTCGTCAACACCGCCTCCATGGCCGGGCTGATCGCCAGCAAGGGCCTGGGCATCTACAACACCACCAAGTACGCGGTGGTGGGGCTGTCGGAAACCCTGGCCAAGGACCTCCGGGACGAGGGCATCGGCGTCTCCGTGCTTTGCCCGATGGGGGTCACCACCCGCATTCGGGAAAGCGAACGCAACCGCCCCCCCTCCCTGGGGGGTGGCAAGGCGCTGGACAGCCATGGCGGCCCGGATCTGCTGGGGCGCTATCTCTCCACGCAGGAAGTGAGCAACCTGGTAATGGAGGCCATCGAGAACGGGCGGCTCTACGTGCCTACCCATTCCGAGGGCCTGGAATTCTGGGAGCGCCGCGCCCAGCGCATCGCGCAGGCCTTTCCCCCACCCCCATGATGTCGCCTCCCTGATGCCGCCCCGCTCCGCTATGCCCGTGGGTTCGCCTCCGGCTCACCGAAGCCCGCGCAGGTTCGTTCTCGGCTCAAGATTTTGGCGTAAATTCCGATAATAAGGTAAAATCGGGGTCCTTCCCCCGGAAACCTCACCCGGAATTCAGGAGCGAACGATGCGCACCTTCCTTCCATCCGTGCGGCGCTGGACGACTGTCCTGTTGATGGCCCTCCTGCCGGCCGCCATTCTGCTTCCATCGGCCACCCTGTTCCCTTCGGCTGTCATGGCCTTCGAGGCTGCGGACAACGACGCCTTTTACCTGGGCTTGGGAACCTCCAACATCGAGACCAACAACAGCGACGATCTTCTCAGCGGGAGCAATATGCTGGGCGGAATCCGCATCGGATTGTTCTGGACGTTTTTTCTCGAGATCGGGTGGGGGAACATCGCCTATTTCGATACCCAGAATGTGGGGGGTGTGACCGAGGAGGTTCTCTTCAGCACAACCGGACCCCATCTCGGCGCCGGTCTGATCATTCCCATCCGCGCCATTCAACTGGGCGCCAAATACCAGCGCTCCGTCAACAACCGCTGGTCCGAGGAGCGAAAAGACCAGCTCACGGGCACCACGATTTCCAACATTTCCGGGGATATCAGCTTCGACTCCTACTTCGTCTTCACCCGCATGGGTGAAACCGGCGCGTTCGAAATCGGCGCCCGGCGCGATTTGATCCGGGACACGGATTCCATCGTGGCCAACAGTTTCGGCGTTTACATTATGTGGAACATCTCCCTGAAGGAATAGCACGCCACTGCTGGATTCCGCCCGCTGGTGTCCACCCCGCCAGGAATCCCGGCCCCCGGATGCGGGGGGCCTGCGCTGGATTTCATTTCCTTGTAACCATTCCCGCCGTTGATTCATTGCCGGTTGCGGTCCTATGATGTCCGCCTATCGGCGGCTGCCGTATGCTCCCGTCCGCTCCCGTCTGCGTTCATCTTGGAGCGGGACCGCCGCTTGGCTGATTTTAGACAATCCGCAAACCAATCCCATCGATCCATTTGGAGAGCCATGCAACCCCTGGAAGGCATCAAGGTATTGGACCTGTCCCGGCTGGCCCCCGGCCCCTTCGCCACCATGATCCTGGGCGACCTGGGCGCCGACGTGCTGATGATCGAGGCCCCGTCAGGCACTGTTTCTGAAATGCACCGCCCTTGGGCGGAGCGGGACGGGGGCCGGGAAGACGCCTTCGACCCCCTGCGGCGCAACAAGCGCAGCATGGTGCTCAACCTGAAAACCAGCGAGGGCCGCGAGGTGCTCCACAAGCTGGTGGCGGAGTCGGACGTGCTCATGGAAGGCTTCCGGCCCGGGGTGATCGAGCGGCTGGGCTGCGATTACAAGACCCTCAGCGCGGTCAATCCCCGCATCGTGCTCTGCTCCATCAGCGGCTATGGGCAGAACGGACCCTATGTGGATCAGGTGGGTCACGACATCAACTACATCTCCATCGGCGGAATGCTGGGTATTATCGGCTGGCCGGGTACGCCCCCGGCGATTCCCGGCAATATCGTGGCGGACTTCGCCGGGGGCGGGCTGCACGCCGCCATGGCCGTCCTGGCCGCCCTGGTGGCCCGCCAGACCACGGGCCGCGGACAGCACGTGGACATCGCCATGAGCGACGGGGTGATGTACCTGCTGGCCACCTGGTTGAAAAACGTGCTGGCAGGGGCCGAGCCTCCCGGCCGCGGGGTGAGCTTCCTCAACGGGGCGCTGCCCTTCTACAACGTCTTCGAGACCAGCGACGGCGGCTGGATCAGCGTGGGCAGCATCGAGAAGAAGTTCTGGGAAAACCTCTGCCGGGCCATGGAGGCCGGGGAGTTCATGGACAAGCAGTTCGATCCTTCCGCCTATGGGGATATCCATGCCCACTTCGCCGCCAGGTTCAAGAGCAAAACCCGCGGCGAATGGTTCGATATCCTATCCAAGGACGAAATCTGCGCCGCTCCGGTCTACGACCTGACCGAAGCCATCGCCGACCCCCACAACCTGGCCCGGGAAATGATCGTGGATATCGAGCATCCCAAATACGGCACGGTGCGTCAGGTGGGCATCGGCCCCAAGTTCTCCGACACGCCGGCCAAGGTGCGCCATCTCTCCCCCGGCACGGGGGAACATACGGTTCCGGTACTTGAGTCCCTCGGGTATTCGGGCGAGGAGATCGAGGCCATGCGTTCCGGAGGGGCGGTGGGGTGACACCCCTTTGACCCGCCTTAATTCCCGGATACCCTATGCGCATGAAAATCCGAAAAGCCGCCGCTTCCGACAAAATTGAGTGGGCCAGGATGAGAAATAGCCTTTGGCCTGACTCACCAGACGATCTTCTATTGGAAATAGAGGAATTTTTTTTAAATCACGACGTTGGAGTTGTTGAGGTTTTTGTGATGGAGGGAAACAGCGGTGCACTGGGCGGCTTTATCGAACTCAATCTGCGCAAATTTGTCGAAGGGAGTGATTCCAAAACATCACCGTATATCGAGGCCTGGTATATCGATCCTGGATTCCGAGGCGGGGGAAACGGAAAACGATTGATGGAGGCTGCCGAAAATTGGGCGATTGAGAATGGATTCGACGAATTGGCAAGTGACGCCGTTCTGGAGAACACGGATTCCATCGCTGCCCACAAGGCATTGGGATTCAGCGAGGTTGAACGGCTGGTGTGTTTCATTAAAAAGCTGAAATAGCCCAATGCAGGAAAGTTCCATCGGCCACCCCGGTTAAGGGACACCACTTTTACCCCGGCCTGGCATCCCGTCCTCCCCCGAGATCATCCCGATGTAATGGCGGGTGGCGGGGTTGCCCGGGCTGAGCTGTTCCGCCCGCTGGAAGGCTTTCAGGGCGGCGGACTGGTTTTTTTCGGCTAGGTAGATCACCCCCAGCAGCGTGTAGAACTGGAGACGGGTGGGCTCGTTGGCGATGGCTTCCTCCA
>CAZOXD010000028.1:17547-19434 GCA_964583525.1 uncultured Pseudomonadota bacterium
CCCAGCAGCGTGTAGAACTGGAGACGGGTGGGCTCGTTGGCGATGGCTTCCTCCAGCACCTTGATGGCCCGGGCATATTCCTGCAAATGAAAATAGCTGGAAGCCAGCCGCAGCAGGGTCGGGCTGTGCCCGGAGCGGGCCTTGCGGGCGGAAAGAAAGTTGGGCACCGCGTCGGCGTAGTTCTTCAGGGCATAATTGCTCTGCCCGATCCAGAACAGGAAGTGAAACCGCTTCGGGTTGAGGGTCGCCGCCGCCTGGAAGGACTGGCGGGATTTCTCGTAATTGCGCGTCTGGTACAGGCAGCGTCCCAGCCAATAATGATAATTGGGCTCCTTGGGTTGCAGCCGCGCCGCGGTTTGGAACTCCCCCAGGGAGCGGGTCAGCATCTTCTTTTCGAACAGATAGAGACCCATCCGAAACGCCCGGGTATGGTCCGTTTCCACCGGCACGTTGCGGCGGGGAAACAGGGGCTTGCCGCACGCCCTGCACTTGACCTTTTCCAACGCCTGGGAATCCGCGATGGGGTTGGGATTTCGACAGGATGGGCAAATCAGGATATATTGTGTGCGTACCAGGGGCGGCTGAAAACCCAGCGCGGGATGCATCAGGTCCAACGTCCGGTCATACTCGCGGCGGGCCACGGGGTCTCCGAGCACGGAATACGCCTCGGTGATGGCCTGCGCCACTTCCTGGGAGCCCCCCAGATCGGGGTGATTCCCGGCGTCCTTCAACAGAGCGCGGTAGGCCCCCTGGAGGACCGCCTGGGAGGCCTTGCGGTCCACCTGAAGGACCTCGTAATGGGTTTTACCGCCGCTCCCGCTCATGGTGAAGGCTCATTCGATGGGCCGGTCAAGGCAGCACATCCGTGCCGGGAATCCCGGGGGGATTTCCATAATTGAAATCAGGGATCCAACCCGCATCCCCTCGGCTCGGACGCCCAATATCCCGCCAAAGACCACCGGTAGGGTTCACATGGAATTTTATCTTTTTTTCCGGCAGCCGTAAATGCACCTTCGCATTGGAAAAACAGCATCCACCCGGTCTCAGGATTCCAAGGGGCGCTCCTCCGGCACTCCCACAGAAAACAAGCCGGAAAATAAGTCCGCGGAGAATACCCCCGAGAAAACCCCCAGGCCGGTCCCCAAGGGCTTCGATCCGGGGATTAACCCCTACAGCCTCTGGGTGCACGATCATCCGCAAGTGCTGCTGGCCGACCCTTCCCCCGGCGAACTGAAGGCGAAAATGGCTGGTGCTCCCGCCGCCAACGGGCCGGTCGTGTGCGACCTCGGCTGCGGATCGGGCAACTTCCTGTTGCAATTGGCGGCCGCGCATCCGGAAAAGCGCTTCGCCGGGTTCGAGCTTCGCTACAAACGCCTCGTCAAGGCCGCTCGTAAGGTGGAACGCGCGAAATTGAAAAACGTTTGGTTTCTGCGGGAGCAGGCCGAGCGTTTCCTGCGCTACTTCGATTCCGGCTCCGTGGAGGAAGTGTACCTCAACTTCCCGGACCCCTGGCAGAAATATGGTCAATGGAAACACCGGATGGTGAATGCGGACTTTTTGCAGGGGCTGACCCGCATCCTCGCCCCCGGGGGCCGGTTTTACCTGAAAACCGATCATTCGGGATATTTTTTGCATACACTTTCCCTGTTGAAACATGTCCCAGCGCTTGAAATTCGCGCCTTCAGCAACGATCTGTTGCGGACTCCACGGCCCGGCCGGCCGATCCGGAGCGAGTTCGAGGACCTGTTTCGATCCAGGCGGCGTCCCATCCATTATCTGGTAATGGAATATTCGTCCGCGAAACGATAAGGTTTTCCTGAGATTTCCAACGCGAGGGTACTCCCGGGAATGGCCATGGTGAATCCGCCCGAACTTCCATTCACGCCG
>CAZOXD010000028.1:19534-21479 GCA_964583525.1 uncultured Pseudomonadota bacterium
GCATGGCCGGTGCCGCAATTATCCTGCTGGCTCCCCAGGGGGTGTGGGCGCAAAAGACGGTGCCCTCGGTGCCCTCGGTGCCCACAGCAGTGCCCACAGCAGTGCCCACAGCAGTGCCCACAGCAGTGCCCACGGCAGGACCCGTGCTGCGCGAGGTTGCCCGGCTCGGCCTGGGTGGGGCCGCCACGGTCATCGCCGCACTGGCCATCAACGCGGATGAATCGATCCTGGCTGCGGCAGTCACAGCCGGGGCGGTCACATCCGGGGGTTCAGGAGGGAAGGGGGAACTCCAGCACATCGTTCTCATCGACCGGCCCAGCATGGAACGCCTGGGGCGCATCCAGGCATCCGTCGGGGATACCCCCCGGCTGGCTTTTTCCCCCACCTCGGAATTCCTGGCCGTCGCCGGCAGCAAGGCGCTGCAACTGTGGGAAATCCCCATCTCTCCCCTCAAGCCCGGCCAGCCCCTGCCCAGGAAATACCTGCGGTGGGAAATCCCGCTTACCGGCAAGGAAGCGGTGACCGGGATCGCTTTCGCATCCGCCCCCGCTGCCGTGATCTGGAGCCGGGGGGGGAAGCTCTACCGCAAAGGAACCTTGCCCGGCGGTGGGGATTCTGGCGGGGATTCTGGCGGGGATTCTGGTGGAGAATCCGGGAACCCCGTTTGGCGGAGCGATGGGGAAACATCCACCGCTTCCGCAGAGAAGGGGGTGGAGGGAAAGGTGGGGGCCTTCGCCCTCGCGTCCGGCGGTGGGAGGGCGGCCGTAATCCTGCCCGGCAACAAGGAGATCGTATTGGTGGACACCGCCAAAGGCAGGACGGTACGGCGCCTCTCCGAACACCGCTTTCCCCTCATCGCCTTGGCCTACGGCCTGGACGGCCGCCTGACCTCCCTGGATTCGGGAGGCCACCTCAAACGCTGGCGGGAGGCCGGGACAGCCGCATCCTCTGTCGCATCCTCTGTCGCATCCTCCGCAAGGGTGGCATCCATTCCTTCCTCCTTTTCCCCCACCTCTCTGGCGGTGCTGGGCAAAGGGCACCTTGCGCTGATGGGGAAGGGGGAGGACGGAGGACGATTATATCTTCTCAACGCATCGTCGGGAAAAGCGGCAGGCGTGTTGTCCTTGGGGGACGCCATGCCGGCTGGCGTCAGCCCCACGGGCCGTTACATTGTCACGGCCGGCGGCGGAACGGTGCGTCTCCACGAATTTTCCCACCCGCTGCCGCCTCTGGATTACGTGCGCCATCTGCGGAGTCTGAAGGCTTTCCAGACCGCCCAAAGCTATGTGCGGCTGATGGACGGGAGCAACCTTTCCAGACGGCTCAAGGCGGATTTGCTGGAAGAGGCCGGGCGGGAACCTGCCGGAGCGGGATTGCAGGTGGCATTGGAGCGGCTTCGCAACGCTGTGGCGGAGAAGAATCCGGACCGCATCCGGCATTGGGCGAACCGGGTCGCCGATCATCACCCCGATCACCCGGAGGCCCTGGCCGCCCGGCGCTTTGCGGAGGATCTCCGGCAGCGCGAAGTGCTGACCCAGGCCCGGGAAGCTTATGAACTCGGGGAGCACCGCCTGGCCATTTCCCTGCTTTCCAGCAAAATTCCGGAGGACAGCCGGCTCTACCCCGATGCCCTGGCCCTGATTCGCATGGCGGAAGCGAAACGCTCGGTGCAGACCCTATTGATGCAGGCGCGGGAGAGGCTGGGCATGGGCGATACCGAGGCGGCTTCGGCCATGGTGGAAGAGGCCTTGCGCAATGAGGCCGGTCATCCCCGGGCGCTGGCCCTGCGGGAGGAAATCGCATCCCGCGAAAGCAGCGCCTGGAAAGCCATCCTGGCCGTGGTTCTCAGCGTTTCGGCCGCCCTGTTGGCCACCGGGTTCATCGCCGTGCGCTTTCGTCACCGTTTCGGAAAAGTAATGGAAAATTTGAAATTGGATCCCGAATC
>CAZOXD010000028.1:21579-26441 GCA_964583525.1 uncultured Pseudomonadota bacterium
GCTTTCGTCACCGTTTCGGAAAAGTAATGGAAAATTTGAAATTGGATCCCGAATCCCCCATCCGGCCTCGCGCCAAGGGCGCGGCTAGAGGAAACAGCGCCCCAGGCGCGGCCAGAGGACACAGCGCCACGGGCGCGGCCAGGGAAAGCAACCAGGGCGCTTCACGGGAACGAATGGGAAGGCCGGCCCGAGGGTCGCCCGCCCGCAGGCTGATGGTGCAAAGCCTGATGGGAGACATCAGTAAATCCATCCGTCATGCCCGGAAAAACGATGTGCGGGGGGAACATACGGGGGTTTTGATGGAACTGGAAGCCGAATTGCATTCCATTCATCTCAGAATGTCCGGTCCGATGGTGGACCTGGGGGCGATCCACAACCGTGTCAAATCCATTCAGTTCCAACTGAAAGGGATGGAATTCGAAGGGCCCAAGACGGAAAAACCGAAAGCGGCCAAGGCGACCTATTACGACCTGTTGCACCTCAAGCCCTCGGCGACCCTCGATGAAATCAGGACGGCCTACCACAATTTGATTAAGCAGTACCATCCCGATCTGCACAACGCGTCGCAGTTCAATTGGATCAAGGACGAATCGGAACGGATGAGCCGAAGAATCAGCGAGGCCTACGAAGTGTTGAGCGATGAAACCACCCGGGCGCAATACGACCGTACCTTGAAAAGAGGCGCGGCTCCGGGGAGGCAGGGACGATGACCCGATCCATGACAGGCTATGGCCGCTCGGAAAAATCCGGCCATGGCTGGCGGTGCGCCGTGGAGTTCCGCTCCTTCAATGGCCGCCACCTGGAAATCCGGCTGCGTCTTCCTGCCGGGCTGGGATTTCTGGACGACCCCCTCAAGAAATACGTCAAGACCCGCTGCCGCCGCGGGAACGTGGAGGGCACGGTGATTCTGGTGGCCGAAGGGGTGGAAGGGGGGGGCTTCGAGTTGAACCGCCCGCTGCTGCAAGCCTATGGCGCCCTTGTACGCGAAGTGAGCCAGGCGTTGGAACAGCCCATTCATGTATCCCTGGGAGACCTGCTTGCCAATCGGGAATTGATCCAGTCGGACAGTTGGAACAACAGGCGGGAGGAATTGCAGGAATTGGTGCGCGGAACAGCGGCCGAGGCCATGGATGGCATGATTACCATGCGGGAAACGGAAGGCCGGGCGCTCAAGGAAGCCCTCCTGCAACATTCCTCGAATGTGCGCGCGCTGGTGGTGGAAATGATTCCCCTCACCGAAGAACTCCCGCTTCATTATGCCCGCAAGCTAAAGGAAAACCTGGCCCGGCTGGCGGAGGGGGATATTCCAGGCGAGGAGCGCATCCTCCAGGAAATCACCATCTTCGCCGAGCGCTGCGACGTCAGCGAGGAATTCGCGCGCCTGCAAACCCACCTGGATCACATGGAACGGCTTTTGGATGAAAGCGGAGCGGTAGGGAAAAAGTCGGAGTTTCTCATGCAGGAGCTGAACCGGGAGGCCAACACCCTGGGCGTGAAATGCCCTGACCTCAAGGTGAGCAGCCTGGTGATCGAAATGAAGGCCGAAATCGAAAAGCTGCGCGAGCAGATCCAGAACATCGAGTAACCCCAGTCATGTCCACCCCACGCGTATTCATTCTTTCCGGTCCCAGTGGAGTGGGCAAGTCGTCCATCATCCACCGGCTGTTGGAGCTGCGCCCGGATGTGGTGCTCTCCGTTTCCACCACCACCCGCGCTCCCCGGGCCGGAGAGAAGGAAGGCAGGGATTACTACTTCACCGGCAAGGCCGCCTTCGAGCGGAGGGCGGAGAAAAGCGGCTTCATCGAGTGGGCGCGGAGCTACGATCATTATTACGGCACCGGAGCCAAGGAGATCCAGAATATCCTTTCCTCCGGGCGGCATGCCCTGCTCGATATCGATACCCAGGGGGCTTTGCAAATCAAAAACGCCTACAAGGGCGCGGTTTATGTATTCATAACACCACCCGACCTGGCCGATCTGGAGGAACGGCTGCGGGGAAGGGGGTCGGAAACCGAGGACTCCCTCCGCAAGCGCCTGGAAAGGGCCGAAGAGGAAATCGGCCACAGTGGCCGATACGGCCACATCATCGTGAACCGGGACATCGAGGAATCGGTTCAGTCATTCGTGCAAATCATCGAACTGGAACAGGAGCTTCACTTGAAATTTGAAAAATCGGAAATGTTTACGGACCAAACCTTGCAAAATACCGCGGACAAGGCCACGCACTATGCCTTGGAGCACATCGACAAGGAATTCCTGGCGCAATCGCTGGAAAAAGACTTGAAGGACGCCCTGCGTGGCGAATTGGAGGACCTGATACGCGAGCGCCTGGAACGCATTCTCCACAAGGATCTGGGCCGCATCGTGGAAGAGGCTTACCGCGACATGTCCGGCAAGTAGGCCCGGCGCCCCGCTGCAATCATCCCCCCCATTCATCCCCGGTTCCGGAAGGCCGCTTCCGGCGCCGGGGAGTACCATGATTCTTGCTGACAAAACCCCTCCGAAGCCTTAATGTGGAGGATATGCTCCTATTTTAACGGTTCATGTCGCGGAAGGGGCGATCATGGAACCAGCGCAGGCCCGGCAGAAGCTGACGGCGGTGTTCGTCACCGACGTGGTGGGCTACTCGCGCCTGATGGCCGAGGACCATCACGCCACGGTGCAGACCCTGGCCGAGTACCGGGAGGTCTTTTCCACAAACATCGAGCAGTTCCAGGGACGGGTCGTCAACGCCCCCGGAGATTCCATCCTCGCGGAATTCGAGAGCGTGGTGGAGGCGGTCAACTGCGCCGTGGAGGTGCAGCGCGAACTGGCGGTGCGAAACGAGAAACTCCCCGGCGAGCGGCGCATGCACTTCCGCATCGGGGTCAACCTGGGCGATGTGCTGGTGCGGGAGGGGGAGTTGTTCGGCGACGGCGTCAACATCGCCGCGCGGCTGGAGGCCCTGGCCGATCCCGGAGGCATCTGCATCTCCCGCACGGTGTACGACCAGGTCAAGTCCCGCCTACCCTCGCAAACCGTGCAATTCGAGTACCTGGGCGAACAGCAGGTGAAGAACATTCCCGAGCCGGTGCGGGCCTACAAGGCGCTCATCGGGACGGGGGCGGCGCCCCACATTCCGGCCGGGTTGAAACCGGGCGATCTGCTGCGCTGGCGGCGCACGGCCCTGGTGTTGGCGACCGGGTTGGCGGTTTTAGTGGGGCTGATCTCGCTGGGCTACTATCTCAGCATTGGTCCAGGCGGGGAGGGCCTGCCCCTGCCCGACGAGCCGTCCATCGTGGTGCTGCCCTTCGAGAACCTGAGCGGCGACCCGGAGCAGGATTATTTCGCCGCCGGCATCAGCAAGGGCATCGTCACCCAGTTGTACCGGATTCCGGGCATCTTCGTCATACACCGCCAGTCGTCCCTGCCCTTTGCGGGCAAGGCGGCCAGCGTTGAGGAGGTGGGCCGCAAGCTGGGTGTGCGCTACGTGCTGGAGGGCAGCGTGCAAAAGTCCGGCGAGCGTGTGCGCGTGACCACCCTGCTTATCTCGGCCCCGACAGGACGGCAGTTATGGGCGGAGAGCTACGACCGGGATTGGAAGGAGATCCTCGCCGTGCAGGACGAGATCACCCGCAAGGTGGTCACCGAGTTGGGCGCCAAGCTTTCCATGGGGGATTGGCTGCGTTACATGTCCCAGGCAACCGACAACATCCAAGCCTTCGATCTCTACTTCCAGGCGGACATGCTTTACACCAAGGGAGAAAGGGAGGCCAACGCCAAGGCCCGCCAGTTGCTCCAGCAGGCCGTCGAGTTGGACCCGAAATTCGCTCGGGCCGTCGCCTTCCTGGGCTGGACCCACATATCGGAATACCGGTATGGCTGGAGTGAAAATCCAGAGCGCTCGAAGCAATTGGCCCGGGAATTCGCGGAGCGGTCCCTGGCCATGGACGACCGGGTCTACCTGGGCCATGCTTTGCTGAGCAGTCTTTTTAGTTACGAGCAACAATATGAAAATGCCGTCGCCGCGGCCCAGCGGGCGGTGGAGTCCGAGCCCAACAACGCCATCGCGATCCTGATTTATGGGGTTTCCTTTCTCAATGCGGGACAACCGGCGGAAGCCCTGGCGCAGTTAAGCCGGGCCAAGCGCCACAGCCCCTTTCCCCAACCCTATTTCTATACGTACACGGGTATTTCCCAATTCTTCCAAGGACAATATGATGACGCCGCCGGCGAGTTCCGGAAATTCCTGGCCGTGTTGAAGAAAGGCGGCCGGGCCCGGCGGGTGCGGATGTGGCTGATCGCCACGGAAATGGAACGGGGGCGGGAAGCCCAGGCCCGGGAAGAAGTGGCGGAGTTCCTCAAGCACGAACCACAGTTCAATCTGAGAAAGGCCGAGGAACTCCTGGAGATTTTCCCCTTCAAGGACCGCTCCTTTATTCCCCGCATCCTGGCCCACCTGCGCGCCGCCGGCCTGCCGGAGTGAGGGGTGGCGGTTTCCGTGATTCCGGCCGGGTTTTCCGCCCGCTTTCTTTCTCCACCGCCGCAAACCCAACCCGCAATACCCCCCCGATTTCCCGCCGGGGTGAAAAATTGATAAACTTCTCTGTGGATTCCCATCCTCGTATCTTATTTGGCCCACTTCCGTGATTGTGGAGCGGAATCACGTTTGGCCGCCGTCATGTTCCAGGGGCGATTTCAGGCGGCCGTCCTGGGGAATGGCGCCCCCATCGAAAAGAGACCCCGCATGATCCGGATCGCCGATTTGATTGAGAGGGCCGCGGAATACATGCCCCCCAGTTCCGATCTGGAACAGATCAGCAAAGCCTATATCTATTCCGCCACCCTGCACCGCAACCACTTTCAGGACAACGGGGCGCCGG
>CAZOXD010000028.1:26541-34384 GCA_964583525.1 uncultured Pseudomonadota bacterium
TATATCTATTCCGCCACCCTGCACCGCAACCACTTTCAGGACAACGGGGCGCCGGCTCTGCAGCATGCCTTGGAGGTGAGCGGGATCCTGGCCGGCATGCGCCTGGACCTGCGCTGTATCGTGGCGGGTCTCCTCCACGACGTGATCGCCGAGGAATTGACCGAACCGGAAGCCTTGCGCGAAGCGGTGGGGGAGGAGCCGGCGGTGCTGGTGGAAGAGCTTTCCCGCCTCACCCGCGCCGCCTTCCACGGCACGGAAGCTGCCCGGGCCGAGCACATGCGGCAGATGATCCTCGCCAGCACCCGGGACTTAAGGGTGATCCTGATTCTCCTGGCGGACCGTTTGCACCTGATGCGCGACATCGTCCAGGTGCCTTTGGAGGAACGCACACCCCTGGCCCTGGAAACCATGGCCATCTATGCCCCCATCGCGCACCGGCTGGGAATCCAGTTTTTCAAGGACGAATTGGAGGACCTGGCTTTCAGCATTCTGGAACCCTACGCCTGGAAGGATCTACAGGAGCGGGTCGAGGCGCGTGTGACGGAGCGGAGCAGCCTCGTCAAGCGCATTAACCGGGAACTGACGGAATTGCTGGAGACCCACGGAGTGCAGGGCGAGGTGCTCGGGCGCACCAAGCACCTGTATTCCATCCATCAGAAGATGCAGCGTACAAAGGTGGGGTTGGACCAGATTTACGATCTGCTGGCCTTGCGGATTCTGTTGGATACTACGGAGGAATGCTACCGGGTACTGGGGCTGGTGCATGCGGCCTACACACCCATGCCGGGCCGCTTCAAGGACTATATCGCACTCCCCAAGGAAAATGGATACCAGTCCCTGCACACCCTGGTGTTCGGGGATTCGGGCAATATTTTCGAATTCCAGATTCGCACCCGGGAGATGCACAGTCAGTCGGAAATGGGTATCGCCGCCCACTTCATCTACAAGGACGGGTCTTCTCCGGACGAGTTGGAGTTGGCTTCGGTGAGCTGGTTCCGCACCCTGCTGGAAAATCTGGAGACGGGCCAGGACTCCCACGAGTCCCTGGAATTGCTGGAGCGCGACCTGACCCCCGATCAGTTGTTCGTATTCACACCCACGGGGGAGGTGATCAAGCTGCCTCCCGGCGCCACGCCCATCGATTTCGCCTATGCTGTCCATTCCGAGGTGGGCCACCGCTGCACCGGCGCAAAAATGGACGGAAAAATGCTCTCCATCCGCAGCCCCCTGAAAAACGGGTCCGTGGTCAGGATTCTCACCAGCAACCGCCAGGAACCCAAGGAAGACTGGCTCAAGTCCGCCGTATCCTCCCGCGCCCTGGGGCATATCCGCGGTTATCTGCGGAAAAAGGAGAAGCGTGAGGCCATCGAAATCGGGCGGGAGTTGGTGACCCGGGAAGGCAAGGTCCTGGTGAAAAAGCCCGACGAGTTATTCAAGCTGGAACCGGTGCGCGAATGGATGCAGCGCCAGGGAATGAGCACCCCGGACGACCTCCATGCCGCGGTGGGTTTCGGGCGAATCTCCATCCGCGATGTGCTGGAGCGGCTCTTTCCGGGAGAGAAGGCGCTGTCCGGGAAGCCCCAACCCGCCGCGCCGCAAAAACCGCCCCCGTCCTCCTCTGTGGCTGGAAAGGCAGCGAAGACCAAATCCAGGAACGTGATCAGCGTGGCGGGGCTGGAAAACATGATGACCCGCTTTGCCAAATGCTGCACGCCCGTGCACGGGGACCCGGTCGTTGGGATCATTACCCGGGGCCGCGGAGTTTCCGTGCATCACCGGAACTGCCCGAATCTGGCCCGGCAGGCGATTCACGAGGAACGGATGGTGGACGTGGATTGGGTGGACGACACGCAAAAGTCCCAGCCGGTTACCCTGGCTATTCAGGCCCGGGATTCCATCAAGGATTTATTGGAGCCCATCCGGCTGCTGGAAGAAGAGGCAGGAACCCCCATCACCTCGGGACGCATCACGTCCCGCAGGGGTGCCTATACACAGCATCTTACGTTGAAGGTGGATGATTCGAAGCAGTTGAAGCGGATCCTTCAGCGGCTTAATGCGATCGAAGGAATCCGGGCCGAACGGGTGCTGGAATCGGCATAGCTTAGAATGGCCATTTCTCCCTCCAGAATCTCCAGATAAACCTCGCGCATCACCTCGACCACGACGATTTCCTCGATCGACTGCGCCTTTTTGCAGAGAATATCGAACGCGCGGTTTACGGAAATTTCCCGATCCGTCATTTGTTCCAATTGTTTGCTGAGCCTTCGAATTGTGTTCCTGACCATGAGCACCTCTTTGATCTGAATTGACTTCTTCCTTCCATGGACTGAAGCCCCGGTATCCCCTCCGGCTTCGGTGCACTGGGCCGCATGTATGTTCAAATCCATGAACTTGCCGCGATCAATCCCCAGTGGAATCACAGTAAAATCACAGTAATCATATTATGCAGGATAAAGGCCAGAAGGAGCGTTTTGGGTGAAAACTCCCGGAAACCCGGGAAAGGAGGCCGCTCCGGCCCGGGTTGTGGTAGTTGCGCCACACTGGATGGGTGGGGAGAATTGCCAATTAATTGGCAGGGGGATCGGTGGAAACGAACGGGGATTTCGATCCGGGCCGGGCTGCCTGGCGCGGATCCGGGGAATGCCATCCGAGAATGATAGCGGAGAATGGCGCCGGGGGAGACCGGGTAATCTCTATTGCTTGAACTTGTTCATGTCGATCACGAATCGCTCGTGGGTTCCGTCGCCAATGACCTTGTCACCACCCGTCACCTCGACCTCGAAAAGCAGCTTCCGCCGGTCCTGTTCGATCAACTTGCAGCGGATGGTGACCTCTTCGCCAATGGGAACGGCAGCCTTGTGCCAGATGTGCACCATGGTGCCCACGGTTTGCTCGTTATCGTTCAGGTGAGGCATAACGCCTTCCAGGCAGGTTTGCTCCATCAGTCCGATCATGGAGGGGGTGGAAAGAACGCCAGGGCCTCCTCCCAGATGCGAGACGCCCATTTCGGAGGTGGTGGTCACGGTTTTCTCGTTTTCCAGTCCGACAGCCAGGGATGCTTTCATGGAATTTCCTTGGGATAAAAAAATTTTCACGGATTTTGCAGTGAAATTCGCGATGGTATTTGCAACGAATGTTGCATCGAATGATGCAACGAAATTAGACACGGATTTTGCATAGCAAGCATTGGCATTCGCATCAGCGTTATTTCGGGCAATCAGGCAGCGCCCGGTGAATCGATACAATCTATCCGAACCCGGGAGAAAAAAGCCACCAAAGCCACCGATACGCGATACCTGGACAGCCCGCATCCGGTTGCCATCTGCACCGCGGTTCTACCTTTCCTGAGGGAACGCCATGGAAGCGAATACACTTCAAACCCGGCCCTTCCTGCGAATTTTCTATGAATGCTGCCGGGTCTATCAACGCATTTACCGCAATCCCGATGGCAGCATCTATCAGAGCCGGTGTCCCCGCTGCCTGCGTACCGTCAAATTCCGGGTTGGCCCCAGCGGCACCTCGGCACGGGCATTTACCGTTTATTGAGCCGCGCGGAAAATAGTTTCCTTCCTGCGAATTTTATTACTGCGCGACGATGGTCCACCACTAGCCCCAAGCCTGTGGCAAAGGGGTGCAATGATCCGTCCAGGCCGGACATCGCTGTCGAAATATCTGCCCTTTCCATTATGCATCGAGCCCAAGGATTTTGGATTTCTCCCCCTGAATTTCTGTTCTAAAGCACCGGCGGGCGTGGGCGTCTCGTTTCTCGGCCTCCCCTACTGCACGGGCAGGTGCGATCGTTTCTGGCCGATAATGCCCGTGTAGTACAGAGGGTCCCCTGTCACCGAAAGCCGATGGACATACTTCACTTTCAGGTGGGAGTCGAATTGCTCGTCCGTCATCCGTTGAATCAGTTCCGAAAACCCGGATTGATCCTGCTCGTCCAGATAGTTTTCCTTGAGATTGAAGGTGACGAATCCCCCATCCTCGATCAGGTTGTATGCCTTGGCGAAAACATCCGGGGAAATATCACCGAAGCCCATGGCCGCCACCATGGTGAGGCAGTTGAATTCACGCGATTCCAAATCCTGGTGGACTTCCTCGGGGGGGTTGAGCAGATCCACCGAATAGTAGGCGTCATACAACCCGGGACGGTCCCGCTCCGCCGCCTCGGCTGCCTCGGGTAGAATGTCCACGCCGACGATTTCCCTCACGCCTGCTTCGGAGAGCACTTCGCCCATGATGCCGTTTCCGGCGCCCACGTCCAGCACGCAAAGATCCTTCATCTCTTTTCCCTGCCGGGAAACCTCATGATCCAACAGGGTGCCCAGGATGGAAGGAGACTGGCATTCCAGCTTTTCATAAAACAAATACTCGTATAATCCGGGAATGTTGTAGATCTCGCCATAATCGTGGAACCGGATGCGGTGCTTGCTTTCTCCGGTGTGCAGATAACAAAACTCCTCATCCTGGTCCAAGTGTTGGGATGCCACTTCCGGAAATGTTACGGAAAAATCCTTATCTGGAAATGGAATGACTTTTTTGTTGTGCATGGTAAATTTATTTCTTCTTAATTAATGGAATAATTATCATCCAATTCCAGACCCAAAATCAAAAAATTTCGGATTTGGATGATTCAATTGTACCGGGATGGATCCAACAATGGTTGTTGCGTACCAAATCGACAGGGGTGGGTCAAGACGAGACGGGGCCATTTCCTGTCCCCAAGGCCGGCAAACCTGTGAAATTGGCTTGTTTGCGAACGGCCTCCTCCCAGTCCGCCTTCATCTTGACTCCTCGGCAGCTCTTGCAACCAGCGCCTTGAAAGCCTCGCCGCGCACCTTGTAGTTGGCGAACATGTCAAAGCTGGCGCAAGCCGGACTGAAAAGAAGCACACCGCCGGCGGGCACTCCCGCCCACGCTTCGGCAAAGGCCTGTGGCAGCGTGTCCGCATGCAGAACGGGCGGGGAATCGCCTCCCGTCTTTTGTGCGGCCACCCGCAGTTCCCTGGAGATGCGTTGGGCGGTGGCCCCGATGAGGACGATGCGCCGCAGGGAGGGATGACGGGAGAGAGCCTCCGCCAATTCCGTGAAGTCCGCATGTTTCTCCGAACCCCCCAGGATGAGGGCCAGGGGCCGGTCGAAGGACGATACCGCGCCCAGGGTGGCGTCGGGCCGGGTGGCATAGGAATCGTTGTAGCAGGCGATTCCATCCACCTCTCCCACCGCTTCCAAACGATGGGGCAAGCCGGGAAAGGTGGCTATGGCATCTAATGCGGCGGCGTCCAATGCGGCTTGCCTGTCCTCCGAGGCTTTCATGTCATCCCCGGGGAGTTTCCTGCCCGTGGAAAGCGCGTCCAGGATGGCTTCCGTGGCCAGCCAGGCCGCGGCTGCGTTTTCCAGATTGAAGGCGCCGGGGAGCGCCAGTTGTTCCAATTGCGGGAGAAATTCCCAGGGCTCTTTCCGTTCTTCCCGGCTTTCCCGGTACCGGGCAACTCTGCCGTCGCGCATTCCGATGCCGTTGTTTACAGGCCCCGTCCGGCTGACGGCCAGGGCTTCCTCCAGGCGCGGCGCGGCGATTTCCCGGCTGCCGTGACTGTCCGCGCAATAAATCACCCGCTGCCCGCTGCCCGGAGGAGCGAGCAATCTGCTCTTTGCGGCGCGGTATTCTTCCGCGCTGGAATGCCAATCCAGATGTTCTTCCCCGCTTCGCAGCACCACCGCCACCCCGGGCAGCGCACCCGTCAGGTCCATCAGTTGAAAACTGGAAAGCTCCAGCACGGTCACGCTCTCCGGGGTTAGTTCCTCCAGGAAGGCCAGGGGATTGATGCCGATATTTCCGCCGCCGCGGGCGGGAACTCCCGCCGCGTTGAGGGCGGATACGATCAGGCTCACCGTGGTGCCCTTGCCGAGGGTCCCCGTTACCCCTACGACCGCACCCGGGCTGGCCTCCAGGAATAGTTCGGTGGCGGAGGTGATCCGGGCGCCCGCTTTCCTGGCAGCCACAATGGCGGGATGGTCCGGCCGCACCCCGGGACTTCGCACTACGGTTTTGCAGGCCACCATCGCCTCCCCCCAACCCGCCTCCCCGTCCTCCCCATCCTCTTCCTTGCCATGGATGGCAAAGCCCTTCAGGCCGGGGTCGCTCCCCGCCCGTGCGGCGTCGAGCGCATGGTCGAAGATGACTATCTTTCCGGGGGCGGTCTTTCCGGGGGTGCCGGAGACTCCGTGGCGCCTCAGGAAACGCAGGGTCTCGCGGCCTTCCACCCCGAACCCCACCAGGGCGAGGGGTTCCCGCAGGCTTCCGGCCAGATTCCCGGCAGGATCCAATCCCCCTTTGGATGGCCTCCCGGGCGGTGTCTCGGATCGTGGCTCAAATGGTGGCGGTGCGGGCATAGCCTTCTTCGTCGGCGAGACGGGTAATCGCTCCATGAAGCGCTTCGGGAACGAACCCGGTCTTTTGGGTGATGAATTCGGGGTAAAGGGTCAGCCGTTCCCGCAATTGATATCCCACCTCCGCGCTACGCTTTTCCAATTCGGCGATGAGGGGCCAGGGCGCTTCGGGATTGATGTGATCCGGCGTGACGGGGGAAACGCCCCCCCAATCGTTGATTCCCGCCAGCAGCAGCATAGGGTAGGCATCGGGGGAGAGGTTGGGCGGCGCCTGGATGTTCATCTCCCCTCCCAGCACCAGGCGGGCCACCGCGATGGTGCGCAGCAGGTCGGTGAGGGTGGCGTCCGGGTGCGCCGCCATGGGAATGCCCGGCTTGGCCCGGAAGTTCTGCACGATCACTTCCTGAATGTGCCCGTAGCGCTCCTGCACGGCCTTGATCTCCAACAGCGTGTCCACCCGTTCGGCCGTGGTTTCCCCAATGCCGATCAGCAGCCCGGTGGTGAAGGGAAATGCCAGCTCTCCCGCGAAGCGCAGGTTGGCCATCCGGGCGCCGGGCGTTTTGTCCGGGGCATGCTCGTGGGGCATCCCGGCATCGCGCATGCGGGGGGAGAGGTTTTCCAGCATGATTCCCATGGAACCGCTGGTGTCCCGTAGCGCGGCGATCTCCTCCCGGCTCAGGGTGCCCGGGTTGGGGTGGGGCAGCAGCCCGGTTTCCTTCAGTACCTGGCGGCACATTTCCGCCAGATATCCATGCGTGGTTTTCTGCCCGAAGCGGCTCAGCGCTTCGGCGGCTTCCTGGAAGCGCAGTTCGGGCTTGTCCCCCAGACTGAACAGGGCCTCCTTGCAGCCCTGGGCCTTCCCCGCCCGGGCGATTTCCAGCACTTCCTCCGGGGTGAGGTAGCGCGCCCCCGGCTGACCCGGATCACGCTTGAATGTGCAATATCCGCAATCGTCCCGGCAGTAGGTGGTGAGGGGTATAAAGACCTTGCGGGAATAAGTGACCACGCGCCCCTTGTGGCGATCCCGCAGAGCGGCGGCTGCGCGCATTAATTCCAGCAGCTGAATGCCGGTGGCCTCCATCAGCCCGCAGGCCTCTGCGCGGGTCGGGTTTTCCACCGGACTTGGAAAGATGTTCAAGTCGGGCCTCTCGGGCAGGGTTTGGAAGGGTAGTGACCAATTCAAAAACGCAATACAAGAGGGTTGCCTCCGGCGGCGGAGGCTCTTGCCCATGGCAACTACCGGCCCATGGCAACTACCGGGGCGCTGCCCCTTTGGATTCCATGGCAGGGAACCGGCAGTTCATTGAACGGCGTCCCTGTACCCCATTTTCGTTTTTCATATCAATATTTTGGGACGTTTGTAAAATATTCCCATAACTCCGAGTTAGGGGGGCCGCTGTTCATTTAACTACCGTGGGAAGACTTTCCCCCGCACGCTGTTCAGTTTTTGC
>CAZOXD010000029.1:0-34297 GCA_964583525.1 uncultured Pseudomonadota bacterium
GACTTCCTTTCCGGTCAATTTCTGCATGGGGTGTAGTGAAAAATCACTATGCAAGGGTTGAGAGCGAGAATACGGGGCGTGAATTCAACTGGATCGTGATGATCTGGTGTATAAAATCGCCCGCCTCACGGGAAATATTGGGAACCAACAGGCACGGGCCCACCGTAGCAGGGATGCGTTTCCGATTCCAGGGGGAAGTCCCCATCCCCGGCGGACGGCCCGAAACAATCCCGGCAGTCTACCCTCTCTTCCCCCCTCCTTCTCCCTCCCCGGAAGTTTTCGTTCGTCCATCGTTTTTTCTGGCCTGACAGGCCGAAGGCATGCCGGAAAATTTTCCGACACTAAAAATTGGAAAAAATTACCTATTTTCGCAGGTAAAACAAGGATTTAATGTTTTATATCAGTTATATATCGACATATTTTAAAATAAAATTCCAGCGACTTAAGGAACAATCCCAGCAAATGATCGTTCATCTTCGTAGAATCGTTGAGGTGTGAAGATGCATCACCGGGTGGCGGTTTATGGAAATCGGAATTCCCGGAGAATTCCCCCACCAATCCGATTCGATTACGAACAATTTAGTTGACGCGAGAGATTTGCCGGAGGACGAAACTCATCCTCCTTGTGCGTGAGCATGAACCCGAAAGCAGGCGCGGTTCCCTTACACCCGCACCACCATTGACGAGGAGATCATCATGCGAAAATCAACCGCGCTACCCGGATTCGTACTTTGCATGGCAGCCATCCTGCTATTTGCGGCGGCGCCCTTGACGCGGGCAGCGGGGGTCGAGGTCAGCGGCAGCGTCGCCGCCGGCTTCGGCCAAGTGTCGCTGGGGGAGCCCGCCACCGATCCGGCCACCACCAGCCTGGACGGAGTGGGGGAGGCCGTCGTCAACTTCGCCGCGGAAAAGGGCTCCTTCTCCGCCCAGATCGAACTAACCGTGGCCGAGGACGCGGTGCTTGATGGTCAGGCGCACGAGGTGGTGTGGGCCATCAGCACCGCACTGAGTCTGACCATGAGCGGCCAGTCCTTCGGTGTGGAACCCGTGGACGGCAACATCAGCGTCATCAACACGGCGGGGGGACAGGTAGGCGACGAGCGGGTGGCGCTGGATTTCGCCGGAACGGGACTGATGAACGTGGAATTTACCGCCGGCGGCATAATCCTGGGCCTGGCCCTGCTCGATGGATGCGTGCCGGAGTGCGGATACTCCAGTGTGGACGCATACCCAACCGATGAGAGAATGACATCGGTGCTCCACCTGCGGGGCAAGGCCGGCCCGCTCGGCTACAACGTCTACGCCGCCAGTTCCAGCGGCAGCTTCAATATGGGTGCGGGGAATGCCCTGGAGAGCGGCAGCGGCAGCGGCGCCGGATTGGGGCTGCTGTTCGAAACGGAGGCAATGACAATCGGATTCGATTACGCCACCGCCACCATTGTCTGTCAGCAGGATGCCGGCGGCACCTGCACGGACGACGATGAGATCGCCGGCTTCGGGGTTTCCGCCAGCGTGGCGGGATTCGGCATCCATTACGTGTCGGCCGAGAACACCATCGGCGCAAGCAAGACGGAATTAACCAATATCGACGTGGTCTACGTGATGGAGGTGGGAGACGCCACGGTCGGACCCGAGTACCGCAGTACGACCGTCGACGATGGAACCGATACCAGTACCGATACCTTCATCCTGTTCGGAATGCTGTTGGAATTTTGACTTTCACCGGGGGGGGAAATAACCATTTCCCCATAAACTCCTGAGGAAGAGAGGTCGATATGTTCAGCAAATTAAAACCATCCATGCAAATGGCAGTGGGTGTGGGGGTGCTTTTCATCTTTTTGGGGATCGGGATGTGGTATATCCTCCAACAGATTGATGAAATGCAGGAAAGGGCCGATAACAGCCTGAACGAGTACTTCGTCGAGGCCAACCACGCCAATGCGATGAAAATGGCGATCAGCGACGTGTGGCAATGGCTGACGGACATTTCCGCCACCCGAGGAATGGATGGCCTCAACGACGGTTTCGACGAGGCCGCCAAGTCCAGAAAAGCCTTCTACGGGGAAGTCGCCACCCTCAAGGAAAGATTCTCTTCGCATGGCAAGAATGAAGGCTTGCGAGAGATCGAGAAAATTACAACCCTCTTCGACGAGTTTTACGAATTAGGCAAACTCATGGCGGAAGCATATGTGAGGGGCGGTCCGCCCGAAGGGAATCTCATGATGGAGAAATTCGATGCCGTAGCCGCGTCTCTCTTCAAAAATGTGGACCCATTCGTGGAGGAATCCCAAGCCAACCTCTCCAGGGCCATGCAAGAAAGCATTGCCTTCGCCGAAGCGACCACAAGGATCATTCTGTGGTCCATCGGCCCGATTTTTCTCATCATCGGCGTGCTGGGGTATCTGCTCACGCGCACCATCGCCTCCTACATCAAAACGCCGATCAACAGGGTTATCGCCGGCTTGACCAGCGTATCCGACCAGGTCTCCTCCGCGGCGAACCAGGTGGCCTCCTCGGGGCAAAATCTCGCCTCGGGGTCTTCCGAACAGGCGGCCAGCCTGGAGGAAACCTCCGCCACGCTGGAGGAAATCGCCACGATGACCCGCCAGAATGCGGACAATACCAAGGATGCCAACACCCTTTCCGGCGAGGCTTCGGCTTTCGCGGACAAGGGGGTGGATGCCATGACCCGGATGGGGCAGGCCATCCAGGATATCAAGGGCGCTTCCGACGAAACCGCGAAGATCATCAAGAACATCGACGAAATCGCCTTCCAGACCAACCTGTTGGCGCTCAACGCGGCGGTGGAGGCGGCGCGGGCCGGCGATGCCGGGCGCGGTTTCGCGGTGGTGGCCGAGGAAGTGCGCAACCTGGCCCTGCGCAGCGCGGAGGCGGCCAAGAACACCAGCGACATGATCGAAACCTCCCAGAAAAAGGCGGACCTGGGCGTGCAGGTGGCGAAGGAGGTGGAATCGGTGTTGGGCGAGGTGCGCGCCACCATCCAGAAAGTGGCGGTCATCGTCGGGAGCGTAACCACCGCCAGCGACGAGCAGACCCGCGGCATCGACCAGGTCACCACGGCCGTGGGGGAAATGGAAACCGTGACCCAGAGCAATGCCGCCAACGCGGAACAATCCGCGGCCGCGGGCGAGGAATTGGCAGCCCAGTCGCGGGAATTGCTGGCCATGGTCGATGGATTGGTGAAAATGGTGGGCGGCTCCACAGGCGATGGCGAAATGCGCCAAATCGCACATGAGGGCGCCCTTGCCCCAGCGGGCCAAACCCGGGCCCTGACCGCGCCTCCGGAGAGCCGGGCTGAAGGATAAAATCCGTTCCGAATCCCCGCCGCATGTTTCAGAAGCGCCGCCGGAATTCCAGGCGTTGCAGGACAGCGACTTCAAGGAAATGCACGGGAACGATTGATGGGCGGGAGATGTTTCCCGCCGCTGTGATCGACACCCCATGGGGGCCTGCCGGGATTGAAACGAAAATAAAACCGATCAATCCGGCAGGCCCAGCACCCGCTTGGCGATGATATTGCGCTGCACCTCGTCCGACCCGGCATAGATGGACATGGCGCGGGTGATCATCATCTGCATGGGCAGGTTGTAGGCGTCTTCCGAGAGGGTCTTGTCGTACCAGCGCACACCGTCCGGTCCCAGGGCCTCCAGCGCCAGGTCGTACAATCCCTGGCAGAGTTCCGACTGATAGAGCTTGAAGATGGAGGCTTCCGGACCCGGCGCGCGCCCATGCATCAGGTCCGTCAACAGGCGGTAGCGGGTATAGCGCAGCCCGTCGGAATCCATCTCCAACTGCGTCAGCCGCTGCCGGAAGGATTCGTCCTCGAGCACCGGGCGCCCGTCCTTCTCATACTCCCGGGCGATGGACTTGATGCGGGCGATCAGCTTGATCACGTCCACGTTCTCCCCGGAGGAGGAGCGCTCGTGGCCCAACAGGGCCTTGGCCATGGTCCATCCCTCGTTGATCTTGCCCACCAGGTTTTCCTTGGGCACCTTGGCGTCGTCGAAGAAGGTCTCGAAGAACCCGGAGAGCCCGTCGATCTGCTTGATGGGGCGGATGGAAATGCCTGGGGTCTTCATATCCGCCAGCAGGAAGCTGATCCCCTGCTGGGGCTTGCCCTCGCTGTTGGTGCGCACCAGCATGAAAATCCAGTCCGCCGTGTTGGCGCGGGACGTCCAGGTCTTCTGACCGTTGACCAGGAAGTGGTCTCCGTTGTCCTCGGCCTTGGTCTGCAGAGAGGCCAGATCCGACCCCGCGTTGGGCTCGGAGTATCCCTGGCACCAGGACTCGGTGTGCGCGGCGATGGGGGGAAGAAAGCGCTGCTTCTGCGTCTCTGTGCCGAACTCCAGGATCAGCGGCCCCACCATGGAAATGCCAAAGCCGCGCGGCACCGGAGCGGCACAATTGCGCAGTTCGTCCACGAACACGATCTGCTCCGAGGGAGAAAAGCCCGGGCCTCCCCATTCCTCCGGCCAGCGGTAGGCCAGCCAGTTTCTGGAGGCCAGCTTGGCGAACCACTCGTGGACGGTCTCGTTGTCCTCCAAACCCGTGTAGGCATATGGACTGTCCAGATTCTCCCCCTTGTTGTCCAGCACCCACTCGCGCACTTCCGTGCGGAACGCAGCCAATTCCGGAGTATCGTTCATGTCCATGGCGGCACCCTTCCTTCCTGGTTGTGAGCTACGGAAATTCCAATCATCGGCACGAAAATTTGCGGCCCTCTCACCCATTGTCCCCCTGCCGCCCCTCGTTGGATCGCTCCTGCCGGATTGTATCCAAATTTGATCCCCCCACGCAATCCGGGAGGGGGGAATACCGCAAGGCAACCGGCGTCCCTGCCCGTGGCGGGGCAGGCAGGGACGCCCGCCCCCACTCAAGGATTGGTTCTGTTTTCATATCCCTCACCCACCCCGGAATTTCTTCCCCTTCTCCCCTTGGAGGCTATTTAGATCTAATCACGATTTTTCAGGACATGTTCCTAACTGCCCAAGCCCACTGATCTGATGGCTCTTTTGCAGGGGGCAAAGGTAGAACCTTCGGCATGTTACTGGAAGGGGGCATCGAGATCAGCGTGGACCCCAAGAGCGAGCAGAAACGGTAGATTACCCGGAATCCGTTTTTGTTCAGTTTCATCTTACGAGTAGTTGAAGTAACTGAGGATCGATATTGGCTCCAAATCCCCATCCTTCTCTTTTGATTTCTGCCTTTTCCAAAACATCATTCTGAAAAACCAAATCCAACCGATAAGCCTTTTCTATCCGAATTTCCGTAATCAATAAAAACACGTAATCTTCAAGATAATTCACATAGATCATTGCAGATCGATTTCCTCGCTCACGATATCCGAAAGGTTCCCCAATTTGTTCTAATACATCCCGTATCGTGGTCTCTCCTACTTGCAAGAATTTGGGAATACTCTTATCTGAGAGATCAACTTTCCCAATTCTGGTTTCAGCACATCCACTCAGCGTTATTCCAAGTAAAATTCCCATTATCGCGAATATGAAGAGTGGCTTATTTGAGATATTTTTCACCTTGCACTTCTCCTTGTCCCCGGATTATTAGCGGTGGCTGGCGCAAAAAATCCCCACCCGCTTCCAGTTTTCTCCACCTTAACTTCACTCACTATTTCGTTTTCAAATCGAATCACTAATTCATTTCCTTCATAGGTTCCATAAAGAAAAAAAAATTCTCCTCGTTCATGATTGTAAATCGCAGTTTCTTTTCCTGCTACGAATCGATGAACAAGAGGTTCACCTAGGGTTTCAAAGACTTCCTTTTTTGTCGTCTCTCCAGTTTTTATGAATTTTGGAATTCCCTCCTTTGCCTGAAATTTGCCGAAAGTACTAACTGAACATGCTGATAACAAAATCAACCATCCGATTATCAAAATAATAGATTTCATCATTCCATCTCCCAATCTTTGAGTTACTTTGGAAGTCTTTTTCCGCTATTTCCCAGATGGAACCGTCAATACAGCCCAAAAGAATCTTCTAACCTCCGATACAACAAATTGAACAAAAAGGGCTGAAACATCCGAGTCCGTTGTCCATGATTTAGTGCGGGGTGGGGAATTGAGCCCATTTATGGAGGTATGGTGACGCAACGGCGCAGCCAAGAACCATTTACCCTTGTTCTGGAATCGGCACGGGAGCAGTTGGACGCAGCCGTGGCCCCCTCACCCGCCCCGGTTTTTCCGCCCCCTCACCCACCCTGGTAACATGGCCCCCATACCCGCCCCGGTATTTTTGCCCCCTTACCCGCCCCTTATTGGGTGCAGGAAGCGCACTTCGCTGCCGGCTTCCACCTTGGCCTGGAGACCCATCAGGGCCTGGTCGTTGTCGATGAACACGGCGATGCCGGGGAGCAGATCTTCCTCGTAGAGCAGGGCATCCAGCAATCCCGGATAGCGCGCATCCAGGCGCTCCAGCAGTTGGCGCACGGTGATCCGTTCGCCGGAAGCAACCTCGGCTTCCACCGACTCCGCGCCTCCCACCCTATCCCGGAGGAGGGAGGGAATATGCACCCGGGTCACTTCCACGCTCCCTTCGCTTGAGCCCCACGCGAATACCCAAGGCCGTCCGGCCGCCCGGCCGTGATCGTGGGCACGGTCGTGGGCCTCCTCACCGCCCGCTCGATCACTCGCCTATTAATCACTTTGGGGCGGAATGGGGCGGGCGGCCTGGGCCTGCTGCAGGGCTTCCATCACCCGGGGCGGCGACATGGGCAACTGGCGCACCCGCACCCCGGTGGCCCGGGCGATGGCGTTGTGGAGCGTTCCCAAGGGCGGGACGATGGGCGTCTCCCCCACGCCCCGCACTCCGTAGGGATGGCCCGGATTGGGTACCTCCACCAGGACCGGCTCGATATCGGGCAGGTCGAGGGTGGTGGGCATGCGGTAGTCCAGGAAGCCCGTGTTGAGCATTTCGCCCTCGTCGCTGCGATAGTATTCCTCGTTGAGGGCCCAGCCGATGCCCTGTGCCGCGCCGCCGATCAACTGGCCTTCCACGTAGGCCGGGTGAATGGCGGTGCCCACGTCCTGGGCGATGGTGTAGCGGAGGATGGTGGTCTTTCCGGTTTCCGGGTCCACCTCGACATCGGCGATGTGGCACCCGAAGGCGGCGCCCACGTGCTTGGGGAGAATGCTGGCCTGGCCCTGCACCGGCCCGCCGGTTTTGGGTAGCTGTGGGGCCAGTTCCCGCACCGTCATGGGATCGTGGCCGTTGGCGGAGGACCGGAAGGCGCCTTCGGTGAAGACCACATCCTCCTTCTTGCAGTCCCACAGCTTGGCCACGCGCGGTTTCATCTTCTCGATGGCGTCCAGGGAGGCCATGTAGACCGCATACCCTGTTGCAAATGTGGTGCGGCTGCCGGCGGTGACGTCTGTGTGGCCGATGCTCTCGGTATCCCCCACCACGGGGCGCACCTCGGTTGCCTCCAGGCCCAGGGTTTCCGCGGCCATGATGGCCATGGAGGCGCGGGAGCCGCCGATGTCCACCGAGCCGGTGACCACGCTGGCCGTGCCGTCCATGTTGATGCCCACCGTGGCGCTGGACTGCATGCCGGCGTTGAACCAGTAGCCGATGGCCACCCCCCGGCTTTGGTTGGCGCCCGTGGGGGCGGGTGATTTGTAATGATCGCTGGCCTTGGCGGCTTCCAGGGTCTCCACGAACCCGATGCGGGGCCACTGGATGCCATCGAAGCGGGTGTCGCCCTCCCGGGCCACGTTCTTCAGGCGCAAGTCGATGGGGTCCATGTCCAGGCTCAGGGCCACCTCGTCCATCACCGACTCGATGGCCCACAGCGCCTGGGGAGAGGACGGGGCGCGGTAGGCGGCAATCTTGGGCGTGTTGGTGAGCACGTCGTAGGAATCGATCTCCGCGTTGGGCACCTTGTAGGGCGCCAGCACGCACATGGCGCCGGTGGCGCCCCAGGTGCCGGGGTAGGCTCCGGCCTCGTAGGCCATCCACACCCTGGCGGCCACCAACGTGCCGTCGTTCTTGAATCCCAGCTTGACACGCGAGGTACAGGCCCCCGCCGGGCCTGTCGCCTGGAAGATATCCGCCCGGCCCATCACCAGCTTGACGGGCTTGCCGGACTTCTCCGACAACAGCACCGCCAGCGGGGCCAGGTAAACCGGGATTTTTCCGCCGAACCCGCCCCCGATTTCCATGGGAACGACCCGGATTTTGGAAAGGTCCTTTTTCAGCAGGGTGGCGATCTGCTCGCGCTGGGCGAAGGGGCCCTGGGTGCTGGTCCATACGGTGATCTGGCCGTCGGCGCGGGCCAGGGCGGTGGCGGTGTGGGGCTCGATATAGCCCTGGTGCACCGTGCTGGTGCGGAATTCCCGCTCGAATTCCAGGTCGGCCTCGGCAAACCCGGCTGCCAGGTCTCCCAGCTTGAACTGGGTATGGTGGCAGATGTTGGTGGCCTTGGTCTCCTTCTTCCCCATGCTGGTGGCGGTGATCTCGTCGAAGAGCAGAGGCGCGCCGTCCTCCATCGCTTTCACCGGATCGGTGACGGAAGGGAGCTTCTCGTACTTCACCTCAATCAGGGAGGCGGCTTCCTCGGCCAGCCAGGGATCGTCGGCGCAGACCGCGGCGATGGGGTGCCCCTTGAAGAGCGCCTTGTCAGAAGCCAGGATGCGGTCGGCCATGTACTTCTGGTTCTCCACCCCCTCCCCGGATTGGATCAGCTTTTCCTCCAGGCGGGGCAGATCCGCCGAGGTCGCCACCGCGTGCACGCCCGGCAGGGCCTCGGCCTTGGAGGTGTCCAGCGAAAGAATCCTGGCATGAGTATGGGGGCTGCGCAGCACGTGCCCGTGCAGCAGATCGGGGAAGTTCACGTCCGCGCCGTACTGGGCGCGCCCGGTAACCTTGTCCTCGCCGTCGTGGCGGATAGGGCGGGTCCCGATGACCTTGTACTTGCCGTGATTGGGGTGGCTGAAGGGTTCCATCCTCTCTCCTCGGATTGCGTTGGGGGGGATTGCTTTGGGGTGGTTTGTTTCCGTGCGCGGGTGGCAGCAACTACCGATTATTTGGTATTATATTAGATTGAATATTCCATTCGATTGTTTGGATATACCATTGATTTCGCGTCCTTCGAGACAGGCGCTGAATGCGCCTTCCTCAGGAACGCGGATTCATTTTCATGATGAACAATACCTATCTTTAATCACCGTGTCCCTGAGGAGCGCACATCGTGCGCGTCTCGAAGGGCACTTGTTAAATTGAAACTGATACACTGCCGGCTACTTGGAGCCCTTGCGCATTTCTTCCGCCGCGCCCTGGACGGCTTCGAAGATCTGGCGATACCCCGTGCAGCGGCACAGGTTGCCGGCCAGCCAGTAGCGCACCTCATGATCGCTGGGGTTGGGGTTCCGCTCCAGCAGGGCCTTGGCCGCCACCAGGAAGCCCGGGGTGCAGATGCCGCATTGCAGCGCGGCGTGTTCCAGGAACTGGCGTTGCAGGGGGTGCAGGTTCTGCCCGTCGGCCATTCCCTCTACCGTTGCGATTTCCGCGCCTTCCACCTCGGCGGCCATCACCAGGCAGGAATCCACCACCCGCCCGTTCAACAGCACGGTACAGGCCCCGCAATCGCCGGTCATGCAGCCTTCCTTGGTGCCGGTCAGCCCGGCCACGTTGCGCAGCGCTTCCAGCAGGCTCATCCGGTTGTCTATCAGGAGGGTGGTCTCGCTTCCGTTGATCACGGCCGTGACCATACTCTTGCTGCTTTTGTTGCTCTTGGAATCATTGCTCATGAATTCAGCCTTGCTGGATGCGTTCCGCGGCCCGGAGCAGGGCCCGTTTGGTCAGCACGCCCGCCAGATGGCGGCGGTAACCGGCCGGCCCGCGCATATCGGTGATGGGTTGGGCCGCCGCTTGGGATGCCTGGGCGGCTTCCTCCAGGGCGGCCGGTTCGAGTTTCTTGCCCGCCAGCACGCTTCCGGCGGCTTCCACCAGCAGCGGGGTGGGCGCTACGGCGCCGATGGCGATGGTGGCCGACTGCACGGTCGCCCCGTCTGATTCCAGGGTCAGATTTACTGCGGCTCCGGCTACGGCGATGTCCATCTCGTTGCGGGGAGTGAAGCGCAGGTAGGCGTCCGCGCTATTGGGGGGTGGCGGGGGCACCCGGATTTCCACCAGCAGTTCACCCGGCTGCAAGGCAGTCTCTCCGGGCCCGGTCATGAACCCGGCCGCCGGTACCTCGCGTTGCCCACCCGGCCGGGCTACCACACAGACCGCCCCCAGCACGATCAGGGAGCAGATGGCGTCCGCGGCGGGTGAGCCGTTGCAAAGATTTCCTCCCACCGTGGCCCGGCTCTGGATCTGGGTGGAGCCGATCAGTTCGGCCCCTTCCACCAGTCCCGGATAATGTTCCACGGCCGGCTGGAATTCCCCCAGCACCGCGCAGGGAACGGCGGCGCCCAGCCGCAGGCCCTCGGAATCGGAGTAGGAGAGCACGTTCAGTTCGGGAATTTTCTTGATGTCGACCAAGTGGCCGGTTTCCTTGCGGCCCGAGCGGAGTTGGATGATCAGATCGGTGCCCCCTCCCAGGATACCCGGGGCGCCGCCTGCCGCGGCGGCCTCGCCCAGCACTTGCAAGGCCTGCTCCAGGCTTTCCGGGGCGCTGTACTGCAATGGTTTCAAGAGGTCTCCTCAGTTTGAGTGACGGGTCTTTTTCGGTTCTTTTTCGGTGGGGCCCGTTCGCTTACTTTCCTGCTGCCCGGCCCGCTGGATGGGTGAGCCGGAATGCGTTGCGAACCTTTGGCAGTGTAGATTCTGATTGGCGAGAGATCAAGCCGGACGTTTCGCACACTGCGGGAAATCGCACCGCAGGAAAACGCACCGCCCGAACGCCGATGGAAGCCCGCACCGGTAGGGAAGCCACTGGAATCCCCCCCCCTTGGATCACTCCGAATGCAGCACCAGGATGCGCGCCGGGTCGATTTCCTCCAGCTTGCGGGCCGCGGGGGCCGTAAGCAGGCTGCGCCGGGCGGGGTTGCGCTCTCCGGCGGCGATGGCGATCTGCCCGCGCTCCAGGCGCCGGCTCACGTCGTCGGTGACCATCAGATAGTCGATGCGCCCCTGCACCGCGTAATAGTAGCGGCGGGGACCCTCCCAATTGGCCACGGCGCCTTCCCGGTACGCCGCCGCCAGGGCCGATTCCGAGTGTTGTTTTTCCTGGAGAGTTTGCTGCTTATCCTGCTCCACCTCCTGCCGGGCGCGGGAGCGCTGGCGGTCCTGATCCTTTTGCCGCTCGGTCTGATCCCGCACTTCCGCGCGGGCGGTTTCCCTGGCCTGCTGGCGGGCCTTGTGGCCGCTTTTTTTGTCTTCCACCCGCTTTTTGTGGGTGGTATGCCGCGCCTCTTCTTCGGTAATGAGGCCGGCCTTGAGCATTTGTTCCTTTAGGCTCATGGGTTCTTGTATGAATATTATTTTACAATCCCCGCCTCTGTGTACGGGGCATTGAATTCCAAAAATTGCTGGTTCATTCAAGAAGCAAACTTCGGGGAACTGGACCCGAAGAGAGTAAAATCCTTATAATGGATCGTGATATTTGGAAAGGATCCGGTTGCATCCACGAGGATATGATTTGCATCGATTTGGTTGATTCCCGGGAATATCCATCTAAAAAACAACAATCTGATACCCAATTGAGCGATACCGGGAGCCTTGATGAATCTATCTTCCTGTTCCTCCCAATTGATCAGCGTTCTCCGGGTAATCCCGAGTTTCCGGGCAGCCTCGCTGCGATTCAACTCCACACTGGCGCGCAGAAACGAAAATTCGTTTCCGGTCAACAAAGTTGGTTTATCGATGACTTTATATGCGACAAATTTATGAAGGGCCCTCAAGGGAACGTCCGGAAGATAGGCCCCTTCATTCTCGTAACAAGGGAAGTTCAATAATACTACCTTGAATCCAGTGCCCCAATAATCGATTTTTTTCGGGTTTTCATTATTTACGCCGGGCAATTTCGTAAGAGGGAGACAGGTTCGCCTCACCGGCCTCCCTCGCTGGTCCAGGCCACTCCGGCCACCTGGTAGACGATGGCGAACGGAAGCAGGAACCAGCCCAGGATGGGCACCATGGCCAGGAATGTGGGGAGCACCCCGATGCGGATCGTCCACAGGGCCAATCCCTTGCGGAGGGGCTTGCCGTCCTCGCCCATGGATTCGCGCACCAGCAGGTAGGGTTCGCGCACCTCCCACCCCAGCAGGTAACAGGTGGCGGCGATCACCAGGAACGGCCCGGCGATGGGAATGAGCCCCGCCACCAGGGAAGACAGTGCGATCAGGATCAGGAAGGTGCTGTCCTTAAGGGCGCGCCAGACGCCGCCCAGCCAGAGGCCGAGTGTGAAACCCGATCCCGTGACCTCCAGCCCCCGGCGATGGGTCACGATGCGCTCGGTGAGCACCTCGAACCACAGACTCATCATGGCCAGGGAGATCAGGAAAGAAAGCACCAGGCAGGCGGCCAGCAACATGGCCTGCCCCAGCCAGAGAAGGATGCGCAGGAGGGGGATCAGGATTGCCCAGAACCAACTATCCCCGCTCTCCATACTGCCCATCCACTGGGAGATGGGATCCACCACGTAGAAATACCCCAGCCCGACCACGATCAAACCGATGACGATAAAGAGCGCGTAGAGAAGTATGAAGCCCCGCACCATCAGCCAGCGCAGGCCGGGGACTTCGCGGAAGGCCTCCCTGCCCGCCGAAAACAGGGCGATGGGCCCTTCCCGGGCGATACGGGGCGCGGGCGTGTTCGATCCAATTTCGCTCATGACTTCCCTCCCGGTGGCTGCCGTGCGGTTCCGTAAATAACCAGCACAGCAAAGTTGGTGATATAGGATGATATTTGGCCAGCCTGTACCGGTCGGCCACCCCCACCCGCATGGCCTGCTCTTCCTCTTCCCGGGAAAGCCGGGGTACCCCCGAGGCAGCCGCAACGAAAGGGTTCAGCGGACGCCCGTGTACCATGGATTCATGAAACCGCACAGGACAGGATGGCCCTCTACCGGAACGACCCCCCTCCAATGATCTCATCTGATCTCAACGGTCATCGGGCATAATTCCAACCGTGCGTTCTCCTGGAACTGAACCTCCATTTTCGTGCGTTGCCGCCCCGGACGTCAAGGGCTTTCGCCGGCGGCTCCGGCATCCACGGGGTGGCGCAGCCGCATTCCCAGCACAGTCATTTCCGCCGCGAATCCGCCGATCATGGCCAGCACGCCGAGCACTGCGCCGTTCATTCCCGGGTAAACCAGGCCCAGGGAGCCGATGCAAATCACCAACACCAGCCGCACTCCCGCCGACTTGGCGATCTGCCCCGTGACCCGCGTGGCCAGCAGCAGGCCCCGGAACAATGCGGATATCCCCAGGGTGAAGGCCAGCAGCACGAACAACAGCAACGCGGGGGCCAGGGCTGCGCCCAATTCGCCCGTCAAGCCCATCACCACCCGCAGCACCCACTGCCGCATGGGGCCGATAAAGAACACGGAGGACAGGGCCGCGAATCCGGCGATCACCTGGAGCGCGAAGAGGATCATCACCCGCCTGTCCTGGCGGGAGCGCACCAGGGTTTGCGCAGTCTGGGCCAGGTTGCGCAGAGGCGCCAGCATGACCCGCCACAGGCCATCCAGCACCCCGAAGGCCGCCAAGGACAGCGTGGGATTTGCAAGGCGGCCCAGGAAAAAATTGATGGTGAACCCCACCCCGTTCTCGGAGGCCTGCACCAGCATCAGGGGCCAGGCGAACCGCCATAGATCCCCATGCCCGGCGATATCGGATTCCTGGGGCAGATCGATGTAGAACCGCCAAGCCACCGCCACGGCCAACACCGTTTCGGTGGCGATACACAGCAGCAGCGCCGCGGCCCCAACAGACGCTCCCGAAAGAAATTTCGGCAGCACGGCCAGATATCCCGCCAGTGAAATCAGGCGGATCAGGGTGCCGAAGGTGATCAGATGGGTGCGCCGCTTCTGCATGATCAGGGCATAAGAAATCGAACGGAAGATGCTGACGGTGGGAATCAGCATGAACACCAGCAGGGAACGCCGGGCGTCCGCGACCACGGCCGCGCTGGCGCCCATCAACCCGCCGAAGAGCCAATCGCCCAGCGGGGTGAGCGCCATGGCGTACCCCACCGCGAAGACCACCATGGATATCCGGAAATGGAAGGAGAACAGCCGGCGCACCGAACGCCGGTCCCCGCAAAAAGCCAGGGAGGTCATCACCGCGCTCCAGAGCGGGCTGCCAATGACCGAATGGAATGAGAACGCCACATTGTAGGCCGCCAGGGTCACCTTGGGATCGGGGAGCCGCGCCAGGAAGGCGTAGATCACCGAATGCGAGATCATCATCATTTCCGCCATGAAGATCAGCGGAAGAAAGAAGAAGTAGGCGTCCTTGAGAGAGAGTGGGCGGGTGGTCATGGGATTGGGGAAACGGGGCATTGAAATTCGGGTGGGGTGGGAATCATCCTTTCTTCCGGCGGCTCCTTTCGGCGATGAACCGCGCCATCACCTCTTGGGGTTCCCCATTGGCATAGCACTCCTTTTGTCCCTCCACCGCGGCCCGAAAGGCCTCGTCGAAGGCGTCCTGAGTCAGTTCCCGGAAGCGCTGTTTGGTGCGCAGAAAGGCGGTGGGGGGTTTGTCCGCTAATTCCGCGGCTACCTCCAGCGCTTTGGGCATCAACTGGGGGGTCTCCACCAGGTGATTGAGCAGCCCGATGCTTTTGCACTCCCCGGCATCCATCAACCGCCCGGTGAAGGAAAGGTCCTGATTGCGGGTCAATCCGATGTGCAGGCTCATCCAGAACGATCCCATGATGCTGGGAATGCCGGCATTGATTTCCGGCTGGCCCATCCGGGTGCCGGGATGACCGACGCGCAAATCGGAAACCAGGGCCATCTGGAACCCGGCTCCCGTTGCCACGCCGTTGAGGGCCGCCACCACCGGTTTATCCGTCATGCGGATGGCGTGGTAAATATCGCGTACTTCGCCGAACCATCTCTCCACTTCCTCGACGCGCACCGATTGGGCCTCCTTCAGGTCCACCCCGGCGCAAAAGGCACGCTCGCCCGATCCCCGCAGGACGATCCCTTTCACCCCGGCATCCCGGTTGAGCTCATCCAGCGCCGCGGCGATGTCCTTGCGAAGCTGGGCGTTGAGGGCATTGAGGGCTTCGGGGCGGTGCATGGAGAGAACCGCCAACGGGCCTTCCATGGCGATGCGTACGGTTTCATGGGGCATATGCGGGTTCCGGGTGGATGAAATCGCAGGCCACGCTTCCAATATTCAGCAAGGTGTTTGGCTGGATAATAGGCAATCCGCGTCCACCCTACCCCGAATCCTGCTCGATGGCGAATGACTCGTGCTGCGGAGGAGATCGGAATTTCCCGGGGTTTCTTTTGGCGGCCCCGTTTCTGGTATGGGTCTTGAATTGCAGTTTCATGGAAACGTTTATGGAAATATTCGTGGAATCCTCCACGCTGGAAATGCATATCACCAGCATGGGAACCGCCCCCACCGGGGCATGACAAAGGTACAACGGGAATTGGCAATGGAATCCGTCACGCTATCGACCCACCACAATACCGATCTCAATGTGAAGCCCCGCAATGCGGACTTTCTGCTGGGTCAGGGCACCGCGGAGCAGGGCCGCACGGACGAATCGGAAACCGTACCCGGATCGGTTGGCGAAGTCAGCGAGTCCTTGCCCCCTTCCTACATGCTGCTTATTTCCCGCATCGACAACATGATGCGCAAGGGGCAGCCTGAGCCCGAGCCGGTGGAACAGTTGGGACGCCTGCTGATGGAAAAAATCGCCCGCATGACGGCCAGCACCCGCCGCATCCTCGCGGAACTGCCCCAGGTGAAAGCCCTGGAGGTGGAAGACCTGACGCATCTGCCCCGCGCGGTCACGGACCGCATTCAGGCGGGCGACGAATCCGGAGCCGTGATGGACCTGCTGCGCTCCCCCGTGTTCGCCGCGCAGATGAAGAACGAAACCCGCTCGGCCACCTACGGCCCCCAGGGCTTCCTGCGCGCGTCCTGAGACCCGTTTTCCTTTACCCCACTTCGCCGATCCAATAAGTCCGCCGACGCCCCACCATGGATTCCACCACGGATTGCTTGAAGCAATCCACGAGCCGGAATTCGCCTACACCATGGTTCTTCCGGAATGGGTAATCATCCCGGGGATGCCGTTTGGCCCCAGGAATTGCAATGAGGATGGGAGATGGGGGATGGGGTACGGAGGAAGGCCTATCCGGAGCGCTTTTCCAACAACGATTCCAGGGCGGCGGGGGTGGTGACTTCCCGCACTTCTCCGCGCAGGCGCATGATGGCCTGGGTGCGGATTTGGGACACGCGTGATTCGGTGATGCCCAGCACCTGCCCGATCTCCTTGAGATTCAATCCCTCGTCATAATACAGGGAGAGCACCAATTGCTCCTTTTCGGGCAGCTTCGTGATGGCTTCGGAGAGGCGGTGTTTCAGGTCCTGCAGGGAGAGAGAGTCCAGCGGGTCCTTGGCGAAGGGGTCTTCCAGCACCTCGTAGATATGGTTGAGGTCCCCTTCGTGGTTGTTGGTGGAAATGTCCTCGATGGAGAGCAGGTTGATGGCCCGCGCCTTGGTGAGGAGGGTGTGGTACTCCTCCAGGGAAATGCACAGATGATCGGCGATCTCCCCTTCCTCCGGTGCGCGGCCGAGCAGGGAGGCCAGGGAGCGGTGGGCCTTGCCGATCTTGTCGGCGTATTCCCTCACGCTGCGCGGCACCCAATCGGTGGCCCGCAGGTCGTCCAGCATGGCGCCCTTGATGCGGAACTCGGCATAGGTGCGGAACTGCGCCTCGCGGCCGCAATCGTACTTTTCGATGGCGTCCAATAGCCCGATCATCCCGGCCTGCACCAGATCCTCCCGTTGCAGGGTATCGGGCAGCCGGGCCGCCAGACGATTGGCGATATGGCGCACCAAGGGGGCATATTCCAGCACCACCTCTTCCCGGGATTTCCCCAGAAATGCCTGTTGAGCGTACGGGTTGTTCATTACTCCTTCTCCGGCGTTCCCGGGCACACGAGTCCCGGGGAACGATGGAATGACCGGCGGGAACGCTTCCTTCAGCGCGGACGAGTCCGCACTAATTCACATTCCGCATTGATTTCTTAGGAATCGGAATTCTTGGGATCCCTAATTCTTAGGAATCAAATGCAATAAGCGGTCCCAAAAACCGCCGGATTGGGAGGGGGAACCTGGACCCGCCAGGGAAGTGTGGACGGGGGAGCGCCCCGGGGGATTGGAAGCCGCGGAGGGCGGGGCTTCGCCGGGGATGGGGAGGATGGAAGGATGGCCGGATTGAAGGCCCTGGTCGATACGCGCCGCGAGGCGCAGGAAGGCCTTGCCCGCCCGGGAAAGCGGATAGGCTTCCAGCACGGGTTGCTGCTGGCGGACGGCCTTGCGGACGTACGGATCGAAGGGAATGCAACCCAGGTAGGTCAGCCCGACCTGGAGAAACTCCGAGCAGGCCATGCTCAAGCGGTCGTAGACCGCTTGGCCGTCCTTTTCGGAATTGACGGAATTGGCGATCAGGCCAAAGCTCTTTTTCTTGTACCGCGTCGCCAGCAACTTGATCATGGCGTAGGCGTCGGTGATGGAGGTGGGTTCGGGATTCACCACCAGATACACTTCGCTGGCCGAAGCGTTGAACCGCATCACGTTGGAGGAAATACCCGCGCCCGTGTCGATGAACAGGTAGTCGATTTCCTCCTCGATGCGTCCCAGTTCACGGAACAGGCGCGCCTGTTCCGTGAACTTGAGCTCCGATAGCTCGCTGATGCCCGAGGAGGAGGGAAGTATCTTCAGCCCATGCGGCCCTTCCAGGATCACATCCTCAATGAGCTTTTCCCCTTTCACCACGTGCTCCAGGGTGAAGCGCGGGGTGAGGCCCAGCAACACGTCCACGTTGGCCAGCCCCATGTCGGCATCCAGCAGGAAGACCCGCCGTTGCAGGCTGCTCAGGGCGATGCTCAGATTGAGGACGGTATTGGTCTTGCCCACCCCGCCTTTTCCCGAAGTGATGGCGATGGCGCGCACACTGGCGGGCAACCGGTGCCGCCGCGGGCGGCGCGGTTGGGTGTCCCGGACGATCTGGCGTAGTTTTGCAGCTTGATCCATGCTCAATCGCCTTCCTTGGCAATGATTGAAACGGATGAAGGAATGCCTGTGGGAACGGGCGGCAGGAGGGAACAATCCGCTGTTCCATCCCTTTTCATGCGCCCCTCCGGCTGGGCATCACCCCCCGGAAATGTTCAACAACAGATCGACCAGACGCTCCTTGGTTGCGGCTTCTATGTCCTCGGGCACTTTTTGCCCCGTTGCCAGATAGCCAATGGGTGTCTTGAAACGGATGCTATGATTGAAGATGGATCCGTAGGTTGTGCTCTCATCGAGCTTGGTGAAGCAGACCGAGGAGAGGGGCAGAGAACCGAAGCGGCGCGTGATGTCGGTCATGTCGGTATCCTTGGTGGTGGCGCTGAGTGTGAGCACCAACTCGATACCGTCCTCCCCCCCGAACAGTTTGCGTAATTCCGACATCTGGAGTTCGTCGCGCTGGGAGCGTCCTCCGGTATCGATGAAGATCATGTCGCAATTGGCGTGGGTTTCGATGGCCTGCCGCAATTCGCCCTTGCTGTTGACCACGGAAATGGGCATCCCCATGATGCGGGCGTATACCTTCAGTTGCTCCACTGCGGCGATGCGGAAGGTGTCCACGGTAATCAGGGCCACCTGCTTTTTGTGCTTGAGCATCTGCTCCGAGGCCAGCTTGGCGACGGTTGTGGTTTTGCCCACGCCGGTGGGGCCGATCAGGGCCACCACCTTTTGCCGCTCCGGATCGGCGCGGAAGCCCCCCGTAACCTTGATAATCTTCATCAACATGCGGGCCAGGAATATTTTCACATAGGAAAAATCGTCCATCTCCTGGCTGGGAATGTTGCGCATGGCCTCTTCCACCAGCCGCCGGGAGAATTTTTCCTCCACGCCGTTGAAGATCAACTGCTGGAAGAGCACCACCAGGTTTTCGGGGAAATTTTCCTCCCGCAGCCCCGCGGAATGCGCCGTGAGCTGGTGCACCATGTGGCGCATTTCCCCCAGGTCGGCCCGGATCTGGCTGATGTCCTCCTCCTCGCGCATGGCGGCCTGATGGGCGTCGCCCACGGCGTGGAGGACCTCCTTCAACTCCTGGATATCGTCCTGGAGAGGGGTGAGCAGTTGGCGGGTTTCGATGCGGTTGCGGGCCATGATCTGCTGCATCAGCCCGCGGCCGGCCGCCTGGGCCGGGTGGCCGCCTTTCAGGAAGGATTGCAGCTTGGACCACCGGGGTTGAGCGGCCAGGGGATCGGGGATGTCCCCGTTCCCCCCCCCACCGCCCTCCAGGTCCCTGGCGGCGGTGACCTCCAGCATCGGCTTGCCGAAGAGGCCGAACTTGCCGCCTCCCCCCCGCACCTGCCGGGTGGATAGAATGATGGCCTCTGCTCCAAGCTCTTCCTTGACCTTTTGCAGCGCCTCGGCCATATCCGCGCCGCGGTATTTTTTAATTTGCATCCCTTCCCTATCCTCTCAGGCGGAAAACGATTCCCTTCGTTTCCCCTCTGTTGTCATCCAACGACGCCGAGTGATTCGATGCGGACGTCATTGGAAATCTCATTGTGGGAAAGCACGACGAGATTGGGAATGAACCTTTCGGTCAGTTTCTTCACGTGGGGCCGGATGAGGGGAGAACAAAGCAGGATGGGCTGGTAGTTGCCCACCGTGAACTGCTCCATCTCGCCCTCGATATTCTGGATGATGTTTTGCGCCGCCTCCGGATCGATTCCCAGGTAGGTGCCCTGCGCGGTGGTTTGCAGGGATCCGGCCAGTTGGTCCTCCACATCCTGGGCGAAGGAGATCAGGGGCAGGGTGCCGTCGGAGGTCTGGTATTGCCGGGTAATGGTGCGGGCCATGTTCTGCCGGGCATATTCGGTCAACAGATCCGGGTCCTTGGTGACCTGCCCCATGTCCGCCAGCGTTTCCAGGATGGTGTGCATGTCGCGGATGGAAACCCGCTCCCGCAGGAGGTTTTGCATCACCTTTTGCACCACTCCCAGGGGGAGGATGTTGGGAATCAATTCCTCCACCACCTTGGGTTCGGTCTTGGCGAAGTTGTCGACCAGGCGTTGGGTTTCCTGGCGTCCCAGGAATTCCGGAGCATGGCGTTTGACGATTTCCACCAAGTGGGTGGAAAGCACCGTGGGCAGGTCCACCACGGTATATCCGGCCAATTGCGCCCGTTCCTGATCGTCCGGATTGATCCAGAGAGCCGGCAATCCGAAGGCCGGTTCGATGGTGTCGATTCCGGTGATTTCTTCCTCCACCTCTCCGGTTTTCATGGCCAGCAGTTGCTCCATCATCACCTCGCCCTGGCCCACCTCCACGCCATTGATGATGAGGGAATAGGCGCCCGGGGCCAGTTCCAGGTTGTCCTTGATATGGATGGGAGGCACGATGAATCCGATTTCCAGGGCGATCTGGCGGCGGATGGACTTGATCCGTTCCAGCAATTCCCCGTCCTGCTCCGAGTCCACCAGGGGAATCAGGCCATAGCCCAGTTCCAGCCCCAGCCGGTCGATGGGCAGCAGGCCCTCGATATCCTCGGGCGTGTCCTCCGCCTCCCGTACGGCCTCGGCCATGGCCGTTTCGGTTTCTCGCTGCTCGGCGCGCTCGCGGCCCCGATAGAGGAAGAAGGCTATGGCGCCGGTGCCGATGGCCACGGTCAGCATGGGAAAGGTGGGCATGCCGGGAATCAGGGCAAACCCGAAGATCACGGAGGCCGCGATGGTGAGCGCCCGGGAATTCCCCAGCAATTGGGTGCGCAGGTTCTCGCTCAGGGACTCGTCCACCGCCGCTTTGGTGACTGCGATCCCCGCGGCGACCGAGACGATCAGGGCGGGAATCTGGGACACCAGCCCGTCGCCCACGGTCAACAGCGTATAGGTGTTGAGAGCGGTGGGCAGGTCCATTCCGAACTGGAACACCCCGATCACCAGGCCTCCGATGATATTGACCCCGGTAATGATCAGGCCGGCAATGGCGTCGCCCCGGACAAACTTGCTGGCGCCGTCCATGGCCCCGTAGAAGTCAGCCTCCTGCTGAATCTTGGCGCGGCGGGTCTTGGCGTCCTGGTCGTCGATGATGCCCGCGTTGAGGTCGGCATCGATGGCCATCTGCTTACCGGGCATTGCGTCCAGGGTAAAGCGCGCCGCCACTTCCGCGATGCGGCCGGCGCCCTTGGTGATGACGACGAAGTTGATCACGACCAGGATCAGGAAGATGATGATCCCGACCACGTAATTGCCCCCGACGACGAATCCGCCGAAGGCCTGGATCACGGCCCCGGCGGCGCCCAACCCCTCGTTTCCGTTGGCCAGGATGAGCCGGGTCGAGGCCACGTTGAGCGAGAGCCGGAACAGGGTCGAAATCAACAGAACCGTGGGAAATGCCGAAAATTCCAGCGGGTGCAGCGTAAACAGGGAGACGAACAGGATCAGAATCGATACGGCGATGCTCACGGACAGCAGAAGGTCCAACAGCATGGGCACCAAGGGCAGCACCAGCACCATGATGATGCTGACAACACCGATGGCGAGTACGAAATCGGTATTCCGCGAGGTGCGGAAATAAACAGGAGGATTGGAGGTTTGGCTTGCCATAATCGCTGCTGGATCCTTTCCCTTCGGATCGAGGATCGATCGTGCGGATGATCCCGGTTACCCTACCACAATATGGCGGATGAGAGAAACCATCACTCTCCGCCTGGCTTTTGAACACGCCGGATTGGCCCGGCGGCGGCTTCCGGGGGCGTTTTCCCCTGAACGGCATTCCGCCGTCAAGGAGCGCCCGGTCCTTCGGTATTTTCCTCTGCGCCGGGTTCGTCCTCCAGCACCCCGGCGGAGGAGGGTTCGGCCGTTTTCCCTTTCAGCCGATACACATAAGCCAGAATTTCCGCGACCGTGCGGAAGAATTCCTCGGGCACTTCCTGGCCGATGTCGACCAGCCGGTAGATCTCCCGGGCCACGGGCGGATTTTCCACGATGGCAACATCGTTTTCCCGGGCGATTTCCTTGATCCTCTCCGCAATAAAGTCCGCCCCCTTGGCCGTGACCCGGGGGGCGGTCATGACTTCGCGGTCGTATTCCAGCGCCACGGCGTAGTGGGTGGGGTTGGTCACAACCACATCGGCTTTGGGGACGTTTTGCATCATCCGGGCGCGGGAGGTTTCCCTTTGAATCGCCCGCACACGCGAGCGGAGTTGGGGGTCCCCTTCCGTCTGCTTCATTTCCTCCTTCAACTCCTGCTTCGTCATTTTCAGGTTCTGCTCGAAGTTCCAGCGTTGAAACAGGTAATCGAAGATGGCCAGCACCACCAGGGCCACGGCCACACGGCCGAACAAACTCGTTATCAGGTCGATGTTGAAGCTGAAAATCCCCCCCAGGGGAATTTTGCCCAGGGAAAGTAACTCCTCAATCACGCTCTCGATGGAAACATAAGTGATGTAGCCAATCACGGCCATCTTGAAGAGCCCCTTGAAAAGCTCCGCAAGACCGTTGTAGGAAAAAATCCGCTTCAATCCCTGGAACGGGCTGAGGCGGTTTCCCTGGAATTTCAACCCTGTGAATTGCACACCGACCTGGACGACCGAGGACAGCAGGGAGACCAGCATTATTAGCGCAAACAACCCCCCGACCATCAAGGCCGCCGACCAGATCGAGGTCCGCAGGCCGAAATACAAACTAGCGATGGTCAGGTCGGGTGCGATAATGTGCTGAAATCCCGTTACCCAGAATTTCTCCACCTGCTCCAGGCTGATTTTCCCGGCCACCAGGAAATAGAGCAGGAAGATTCCCAGCAGGGCGGCGGACGGAATCTCCTTACTCATGGCGACCCGGCCTTCCTTCCTGGCATCCTCCCGCTTTTTCTGGGTGGGGGCCTCGGTTTTTTCTTGACCGGCAGCTTCAGCCATTTCTCAACCCCGTGGCCAGGATACCCTCCAACTGGTTGTGAAGGTTGCTCACGGCCTCGATGAAAAACGGAAAACCCAGGGCCAGCAGCAACAGGCCCAGGATGATGGTGAAGGGAAATCCAACGACAACCACGTTCATCTGCGGAACAGAGCGGGCCATCAGGCCCATGGAAAAATTCGCGGCGATCAGCGCAACGATCAACGGCGCCCCGATCTGCAATCCCACTATGAAGATGGCCGCGCCCTGGCGCATCACATGCTGGAACAGTGGTTCGGTGAGATTCAAGGCGCCGGGTTTGATAAACCGGTAGCTGATGACCAGGGAGCGGATAAACAGGTGGTGGCCGTCCATCACCACGAACAGGAACAGGGCGAAGATCACCTGGATCTGCCCGATCAGGGACACCTGCTGCTCCGAAGTGGGATCGAAGATATTGGCGACACCCAGACCCATCTGAAACCCGGTGATCTCCCCGGCCATGGTGATGCCCGCAAACAACAAGCGTGCGGTAAAGCCGATCAGCAGGCCCACCGCCACTTCCTTCCCGGTAATCAGCACGATATCCAGCAGGCCCGGATTGACCGGAACCTGGGGGGCGGTTAGCACCGGGTAGAATACCAGGGAGAGCACGAAGGCAAACGCCACCTTGATTTGAGGGGGAATGTTCTGGTCGCCCAGAATGGGCGCGGATATCACAACGCCCGAAATTCGAGCGAAGATGACAACAAAACCCAGAATCTGGACGGGATCGAACGAGAGCAGGTTCGGCATCAGTGCCTCTTGGGTGGGGGAATCTCCGTTTTCCCGTACCGGGATTCGTGCAAAATGCCCTGATCGGGGCAATTGACTGCGCACGAATTCTCTCACCGCGTTTTGTAAGTTATATCAAATAAAAGACTATTGTTTCAACCCTAATCTCAAGGGCGGAGGATATGGACACAGACGTAGGAAAAGCGGAGGGAATCCTGGCGGGAGTATGTGGGAATCTGTGGGAATCTTCCAGTGGGATGGAACGGAAATGATTGATGCGCCATTATAATCCCGGCAGGGATGCCGGGGACGAACGGGGCATGGGTTTGCGGCCCCCTTCATACCATATGGAGTGGAAGGCTAAGCGTTTCTCGCATGGCGGCGCTGCCTCAGCGGTAATGAACCGGCGCCAATGAACAGGTGGCATTGAACAGGCGGCAATGAACAAGCGGTGCCGCGTGGGGAATTTCATGGTTGCCAGGCCCGTCCCTTACACCTTGATCCGGATCTCCGAAACCCGCATCACGGTCAATGGCTCTCCGGGAAGGCTCACGATCGGTTCGTAGGCCGGATTCATCGGTTGGAGGATGGTGGTGCCGTCACTTTTCTTGAAGAAGGTTTTTACGGTGAATTCCTCCTCCCCCATGCGGGCCAGGACGATCTGCCCGTTGTTGACCGGGGCCGATGGGGCCACCAGGAGCAGTGCCCCGGACGGAATGTTGCCCCCGATCATGCTGTCCCCCTCGGCGACGACGAAAAATGCGTCCGGGTCCCGCAGTTCCACCGGCTCGAACTGGTCCGGCTCCACGGCATAGGATTCCAGCCAGGCTCCGCAAGCCGCCTGCCCCAGCACCGGCGCCAGCCGGGAGGGAGAATCGGGCATCGGCGGGGGCACGGGATGGGTGGAAAATATGTGCTGCATATCCGGTGGTACTTTTTGCCGGTGGACGGCGCTGATCAATTCCGTGGCGTCCAGCCCCAATTTTTTCGCATATAAAAGGAGGGTCTTGTCCTTGGGGAGATGACCGTTGGAGATCACCTTGCGGAGCAATTCGTAGGGAAGTTCATAATCGCGGGCGCATTCCTTGAGATCCGAATAGCCAAGGGCCGCAATGCGCTCCTTGAGGAGTGTGGCAATAGTTTTCATGGTAGTTTTCATGGCGGTATTCATGGGATTCAATCCTTCCTGGATTTGAAGGACCGGCCTTCCCTGGCCGGTGAAAATTTCCTACCCGCCGGGAAAATCCTGACGGAAGGGCCGGAATCGAGTGGGAGAAGCGGCCGGGAGCAATTCATTGTCGGGAACGGCGCATTCCTTGCGCCCAGGCCGCCTGAATTTCCTTGGCGTTCGCCGCAACAGTTGCGCCACGACGCACTTGGGGTGCCGATGCGGCCGCTTCTCCTACCTCGATTGGACACCTGTGGACGAGGATGAAATCCAAAGGTGCCGATACGATTTTCCTTTCTACGGGTTCATTTATTTCAATGCTTGGCGGTGGCTCCAAATTTGGATCGAGGGTATCGGTTCAATGTCTTTCTTTTCAACATTCCTCTTATAACGTTCGTTGTTACCCTTTCTTTCTCATTCCTCATATTCCTCCCCCATTTTTCCCTTCCCATTTTCTGTGGTTTCCTGGAGGGGAAGACGGAAAGGAATCCGAATAATGATTCGCCCGATGTTCTTCCCGAAAATTCCCTGCTAGGATTCTCTGATGATGCCTATCCCAGATGATGTTAATTCCTGTTGAAGTTAATCCCTGTTGAAGCCAGGCACATCCTGACCATGCCGCCATAATACGAGTAGCACAAAATAAAATTTGTTGGCAAGCAAAATAATAAAGTTTGCGGGAAGGAATTTGCCTTGTCCGCACGCTCTATAGTAGGCAACAGCGAGTATGAATAACCCGACACGCAGGGAAGTCTTGCAATGGATCGCGGCGTCCGCCTCGGGCATGGCCTTGATTCAGTCCACCCAGGGATTGGCCCGGGCGCTCGTCAGCCAGGAGAATCCGCCCGCATTGGTTTGGCTCAACGAGGGGGGCGACGATCTCAACCTGTTGACCTTGCTGGGACAACAGGTGCCATCCTTTCTGGAACTGGTGACCCTGCACTGGGACCTGCGTTCGCATTCCGGCCTTCTGCCAACCGGATTCCCAGCCATACCGAGCCGGAGCAACTTTGCCCCGATCATCGTTGCGGAACGCCTGCCGTCGGCGGCGGCGCTGGCGGAGGCGCTGGCGGAGGGGTCCACTTCGCCCCTGCCGGGCCTGCTCAAGCGGGCCAAGGCCGCCGTGTTGTTGGGCACGGATGCCTGCTTCGGCGGGATCGTCACATCCCGGGAGGATGTGGATGCCTTCGGGGAAGCCTGCCGCCGCCGGAAAACGCCCCTGATCAAATTGCCTGGTGTGCCTGTTCCTCCCCATCATCTGGTGGGCGTGCTCGCGCACATGGATTATTTCGGCTTTCCCCGCCTGGACCGGCATGGCCGGCCGCTGGTGTACTATGGGAGCACCGTCTGCACCCGCTGCGAACGCAGGGGCGACCTGGAAAATGGGCGGTTCGCAAGCCGCTTCGGGGAAACGGGCTGCCTGCTGCACCTGGGCTGCAAGGGCCAGATTGCCTACAATTCCTGCTCCATCAGCCGCTGGAACGATGGGGAAAACTGGTGCGTCGGCGCGGGAGGACCCTGCACGGCCTGCGCCGAACCCGGATACCCGGACCATGGCGGATTGGGGCTCTACGGCGCCCTGTCCGGTTCAGTGGGGGACGTGCGGCCCCAGCTTTGGGGGAACCTGGAAGGTTTCGGATACGCGCTGCTGGGCTTGGCGGGATTCGGGTTTTTCCTGCAATTGCTCAGGCGCCTGTTGTTCCCATTGCCGCGGGATATCCCCCAGGGCGCCGAACGCGGGGAGGATTCCTGATATGGCTTCCCGGTTCGATCTTGCCCGGGTGGAGGGCGGCGCGGCCCTGACCCAGGATGGCGAGGGCCGCATCCGGTTGTGGGGGCCGCCCACCCGGGATTTCGAGCGGATCCTGCTGGGCCGCAATGCCCTTGATGCCGTGGTGCTCACCCAGCAAATTTCGGGAGACGGAGGGATCAGTCACGCCATCGCCGCGGTGAATGCGTGGGAGGCCGCCGTGGGAACCCCCGTGGCGGAGAATGGGCGGATCCTGCGCGATTTACTCCATGCCCTCTCCCTGATTCATTCCCATATCCGGAATTTTTATCTGCAACTCCTCCCCGACTATCTTCCGGAACGCACCCTGGAGGATTATTCGGGTGTGCACCCCACCCTGTTGCGGATGCGGAGCGAGGTGTTGCGGAAACCCAAGGAGGACTGGACCCGGTGGAACTTCCTCCACCCGTTTTCGCTGCCCGAGGCACAGAGATTGTGGGAGCACAAGGCGCGGGCCATCGATGTCCTGGACCGCCTCGGGAGAATGATGGCATTGATCGGAGGGAAATTCCCCGTCGTCATGTCCCTGGTGCCGGGCGGAGTCAACTTGAATCTCGATGAACAGGTAATTTTCCGTCTGATGGAATATCTGGCCTCGGTGCGGGAATTCCTGAACGATACCGTATTCGACGATGGCCTGCTGTTGCTGATCCGCCATCCCGATTTGAAAACCCTGGGACGGGGCGGAAAGAACTTTCTCTCCGTGGGGGCGGGAGAGGACGAGGTCAAACTGGAATCCAGCCTGTTCCCTTCGGGAATCATGATCGGTAGCCGGCTGGAGCCGTTCGCATCGGTGGCAGTCGAATCCATCCGTCCGGCCTTCTATCGGATGATTCGGGGAGGATCGGCGGCCCCCAGCGCCCTGCCGATACCCGATTCAGAGAAGCCGGGGGCCTATAGCTGGATCAAGGCCCCCCGTTACCAGGAAAGTCCCATGGAGACCGGTGCCGTCCCCAGGCTGACGATTGCCTATCTTTCCGGTGCCCGTCCCTGGAAGCCGGGCCTGGTGGCCGAAATGGAGACCACGCTGGGCGTGCCCATCAAGCAGGCCAACACCGTGGGTGGCAGGATCCTGGCCAGGCTGGGCGAGTTGCGGGGGCTCGCCGACCGGGTGCAAAAGTTGCTGGAACTGCTCGATCCCATGCATCCGGTCGTGTCCGCGGAAACGGCTGGACGCAATGCGAGCGGCGAGGGGTCGGAATACGTGGAAGCCCCTGCCGGCACCCTGTGGCACAGGGCCATCTACGAGAAGGGACTCATCGTTCACTACGATATCGTTTCCCCCAACACCTGGAACGGTTCTCCCTCCCCGGGCGGAGAACCCCAGGGACCCCTGGAGACCGCCATGTCCCGTGGGTCGTTCTCCCTGGAGAAAGCGGACCATCGGCGTTCCCTGTCCAGGATCGTTCAATCTTTTGCCTTCTCCATGTCCGATGCCGTCCATTGAGCCAAACCACGGGATGCGGGTGATCCGGGCCGGGCTGCTTCACTTCGATGTCCGGTTTTCCGAAGTGGGCGTCTGGACGGGGCATGCCGCCCTGGTGATCCTGATCCTCAGCGGGGAATCCCTGCCCTGGCTGAATCTCGTCGATTGGCATTTCTCGATCCCTTTGATGCGGGGCGTCCATGTGCTGGCCGGGCTGACTTTGCTGCTGGTGTTCACCGCGCGGCTGGGAGGCCTTATTTTGCGTGGTGTGAGGTTTGCCGCCCTCCAGCGGGGGGTCCATCGGGCCGTTTTGTCGTTTATCATGGTGAAGATGAAATCCGGCCGAAGCCTGATGTTTCTGGCCTATTGGAGCGTGACGGGAGTGATCCTGCTTTCCGGCCTGGAACGGTTGTTCCAGGTGCGGTACGGGGTCACGGTGCTCCCCTGGTTGACACCGGCCCAATGGGCGGTGCTGCACCATTATTTGAAACCGTACCTGTATGCCATTCTACTGTATCTTTTCATCATACAGGGTAAAATCATTGTGAAGAGAATGCTGGACTATTTATATGCGCCCTGACCGGTGCATCGGCATCGGCGAAGCAACCACCCCATAACCCCAGGATCGAACGCACCCACTCCCAATCGAACCCACCACACCGCTTTCGAAGCAGGGGATGTTCGGTCCGCATCCAGAAATCGGGGGCGCCCGAAATTCAAGCAGCCGCCTGGCGGCGGCCCAACGATAGGAGCCATTCATGGCCGACGTGAATTTCTATAAAGCCGATTTAAAGGAAATCGAATTCTCCCTCTTCAAGCAGTTCAAGCTGGCCGAATTGTTCGCCTCCCCCCCTTTCGATCATTTTACCGAAGAGGACGCCTCCATGATCCTCAAGGAAGCCTACACCTTTGCCTCGGAAGTGATTGGACCCACCATGGGATCCTCGGACCGCAAGGGGTGTGAATGGACACCCGATGGCGTGAAAGTGCCCGAGGAATTCCACGATTTGTGGAAACAGTATTACGAAAACGGCTGGAATACCCTCGGGCTGCCCGAGGAGCAGGGGGGCCAGGGCGCGCCACGCCTGCTGACCGTGGCCGTGCTGGAAATGATGACCGGCGCCAACACCTCCTTCAACGCCTACTCTGGACTTTCCATGGCCGCCGCAGGAGTGATCCGGGCCTTCGGCTCCCCGGAACAGCGGGAATTGTACCCGCCCAAGATCGAGGACGGCACCTGGGGAGGAACGATGGTGCTGACCGAGTCCAACGCCGGATCGGACATCGGGCTCAGCCTCACCAAGGCGGTGCCCAACAGCGACGGCAGCTACAACATCACCGGCAACAAGATCTTCATCACCGGGGGGGATCACGACCTCACCGAAAACATCATCCATCTGGCCCTGGCCCGCATCGAAGGCGCGCCCCGGGGCACCCGCGGACTTTCCCTGTTCATCATCCCCAAGGTGCGGGTCAACCCGGACGGTTCCCTGGGCGAGCCGAACGATGTGGTGTGCACCAAAATCGAGCACAAAATGGGCATCAACGCTTCGACCACCGCCGCGCTCTCCTTCGGGGAAAAAGGCCAATGCCTGGGGTACCTGCTGGGGGGCGAGAAGGACGAGAGCGAAGACCCCGGCGAGGGCATGCGCAAGATGTTCATGATGATGAACGGCGCCAGGGTCGCCGTGGGGGCGCAATCGCTCGCGGTCGCGTCCTCGGCCTACCTCAACGCGCTGGAATATGCCCGCACGCGCCTTCAGGGACCCCACATCACCAAGGGGCGGGGAGAACAGGGCGCCGTGCCCATCATCGAACACCCGGACGTGCGGCGGATGCTGCTGGAAATGAAGGCCATCGTGGAGGGGTGCCGGGCCTTGATATTCCGTGTCGTGCGCCTGTACGACCAGGCCAAGATCATGGGCAAGGGTGAGGAGGCCGATGCCCAGCAGGACTATTTCGGGCTGCTGATTCCCCTGGTGAAGGCCCACATCTCGGACATGGCGGTGCACGTCACCTCGCTGGCCGTGCAGGTGTATGGCGGGGCCGGGTACACCAACGACTTTCCGGCGGAGCAGTACATGCGCGACTCGCGCATCTTCCCCATCTACGAAGGCACCAACGGCATCCAGGCCCTGGACCTGGTGGGCCGAAAACTCGGCCAGAACCAAGGGGCGCAGGTGGCCCGCTTCGGAAAGGATGTGCACCGCACCACAAAGGCCCTCAAGGGACGGGAAGGATTCGAGGCGGAGTCCGCGGCCCTGGATGCCGGGCTGGAAAAATTCAACGCCGTGCTGGGGAAATTCCTCGAACTTTCCATGAACGACGGCATGGAAAAGGTGGCCGTCCACGCCACCCCTTTCCTGGACGCCATGGCCCGGCTGGAAGTGGCCCGCCTGCTCCTGGAAGGCGCCCTCCTCGCCGAGGAGGGGCTGACCGAGGCGGAGGCCGGCAGTCAGGATGCCCTGTTCTACCAGGGCAAGATCGCCGCGGCCCGCTACTATGCGCACCACATGCTTCCCGCAGCCACCAACCTGCTGGAAACGATCCTCGCCGGCGACACCTCGCCGCTGGACATACCGGACGGGGGATTCTCCCTGGCGTTTTGAGCGCGGGCAGTTGGGTGAAACCGTGCAGGAATCAGGAAGGGCGACTGCCCTTCCTGCCATTTCGAGATGCTACCCCTTGCGCTTTATCGCCTGATGCTCCAGCACCTGCACTTCCACGGCGATGCCGTTGAGGAGATTCTGCGAGATGGCGTGGTCGATGGGTTCCTTGTCGATGTTATGACCGAAGCGCTCGGCCAGCGAATCCCAGAGGTAGGTCAACGCATCCCCGGCCGTGGGGCCATCGCGCCAGATCATTTTGGCAATATGCCCGCGGCTGCCGTTTTCGCTCACCTCGTTCATCCGCCGCCGGGCTGCGGTGAAGGTCATCTCCGGATCGAACAGGAACGATTTCATTTTCAGGGTACCCTTGCGGTTCTATGGGTCCGCAGCCCCATGGCCCTGTGGGCCCATGACGGTCTGTGGGCCCATGACGGGAGGCCGGGGAGGGGAGGCCAGGGATGGCGAATGCATCAGGCCGCATCCAGGAGGCCTCGTGACGTGAAGAATCTTCGCACGTCTTTCCGCCTTCAGCCTTTCTTATAATAAGCTTCGTCGGCGGGACGCAAGGGGCGGATCAGCCATTTGGGACGGCGCAGGCCGTCTTTTCGCTGCGGGGGGCGGGTCATGGCGAGCCACTCCTTGTACACCTGGAAGGACTTGTTGGTATCCACCCGCACATCCCCGTAGTTTTCGCCGGGCCCCGGGATTTCCACCCGCACCCGCTGGTGCCAGCAGTGCATGCCGCTGATGGGGTCGGGATGGACGGCATGTGTAATGTTCTGGTGCACGCCCCCGTCGCGCCAGTAGATGCGGGCCGAATCGGGATCGCTGCTGCGGAAAGGCCGGATGCCCTCGGCGAGGGACATCTTCCACTGCCCCGGGGCCTCTTCGGTGATGTCCACCGTGTTGGTGGCCCAACTGTTGCCGGCTCTCGAAACCCCCGCGGATGCCCCCGCGGCCGCTTCACCGTATTCCCTGGTATCTTCGCCCCTGCCACTGGAAACACTGGAAGCATGGGAAGGCTTCCAGCGCCCGATATGGTGCGAACAGGCGATAACGCCGGGCTTGATGGCCTCTGTGACCCACACCTTGTCGATGAACGAGCCGATATCGGTGACCAGCTTGACCAGATCGCCGGTAGCGAAGCCGAAGCGCTTGGCGTCGATGCTGTTCATCCACACCGGGTTGCGGTGGGCGATTTCCACCAGCCACTTGGAATTGCTCGAGCGGCTGTGGATCAGATTGGGCAGCCGGAAATTGGGAAGCAGCACGTACTCGTTCTTCGCCGGGTCCAGGTTGTCCCGATGCACGTGGCTCTTGATGTATCCGGGGATGGCGTACTCGGGCCAACCCCATTCTTCCAGGGTCGGCGAAAAGAATTCCTGCAGCCGGGAGGGCGTGGAAAAGCCCACCCGGGGCTTCCCCTTGATTTCCACGGCCAGGGATTCGCCTCCCTTGCCGACGATCAGTCCGGTGTCCTTGTTTTTCCTGGCGCCCTTGAGCGCCGCTTTGCCGACTTCGGCGAGGTGCTTTTCATAGGCGGGCGGTTCCACCTCGAAGGCGCCGTAGTGGGTCATGTACTGGTAGGGATCCATGCCCTCCCTGGCCGCCTCTTTCTCCAACCCGGGCACCCGCTCGAAGATGTAGCGGTAGTATTCCTCGATGGTCACCTTCTCCCCCTTGCGGTAGGGGCTGAGGAAGTGCTTGCGAATGCCCAGTTTGCCATCGGGATCGATCCGCCAGGACAGTTCGATCCAGAACTCGTCCTCCTCCCACACCTCACCGGGGTTGGCCTGGTGGGTGAATTCCACGGGCTTGCCCTGCTCCTCCAGAAAGCGCCGCAGCACCGGCTGCCGGAAGGCGATCCAGGTGCCTGAATGGGTCTCGTAGCTGTTCAGGTCGTGGCGCTCGGAAGCGAGGCCCATGGGCAGGACGTAGTCCGCGTAGTACGCCGTCTCGTTCCAGGTGGGAGTGAGGGCGATGTGGGTGCCGATGAACTTCTGCTCCCGCAGCACCTCGATCCAGCTGAATCCGTCAGGGTAGGTCCACACAGGGTTGAACACCCGTGTGAAATACGTATCGATCCGGCCCCGCCCATCTTTCAGCATGTGGGGCAGGATCGGGCTCAACTCGAAATGCGCGAGGGGGTATTCGTCCGGAAAGTGCAGCTCGTTCCAGAACTTCTGCGCCGGGGGATCGTCGAAGAAGGTGGGGTGGAACTTGTTCCAGGCGTTGGGGAGCGACCCCCCCTTGGCCCCCACGGCTCCGGTGAGCACGTTGAGGAAGTGCAGCGCGCGCGAAACCTGCCACCCGCCCAGGTGGCCGGCGGCAGGCCCCCGCCAGTTGTCCGCGGCAAAACGGGTGCCGGCCGCCCCGATGCGGCGGGCCACGGTCACGATCAACTCCGGATCGATGTCCGCCTCCGCGGCCGCGAACCCGGGGGTGAACTCGGCGTAGACTTCCAGCAGCTTCTCGATGAAGTGATCGAAGGTATGGGGTTCCTTGGAAAAGCGGGCGGTCAGGTATTCGCGCCAATTGACCCATTCTTCCATGAACTCCCGGTTGAACAGGTTCTCCGCCAGGATCACCCGCGCCATGGCCAGCAATACCGCCGCTTCGCTGCCGGGGGTGGTGGGCATCCAATAGCGGGCCAGGCTGGCCGTATTGGAAAGGCGGGGATCCATCACGGCCAGGTGCGCGCCGTTCATCATCCCGTCCACGATCCGCTGGGCGTGGGGATTGAAATAATGCCCCGTCTCCAGGTGCGAGCTGAGCAGCAGGATGAAGTGGGCGTTGGCGTAATCGGGCGTAAGGCGGTCGATTCCCTGCCAGATGGCGTATCCGAGCCGGGCGCCGGAGGAGCAGACGTTGGTGTGGCTGTTGTGCCCGTCCACGCCCCAGGCCCGCAGGACGCGGTCCATGTACCCGGCGTGGCCGGGACGCCCCACATGGTAGACGATCTCGTTGTGGCGTTCCTCCTCCAGGGCAGTGCGGATGCCAGCGGCGATTTCCTGCAACGCCTGCTCCCAGCCGATGCGCTCCCATTGCCCAGCCCCGCGGGGGCCTTTGCGCTTGAGGGGATAGAGGATGCGCTCGGGATCGTTGATCTGGTTGATGGTGGCCGGGCCCTTGGCGCAGAGGCGGCCCCGGGAGCCGGGGTGGTGCGGGTTGCCCTCGAAGCGGCGCACGGCGCCGGCGTCCTTGTCCACGTAGGCCATCAACCCGCAGGCGGACTCGCAATTGAAGCAGGTGGTGGGCACCAGGTGATAGCGCCGCTTGACCCGCTTCGGCCATTGGGTGGCCTCGTATTCCTCCCAGTCCTTCCAACGCTCCGGGGGCGGGAACTTCTCCAGTTCCGTCACTTGCAGGCCGGGCAGGTTTTCCTCGCCCTCGCCCAACTGCGGGTATTCCGGCAGCGAGGGAATCAGCCTCAGGGCCTCGGCGGTTTTTTCGATCCAGGATTTGCTCAT